>JAWUXT010000018.1:0-15815 GCA_034111205.1 Paraglaciecola sp. | reverse complement strand
GCAATCAACTTGGGTCGCTGTCTAATGTTTCTATCGATATGGACTAAGGATAATCTTGGACAAAGTTTACTCTCATCACGACCGCTTTATGGTCTTTCAAATCAAACAATTACTTGATGAAAAAGGTATTCCTTGTTTTGTAAAAAATGAATTTGCGATAGGTGCCATGGGCGAATTATCGCCTATGGACGTGTTGCCAGAAGTTTGGATCCGCGATCCACAATGGTTACCGAAGGCCCAGCAGTTTATTGCTGAATTTGAACATCAACCATCAGACTCATCTCCTTGGATATGCAGCAACTGTAAAGAGCAAAATGGCGCCAGCTTTGAGCTGTGTTGGCAATGCGGTGAAGATAGTGTTGTATAGATTAGCCTTTTATTACCCGAGCAATTAAACCTTTATGTCGTTAAATACTTCCGATTCGGCTCAGATAGAAAACTTTGTTGAAGCCATGTGGTTAGAAAAAGGATTAAGTGAAAATACCCTTAGTGCCTATCGTTCTGATTTAACCAAATTTGCACTTTTTCTTGCCAATCAAAGTGAGACTGACAATTTAGTACAGTTAGTCGATTTTGAACAAGATGTTTTAAATCAATACCTTGCTATACGTTATGACGGTGGCTTATCTGGTCGAAGTACGTCACGCTTTCTAAGCAGTTTACGTAGTTTGTGCCAGTTTATGTTACGCCAAGAAATCCGCAGTGACGACCCAGTTAGCCTGCTGCAAAATCCCAAGCTACCGCAATCACTTCCTAAAACGTTGACCGAGTCGCAAGTCATCGACTTACTCAATGCGCCTAAAGTCGACGATCCGATTCAACTCCGTGATAAAGCCATGTTAGAGGTGCTGTACGCCACTGGCCTGCGAGTAACCGAGTTAGTCAGTTTACGATTAGACCAATTAAGTCTTCAACAAGGAGTAGTCAGAGTCACAGGTAAAGGTAGTAAAGATAGACTGGTACCCTTGGGCGAGGAAGCGATTGATTGGGTTTCGACTTTTTTAAAGCAAGGACGGGGTGCGTTACTTAAATCCGAAAGTGACATTATTTTTCCAAGCAAACGTGGTGTGGCCATGACTCGTCAAACCTTTTGGCACCGGATTAAACTTTACAGTCAAATAGCGAATATTCAAACCGACTTATCACCTCACACTTTGCGCCACGCCTTTGCTACACATTTACTTAACCACGGTGCGGACTTGCGTGTGGTTCAAATGTTGTTGGGGCATAGTGACTTATCCACCACGCAAATTTATACACATGTGGCTACGGAGCGATTGCAGAGGTTGGTGGCAGAGCATCATCCACGAGGCTAATTTTTTGTTTTATGTGCAAGGTCTGGACGACAATCGAGTGAGGGAGTTTTCTATAGACTTTTGGAACCTGAATGAATTTGGACATGGTTAAACAAACTAATATAAATCTAGCCGCAATATCCAAGTCATGGTTAATCTAAACTGCGGACTCTAAAATCCTGTGTTTTTAAGTGTAAATTTTACCTAATTAAAGATAAAAAAGATAACTTAACTTTTTAACCCTCCATTAATGTGAGTTTAAAGCGGATTAGTCCGGTCAACGCTGAAGCGTTTTTAGCAGAGTATGCGTTTAAAGGTGAGTTTGAAAAATGTATAGAAAAATCTGCTGACTACAGGCAGAAAGCTAAAAATAAGTAGTTACATACATATTTACCGAACCGTTTGGTTTGATAGACGTATTCCGTTAAACTATTCACAAATACTTGGAATTATTTGGCCTCATTAAGGTCTTATCAATACAGCAATCAGTTGGGCAGATTATGAAAAATTGGACGAAAATTGGTTTGGTACTTTTGGGTTTGGTCAGTACTGTTAGTCTCAAAACTTTTGCAGCTGCAGATACACAAGACCTTGATCAGGTAAAAGCTAAACTGCAAGCGGCTCTTGGTATGCAAATAAGCTCTATTGGTGATGCGCCAGTTACTGGCCTATTGCAAGTGATGACAGAGAAAGGGTTGTTTTATACCAGCCAAGATGGCAAGTATTTGTTGCAAGCTCGTATTTATGATATCGAAGAAGGTATGCGTAATGTGACTGAAGACGCTCTTGGAAGTGTGCGTTTAGGTGGTTTAGCAGAATTTAAAGACGCTGTTATCGAATATAAAGCAGATACAGAAAAATACGTGGTCAATATATTTACGGATATTACCTGTGGATATTGCCGTAAGTTGCATAATGAAATGGAGCAATACAACGATCTGGGTATTACTGTTCGCTATCTCGCTTTCCCTCGTGGTGGACTTAATAGTTCTACGTACACCGATATGGTGTCGGTTTGGTGCGCGGACAATAAGCAAGAAGCTATGGATAATGCCAAAGCTGGTGGTACGGTAGCCAGTAAAGACTGCAAAACAAAAGTAGCCGAGCAATATGCTTTTGGCCAAAAAATTGGGGTGAACGGCACACCTAATATCATTATGCCTGATGGGTCAGTTATTCCGGGTTACCAACCGCCTAAGCAGCTTGAACAAGCGCTAAAAGCCATTCTTTAATTTTTTAGATTACACCATTCTTAAGCCTGTATTATTCTAATACAGGCTTTTTTTTTCACTTTTCAAATGGGTAAATATTTAAGTGCAAATCAGCCGTAGACCCAAAATGAATAGCCAACATCTTCCTGAGTTGTTGCATCCACGATTAAAACAAATTTATGCCGATAGAGGTGTCGAGGACGCGGCGCAACTCAATCGTAGCGCTCAAGCATTATTGCATTACGACCAATTGCAAGGTGTTGAGAAAGCCGTTCATTTGTTGGCTCAAGCGATAGCAACCAATAAAAAAATAATAATTGTGGGTGACTTTGATGCTGACGGTGCTACAAGCACTGCATTGAGTATGATGTCTTTGCGTATGATGGGATCGACTAATCATGATTATTTAGTCCCTAACCGGTTCAATTTCGGTTACGGTTTAAGTCCAGAAATAGTAGAAGTTGCGGCGCAACAACAAGCAGAAGTCATCATGACAGTCGACAATGGCATTGCGTGTTTTGCTGGTGTTGAAAAAGCCAAATCTTTGGGCATAACAGTGATTGTAACAGACCATCATTTAGCCGCTGAATCACTACCGATTGCCGATGCAATAGTCAATCCCAATCAACCAGGTTGTGGTTTTTTGTCTAAAAATTTAGCCGGGGTAGGTGTTGCATTTTATTTGATGTTAGCCCTTCGAGCAGAGCTGAAATCAAATGGGTGGCTTGAGCAACAAGGTTTACCTGTGCCTAACTTAGCTACATTATTAGATTTGGTGGCACTTGGCACTGTAGCTGATGTTGTGCCATTAGATGATAACAATAGAATATTGGTACACCAAGGTTTACAGCGTATACGTAGCGACAAATGTCGGCCGGGTATACAGGCGATAATTGAAGTAGCAAGTAAAGAGAAAAGTCGTTTAGTTGCCTCTGATTTGGGTTTTGTTGTCGGACCACGTCTGAATGCTGCCGGGCGGTTAGATGATATGTCATTGGGTATTGAATGTTTGATGACTGATGATCCCGCACGTGCAAGACAAATAGCCGTGCAGTTAGATAGCTTAAATCGTGAGAGGCGAGAAATAGAAGGGTCGATGCAGCAAGAAGCGGTAAAAGCTTTAGAAGGTTTGAACTTTGAAACAAGTACTTTACCTTTCGGTTTAGTACTGTACCAAGCTGATTATCATCAAGGTGTGATTGGTATTTTGGCCGGCCGTATTAAAGATAAATATTACAGACCAACTATCGCTTTTGCGCATCAGGATGATGACACTCTTAAAGGTTCTGCTCGTTCTATTCCAGGGTTACATATTCGTGATTTACTCGAAGAGATAAACAGCCGGTATCCAGATATTATCGGCAAGTTTGGAGGCCATGCTATGGCAGCCGGACTCAGTTTACCATTAAAAAATCTATCTGCTTTTGAGCAAGTTTTTCATCAGATAGCGGAAGAAAATCTTAAAGATAAACCACTAGCAGGTGAATTGATTTCTGATGGTGAGTTACAGACCGAAGACTTTACGTTAGCTTTTGCTCAATGTTTAAAGGAAGCTGGGCCTTGGGGGCAGGGATTTCCAGAGCCACTGTTTGATGGTGAATTCCAATTAATGGAACAACGATTAGTGGGCAGTAAGCACCTAAAAATGATGGTCAAACATGAAAGCGGTGTGTTAATCGATGCGATTGCTTTTAATGTCGATTTGGATTTGTGGCCAAATGCACAATGCAGCCATGTGAACCTTGCTTATAAGTTAGATATCAACGAGTTTCGTGGCAGAACTAGCTTACAATTAATGGTCGAAGGCGTGAGCGCTTTGTAGCATTATTAGTTTAGATATCCATTTTTAGACTATTAACCTCGCTTCCTAAATAATCCGGTGTAGATAGAAAAAGCAAAATATTGTTCAATACTCAGGAAAATAGTACAAAAAGGGGACAAGGTAAAAATATAGGTTTATGTATTCAACAGCATCATAACTAAATAATATCGGCAAATGAACGTATTCTCATTAAATTAGCCTTTAAAGTGAATGGTGCGAATGAGTGAAGCCAATAAGTAGGTAAGTTTAGGGGATATAGATACGTATTTTGAGGTGAGTTTGGTATAATTATTTATGTACTTTGAGATAAGTGCTAGAATTGTTTTTTTAACTTAATTTAATAGCGGTCATGGTAAAAAAGACGGATGTAGAAAAATTACTGGATAAACACGATAATCTTACTCATTCTGAAGAGTTGATTGTGATTTCACATGTCCAGAGAAAAGACGATGATTGGTTTATGAATACCTTGTTGGTCGAGGGTACAGAAGTGCCTTTTAAATTCCGACGAAGAAAGGTATATAAAAATCTGACCGGAGCGAGAGTCAATTTAACCTATTATCCGATAAAAGAAGAAGTTGCCGGTATGGAGTTTGAAGCCATGAAAGTTGTTCGGATAAAAGTGAGTTAGTCTGAAACTTGTTTTATAAGTGTTTTGACGTTGCTGCCTGAGCAACTTACTGGCTTTGTGTTACATCGACGCTCCTATCGAGAAACCAGCTATTTAACTGATTTATTTACTCTTGAACTAGGTAAAGTCAGTGCCGTTGCCAGAGGTGTCCGAGGCAATAAAGGCGACAAAAAAAGTTTATTGCAATCATTTCAACCGTTGCTGCTATCCGTTACGGGTAAACATGAATTGCGTAACCTCCATCAACTAGAATCAGCCGGTTCTAGGTTGCAACTTGTTGGTCATCAATTATTTTCAGCCATGTATTTGAATGAGTTACTCAATCGTCTGTTGCCAAAAGAAGTGCCTCATCCAGAGTTGTTTTTATCCTATCAACATAGCCTGCAATGGTTAGCGAATGGCGGAGATATCGAACCTTGCTTACGTGAGTTTGAATTGTCGCTGTTAGATGATATGGGTTATGGTATTGATTTAACTCAAGAATATGAAAGTGGAGAAACTGTTGAGCCTGATGTTGATTATTGTTTGGTCCTAGAGAGCGGTATCAGACGTATTGACGTTAATGCACTAGGAACTAATCGATTCAGCGGAGAAGCATTGTTACAAGTAAGTAACCATTTATGGACGCCAAACAGTCTACAATGTGCAAAACGAATTACCAGAATGGCACTCTCGCCGCTACTAGGCCGTAAACCGCTAAAGAGCCGAGAGTTGTTTCAACAAACTTGGACGGCTGCAAAACCAGCTAATATTGGGAACTTGAAATGAAGGAAATATTACTAGGTGTGAATATTGACCATATTGCTACCTTGCGAAATGCCAGAGGCACTGCGTATCCTGATCCTGTTCATGCTGCAGAAGTAGCTGAAAGGGCTGGGGCTGATGGTATTACTGTGCATTTGCGCGAAGATAGGCGACACATTAATGATCGCGACGTACGTATTCTCAAACAAACCATTCAAACCCGCATGAATCTTGAGATGGCAGTTACCGAAGAAATGCTGCTGATTGCAGAACAAATAGGCCCAGAGTTTTGTTGTTTGGTGCCTGAAAAGCGAGAAGAATTAACCACCGAAGGCGGCTTAGACGTCGCGGGCAATCAATCCCGAATGAACATTGCCTGCGCACGCTTAGCCGCTGCGGGTATATTGGTGTCATTATTTATTGATGCCGATAAAAAACAAATTGATGCAGCTGTAGAAGCGAATGCACCTTATATTGAAATTCATACTGGTCAGTATGCAGCTGCTAAAAACGAAGCAGAGCAGCAAAAAGAATTAAATATCTTGATAGAAGGTATTCAGTACGCGCATTCAAAAGGCCTAAAAGTGAATGCTGGCCATGGTTTGCATTATCATAATGTAAAACCTATCGCAGCTATTCCCGAGTTGTATGAACTCAATATCGGCCATGCCATTATTGCCCGTGCGGCATTTGATGGCTTGCATCAGGCTGTGACAGATATGTGCCGATTGATGCAAGAAGCGAGAGCTTAAACGTTGTGGCGATTATGGGGCTGGGTACTGATGTAGTAGAAATAGCCAGAATTGCTAGTCAATTAGATAAGTCACAGCGTCTAGCAGAACGTGTATTAACGCCAACAGAAATGCAAAGCTTTAACGCTCACAAATTCCCTGAACGGTTTTTAGCTAAGCGTTTTGCTGCCAAAGAAGCCGCAGTCAAGGCTCTCGGCACTGGCATCGGCAGTGGAGTCAGTTTTCAAAATGTGGAAGTGGTGAATTTGTCATCGGGCCAACCCATACTTGTGTTTTCAGGTAAATTTGCTGAATTATGTGAGAAATACAATATCAGTCGCAGTTTTATCTCAATTTCTGATGAACAACATTATGCAATGGCCACCGTTGTTTTAGAGTCTAGCTAATTTAAACGGACATAAAATATTTGACTGTTTGCGCACTATTTTGGTGCCACTTAGGGCAAGTGTGATGCAACTATCATCAGTAAACCCGTTTTAGACCTCTGCATAGAGCAGATTTATGCAATAAATATTGGCTCGTAATATGAAAGCAATTTGAAAGTAATATAAGAGATATATGAAATTAAACGAGCGTTATGTGAAAAATGTGAACTTAGTTTATGTTACGCCACTCAATTATTGCTTAACTTACCTTGTCAAGTTTTGTTGAAGTAGGACAGATTTATATGGTTACGATTCGTACAGTACATGAAGATCAACGCCCGCCTTTTGACGAATGGTTGGCGGGTTTAAACCTGCCTGAGGCAAGCAAACAAAAACTCAGAGATGTATCCGATACGCCAGAGATATTGCTGATTGGGCAAGAGATGGTGGAGATCCTTCACGAATTACACATGGATGACGAAACCCTTCAAGCTGCGTTGATCTACCCCTATTGCCAAGTACATGAGTTGGATGAAGAGCAAATCACTGAACAGTTTGGTGAAGGAATTCAAAAGCTAATTGTGGGCGTCAGGCGTATGGATGCGATCAAATCTTTGCATACCCGTGCCAACAGTAAAAAGAAAAATGATGAAGTCCAGATTGATAACGTGCGGCGTATGTTGTTGGCTATGGTCGAAGATGTGCGAGCTGTGGTGCTTAAGCTTGCCGAACGTATTTGTACCTTACAAAAAGTCAAACATGAAGATGAAGAAACCCGGGTTTTGGTGGCTCGCGAGTGCGCAAATATTTATGCGCCGCTGGCTAATCGATTAGGTATAGGTCAACTAAAATGGGAGCTGGAAGATCACTCTTTTCGTTATTTACATCCCAACACGTACAAACAAATTGCCTCGTTATTAGACGAACGCCGCGCTGATCGTCAACAATATATCGAAGACTTTGTAGGTGAGTTACAAGGTGTACTCGACTCACAAAATATCAAAGCTAAGGTGTATGGTAGGCCTAAACACATTTATAGCATCTGGAAAAAGATGCAGAATAAACACCTTGATTTTGAGCAACTTTATGACATTCGAGCGGTGCGTATCATTGCTGATCGCCTTCAGGATTGTTATGCCGCATTAGGGGTGGTGCATGCAAATTGGAAACATATTCCTAATGAATTTGATGATTATATTGCTACGCCAAAAGCCAATGGTTATCAATCCATTCATACCGTGACCTTGGGTAAACAAGGTAAAACTATCGAAATTCAAATTCGCACCGCACAAATGCATGAAGATGCCGAGTTAGGCGTGGCTGCACATTGGCGCTATAAAGAAGGCACTACTCCAAGCCGTTCAGGTCATGAAGAACGGATTAATTGGCTGCGTAAAATTCTGCTTTGGCAAGAAGAAGTTGCAGAAAGTGGTGATTTGGTTGAAGAGCTGCGTAGTCAGGTATTTGATGATCGCGTTTATGTGTTTACCCCCACTGGTGATGTGGTGGACTTACCCCTTGGCTCAACGCCATTGGATTTTGCTTATTATATTCATAGTAATGTGGGGCATAGATGTATCGGGGCAAAAATTGTTGGGCGCATTGTACCTTTTACCTATCAATTACAAACCGGTGACCAAGTTGAAATTCTTACAGGTAAACATTCAAACCCGAGTCGGGATTGGATGCATCCTGGTTTAGGTTATGTGTATTCATCCCGCGCCCGAGCCAAAATCCAAACCTATTTTAAAAGGCAGGATAAAGACAAAAACCACGTGGCGGGTAAAGAACTTTTAGACAGAGAAATGGGTAAACTGAATCTTGAGTCAAAACTAGCCAGTGATGCCGTTTCACGTTTTAACATGCAAAATCTTGAGGATTTATATGCCGCAATTGGTGGCGGCGATGTACGCATCATGCAAGTTGTGCATTTTTTACAACAAAAGTATGCCCCTGAGCCAGAACTAAAAATTAAAGCCAAAAAACCGCAATCAGCTAAGTTTAAAAAAGACAGCGTTGTAGTGGAAGGTGTAGGAAATCTACTGAATCAAATAGCAGGTTGTTGCCAACCTTTGCCGGGTGAATCTATTCTGGGTTACATTACTCAAGGCCGTGGTGTGAGTGTGCACAGAGAAGATTGCGAGCAGCTTAGTCATTTATTAGATCAACATCCTGAAAGACAGATCGATGTGAATTGGGCCAGTAATTTACAAGCCGTATTTCAGACTAAAGTGCAGGTATTGAGTGAAGACCGAAGCGGTATTTTGCGTGATGTAACCACCGTTATTGCTAACGAACAAGTGACCTTGTTAGGTGTAAATAGTACCAGTGATACCAAGTTAAACACCGCAAAAATAGAGTTAAGCCTTGAAGTTAAAAATCTATCATACCTGTCTAAAGCCATAAGTAGATTACAGCTCATTAGAAGTGTCACTGATGTGTTTAAGGTTGATAAATAAGTGACTGAGGATAACAAAAATTATACTCAGCTCACTCGACTGTTAAACATTATGCAGCAATTAAGGGATCCTAAAACCGGCTGCCCTTGGGATCAAAAACAAACCTTTGCGAGTATAGTGCCCCACACAATTGAAGAAACCTATGAAGTCGCTGACGCTATTTTTAGTGGCAACATGGCTGAAATTAAAGACGAATTGGGCGACCTGTTATTTCAGATTGTGTTTTATGCCCAATTAGCTAAAGAACAAGGTGATTTTGAGTTTGAAGATATTGCACAAGCTATTAGCGATAAATTAGTTAGGCGTCATACCCACGTTTTCCAAACAACCGAACTAAAAACCGATGACGAACTTAATCTGCAGTGGGAAAAAATCAAACTACAAGAACAAGAAGTTGCGGCAAGGCCAAATGATAAAAGCGTACTAGCGAATATTCCCATAGGCATGACGCCGCTATTGCGTGCACAAAAAATCCAGAAAAAATGCTCTAATGTTGGATTCGACTGGACTGAAATACCGCCCGTAGTGGATAAAATTCATGAAGAGATTGAAGAAGTGCTGGCAGAGGTAAATGTATCAGAGCCTAATCAGCAGGCTGTGGAAGAAGAGATAGGTGACTTATTATTTGCGGTTGTTAACTTAGCTCGGCATACATCAGTCAACGCTGAGACAGCATTAATAAAAGCCAATCGTAAATTCGAAAAACGTTTTAGGCAAGTTGAGCAAGTTATTGAGGAGCAAGGACTCAGCATGGCGTCCGCAGATATGCAGCAAATGGAAGCCGCTTGGCAGCTGATTAAAAGTCGATAAATATACCCACCTCAAAGGCATTGTTTTTACCTAAGATATAAAAAAGGCAGGATAGTTACTATCCTGCCTTTTAAAATCGTTATGGATGATTATATTTTAGTTCTGAGTCTGAATGCTAAGCCAAATAAACACAGCATTATCCATCCTAAACTACCACCGCCTGAAGAGTTTGATACAACAGGTGTTGGCAGAAAGACGGGGGGTGTCACCGGAGTAAAGACGACATTGCGCACAAAACCCTTATCATCACCTTCAAAAGCTGAGTCGTCTTTAGTATACACCCAGCTAATCACATGAGTTCCGGCTCCTAACTCTAGCAAACCACGGGTATCGTCGTATGAGGCCACGTCTACTTCACCTGAAATAAAATTAATTAACTGGTTGTTGATATAAAAGTCTAAAGTGTCGAAAGGATCGCCTCCGTCGTCGGTGTTCTCTTCAGAGGACACGCCCCAGTTAAAGGTTAAAGAGCCTTCCCCTTCTATTAAGGCTATCAATACACTTTCCTGACGATCGGATATAGCCCCACTCTCCACTCCACCTATGGTGTTGGCAATCCAAGGTGAATTACCCCCAGAAAACCATGACACCTGATCATTTGCGGGGCCAGCAACGCCAACTAACTCATTCGCAGCATCGAAGGCTTCACCTAGCAACACACTTTGACTGACGCTGACATTAGCATTATCAGAGGTTATGTTGACTTTGGCATCGTGATTACCGCTAAACGTTGGGCTATAACTCACGACTAATTGACAGCTTGCGTTGGCTACTAAATTATTACAGCTACTCGCATCCAGACTAAATTCGCTGTCGCCTTCGATAGCAAAACTCACATTAGTGCTTTCACTGGCATTATTTGCTACCCGTAGTTCGACGGTTGATACAAATTCTCGAGGGATACGGCCAAAGTCTTGAATTTGGTCAATTGCAACACCACCAGTGATGGTGTCTATCCACTCCTTAAATTCGGATACTCGAGTGTACACTCCCGGATAGCCTGCTGCAGCACATCCAAAGCCCCAACTCACTATGCCCACTTGTTGTGGCCCTGAACCGGTATTGATCACTAATGGACCACCACTGTCTCCCTGACATGAACCTCTGCCTCCTTCTGATACTGCTGCACATATCATGACGTCGCTAACATTTACATTGTCTGCGGGTACCCCAAAACTTTCGCCTAATGCTTCTCTGCACTGAGCGTTGGTCGATAGCTGTAAGTCAACTTTATGTAATATATCTGGGAAATCAGACGTCGGGCCCTCATTCGGAGCATAACCTTCACGACCGCCCCAACCAGCCACTGTTGCTAGGCTGTTTTCAATGGCATACTGTTCCGTCAAGGCTGAGTCTGCAATTTTTACCGCTGCTGGCGCATTCACTGGAGCAGAAACAAGCTCTACAACGGCAATGTCGTTGTCAAATCCTTCATTATCATAAAGAGGATGAATATAGATATTGGCAATATCCATAGCATTTTCAGCACCATCGGATAAATCATATTCCCCTACGTTCATTTTAAATCGAGTAGTGTCGGCATTATCCACACAGTGAGCTGCGGTAAGCACCCATTTATCGCCTAAAAACGAAGCACCACATGAGGAGTCTTGCTGTAATTCAGAGGTTTCACTTACTGATAGCGAGGCAATACTGCCGACTTGTTCTAAAAGGGTTAAGCCATCTTCTCGGGTGATAGCGACAACAGGAATGGTGCCCGCGTATTCATCTCCCAGTGTGCCAGAAATATTGCCAATTTCTTCATTGTTATAAATAATCGCCCCAATACCACCACCGGCTTCGCAATTATCTGCTTTTTCAGAAAAATTAACATCGCCACGCTCTATCAAACACACCTTATCTGTTGCATCAGTACATACTGTGTCGCCAATTCCGCAAGCCATTATTTCGCCGTTAGCTTGTCCACCCACTCCAGATGTAAAAGATCTTGTTTCATAAATAACGTCATTAACACTGAGGGACGTTGCTAACTCATTAAAAGTGATGACATGAGCCGTCATCCACGGCCAATTATCTTGAGTGGCTTCTTCACCGCCAACAATGCGTGTTTCAGCTATTTGATTATTCACTTTGTTTGAAGGTGATAACGGGCTTTTTGCCGCCACAGCGGAACCACACATAAAAATTAAGGCAGAGGTGATGCCTGTTTTCAAAAAACTATTCATCAAAAATACTCCAAGTGATTTACTCACTAATTTTATACTGCATTTGGTCACATTAAGTTGCGTACACAAAAATAATAGACCGCTATAGTCGATGTTTATTTTCAAAGTTTCAACTGGATTAATGATTAAAGTTACTTGGTCTTGTTGGGTTCATTTAAAAATATACTCAACATCAAGATAACTATTGGTGACTAAGTTATGTTTTTTGTTAAAATTAAATGACTTTAAAGAACTTTTTTTATACAGCGACGGTATAAAAACGCACAACAATCATTAACCCTTCAAAAATCAAGGATATTCAGTTTCATGCAATTTTTTCGTGCCTTCATCATTCACTTTATAGTTTTCTTAATTGCCATCGGTGTCGTGTTGGGAGGAAACGATGGCGGCCAATTGTTGAACGCTGATTTTGAAACCGGACTGACCATTTTTGCTGGCTGTGCGCTAATTGCGTTTATTGTGCAATGGATAGCGTTGATCCCGGCTTATTTACTTAAAACCGAACACTTTTATGACCTAACCGGTGGTGCTACTTATCTAGCCGTTATCATCTTTGCTTTTATACAAAGTGAACAATATGATTTACGGTCGATAATCTTAACTTGTCTGGTGTCCATTTGGGCGATCCGTTTGGCCAGTTTCTTATTTTTAAGGGTACGTAAACAAGGCTCAGATAGCCGTTTCGATGATATTAAACTAGATTTCTGGCGCTTTTCTATCGCATGGACCGTGCAAGGTTTGTGGGTACTTTTAACTGCGGGGGCAGCCATTGCGGCAATTACATCGGGACACAAAACAAACTTTGGTTGGTTAGGCTTGGTGGGGTTAGTTTTATGGCTGATTGGTTTCTCTATCGAAGCGATAGCTGACAATCAGAAACGTATTTTTAAACAGCAAAAAAACACCCATAGTGACTTTATACAAACAGGTTTGTGGTCACGCTCTCGTCATCCCAACTATTTTGGTGAAATATTGTTGTGGATTGGTGTCGCCATCATTGCTTACCCTGCGTTAAATGAATGGCAGCTAGTCACGTTAGTTTCTCCGATATTTGTAATTGTATTACTGACCAAAATTAGCGGTATACCGATGCAAGAAGAACAAGCGCAAAAGCGCTGGAAAGACAACCAAGCCTACCAAGATTACAAGAAACGCACGCCTGTTTTAATCCCAAAATTGTTTGGATAGTCTTTTAAAGACAAACACAAAGACAAAGATATTAAACCACAGAGGCTGCGCGCAATAAGAGCAACGGGCCGAGCGAAGAAAAAATAAGACAAAACATTGATTAGAGCGTCTTTTTTCTTCTTTTCTCTGTGACCTCTTTTTCCTCTGTGGTTAAAATAGCTTTTTGAACATGTGGGATAACAACATTGATTGAGATGTATCAAAATAGGCTTCAAGCTTTACTTGAGGATGATGCACATCGAATGGAAATTTTGGGTGCAGTATCGACTTTAAGTTTGCCTGATTGTTGGGTGGCTGCTGGCTTTGTGCGTAACTTAGTATGGGATAATTTACATCACAAAAACACGTATTTGAATGATGTGGATGTTATTTATTACTGCCAAGCTGACACCCAAGGTCAGTTAGCTGTTCATGCTACTCGTGATTTACAAGCGCTGTTACCAGAGGTCAATTGGCAAGTAAAAAACCAAGCATTGATGCATATTAAACGTCAACATAGTCAGTATCTCAGCAGTGCTGATGCTATGTCATTTTGGCCAGAGAAAGAAACAGCAATAGGCGTAAGCTTTGATAAAAAGGGATGTTTTTCTGTAGTTGCACCTTTTGGTCTAGCATCTGTGTTTGAAGGGCGCATTACTTTTAACCCAAAAGGCGATGAAGATGTTTTTTGGCAGCGAGTTGAAAAAAAGTGTTGGCTAACAACTTGGCCTGCATTAGTTATTAAAAATTAAAAGTTATTAAAAAGTAAAAGATATTAACCACAGAGGCTTCGCGCACAGAGAGCACAGAGGAAGAAAAGCAAAAAAGTTATTGGGTCATTTTTCTCTGTGACCTCTTTTTCCTCTGTGGTAAATATTCATTTCTAATAGCGTCCTTCAAAATTCGAACATTCACACCTAAAGTCTTTGGTTCTATACGCGATAACTAAGTAACGTCTTCTTTTTCAGTGATAACTTTTTGCTCGACTCGGTTAATACAAGTCAACCAGATCTTAATGCTAGTACCAAAGCGTTATTATCGAGTGACTATGAACTAAACGGTACGATCAATCGTGCTGCGAGTGAGGGCGCAAAATTTGCGTTAATGGTGGCGATGCTCGAACAAAACTGCATGCATCGCCCTCATCTAGACGCGTCAAAAGAGATAAATAAAATTGCAGAGGTTACAAGTGATCTCAATCATTATCGCAGTAATCCATTAAGCGCCAACGATGCATACTGGCAAACCTGCCAGCATACCAGTCAGTTAATCCACAGTGGCCAATTACACTCTGCTCAGCTGTGGCTAGCGATGCATCCTGAACCTTTGTCACAATACAACAAACCAGATGCAATTAATGAAGACGTCATTGCCAACTGCAGTGTGAATACCCAAACTCGCATGCAAAAGGCCAAAGAAAAAGTGATTAATATAGATGAAACTGGCTTGTATGACATTTTACAGGAGCTAAAACCCATTTCTACTCAAGCAATGTATAACGTCAGCTAAAATCATTTACTGGTTTGTTCTTGAATTTCGGTAACCCAGTTGCGATAGCGATAACGCCAAAAACTAAGATCAGCATCGGATACCAGCAATAAGGTGTTAGCGCTAAAGGTGATAAACCTGCAAGGCTCGCGGCAGCTAAAAGTTGCCCCCATAAGGTACCAAACCTTGAAATCCACAAGAGAAAATATCTAACAAGCTAGCTGTGCGTTTTGGATCTAAATCATATTTTGCACCTAAATCTTTGACAATAGGGCCGGTCGAGACTATCGCAATTGTTTTGTTGGCCGTGGCTATATCTAATGCGCTGACCAAGGCTGCCGTAACGTATTCAGCACCTTGTTTGCTGGTGATACGTTTGGTGATGTTGCTGACTAACCACTGGGTGCCACCGTAAGCTTTCATTAATGCCACTATGCCACCGATCATGAGCGCAATGGCGACCATATCTTGCATCCATCCCATGCCCTTTTGTATGCTCTGCAACATTGATGGCAACGCAAAGCCCGCTGATATCACAAAAGCAACCAGAATAGGTATGGTCAAAAATTTTGGGTTAACACACCGCTACCAATCATTAAGAGCATAAATAACAATATGGGTGTTAATCCCCAAAACGGCCCGTAGACTTTTCCTCCATCAAGACTTATCTTTAAAACTTATCAACTAAAACAGAAAGATAATGTTATTGCAAAGAGCTGGAGTGGCAATAGGTTAAAAGTTATTTGGGCGGCTATTTCGCCCTTTTAACAAACATCTGCTTGAGAGCAACCTAAATCATCTGAATAGGCAAACAAAGAGGGTGCTCCACCAGTATGCCAAAAAAGGACATGGTCCTTTTTGCTGATTTTTCCTGAACGAATAAGA
>JAWUXT010000017.1:0-10489 GCA_034111205.1 Paraglaciecola sp. | reverse complement strand
GCCGTATCAATATCTGCTCGGTCAGTTCGAGTTTTGTTGGCAGCTGCACTGTCGTCTGCATACCCAAATGACATACCAAACAATACTCCACGCTCTTCCGGTAATTGTAATATTTCTCTGACGGGATCAGGAAATTGCCCCAAGGCACCTTGCATACAGTTGGAAATACCATGCTCATTTAGAAGCAAGCCCAAGGATTGCGCATAAATACCCAAGTCTACCGCACCCATGATATCTAAGTATTTATCCATGGTGAAAAACACTGCATGAGGCGCATCAAAAAACTGCCAATTACGTATCATTGCCATCTGCCTGGCTTTTTTGTCTTCTCTAGGTATGCCAAGGCTAGTATAAAGGGCATTGGCAGAGCCAAACTGACGTTCACGGTGCACGCCTTGATATTTCGGGGTCCAATTGAAATCTGGGTTTGGTGCAGCGCCAGACATCAAGGTTTCCATAAACTTTGCTTTAAGTTTGTCTTTGGTACTGCCCGATACAACACATGTTTGCCAAGGCTGAACATTACAGTTAGAGGCCGCTAATTGTGCGTGACCAAAAATAGTTTTCAGAGTTTCTTCGGCTACCGGTTTGTCTAAAAATGCTCGGGTAGAACTACGCTCTTGAAGAATTTTTGCGATGGACATGTGACTTCCTATGTTGAATGTAAGATTTAAGTAAAACAGTACAATAACAGCAGCTGTTGCAATTAAGTTAAAGTTTAATAAATAGTGACTATTAAAATGATAAAGAGAGTGAAGTAGGGATGACAAAAGTGATGTTTGGCATAATAGGAACGCCAGTAATTTTATTTATTATGCTTGTTTCCATATCCACCCCCATTTCGCCAGTGGCTTATTCACCCTCAAAATCTCCGGAGCTTAGCGGCGTTCTGGCAGTAAATAATCTGTTACAGAAAGCCGAGCTTTTGGCTGTAGGTAAAATTGATGGGCCAGAAGAGGTGGTACTGGACAGTCAAGGTCGAGTTTATGGGGGCACTCAATACGGAAAAGTCATACGTTTTATGCCCGATGGCAAACTGGATGTTTTTGCTGAAACCTTTGGACGCCCGTTGGGCATGCAATTTGATAAAAATGAGAACTTGATTGTCTGTGATGCTGATAAAGGGCTACTCTCGATTAATCCTCAAGGGAACATTACTGTTCTGGCTGCATCGGCAAATAATGTTCCTTTTAAGTTAACTGATGCTTTAGATATTTCTGGCGATGGGACCATTTATTTTACGGATGCGAGCTCAAAATATGGGCACAGCGAATACCTTTTCGACCTTTTAGAATCAAAACCCCATGGCCGACTTCTCAGTTACAACCCAGCTACCGCTGAAATTAAAGTGTTATTGAGCGATCTTTACTTTGCAAACGGGGTGGCTTTATCTCAGCAAGAAGACTTTCTGTTAGTAAATGAAACTTACCGTTACAGGATCCTCAGATATTGGCTAAAGGGACCCAAAGCAGGTACACAAGACATCTTCATTGATAACCTACCAGGATTCCCCGATAACATTTCTAGCAATGGAAATGGAACATTTTGGTTGGCTTTGTTTACGGTTCGAAATGACGTTTTGGATACACTGCATGTCTTTCCTTTTCTAAAAGCTCAAATGTCTAAACTGCCCAAAGCTTTATGGCCTAAACCCGAACCTTACGGCTTAGTTTTAGCTTTGAATGAACAAGCACAAATCACTCAAAGTTTGCATGATCCCGTTGGAGAGCACCTAAAGGAAATCACTTCGGCTCAGGAGTATGATGGTTATTTGTATTTAGGTAGTTTAAGCAATGATCGGATCGGAAAGTATAAATTACCGTAAATGATGACTCTGTTAGTTACTGCCTGTCAAAATACTTCGCTTGAGTCAATCTCCATCTAACCGTGAATGGCTCCTTCGAGAGAATTACATTAGGTGTTCTCATCGTGTAAATACCAAGTACGCGCTGCAAGCAGGCATCTAACGGCGAAAATCTAGTACCGCCTCAGATAAGTCTGTTTGAATAAAAGCAGTTCATCATCACAAACAAAAGCAATATTCAAAATTGGCTTGCGCAACAGTGGAGGCGATTGTTTTGAATTCTGAATTATGTGAAAAAAGTTGATTAATAAACGATTTTCACCTCCTTATCGATAACCTAACTTTTCCAATTCATTTAGCGCTTTTCGCATTCCTGATTTTTTTAATGGTTTCGCCCAAGGATAAGCATTAATGAGCAACTTAGCATTTCTGACTAAGCTATGATCCAAGTCCAACGGAAAAGGCAAATCTTTAGCCGGTTCGCCAAAATGTAATGCACTGCGGTGCAGTACAACTTGCAAAAATCCCACATGCATTGACCACAACCCCACCATTAGCTCTTCAATTAACTCGGCGCGCTTGGCACCTTCAGCTAACAAGTCTTTATCGTATAAAAGGGAATCTATAAATATTTGCTGCATCGAATGATCGAGCATAGTCAGTTTTTCTAGCCATCTAGGGGATGATCGCTGTAAAAGTGCTTGATTGCTGATCATCATTTCTAGATGAATGGCGAAAGTCTCTGATTGGATTTTTATAGGGTTAAATAATGTGGTGCAAATAAGCCGCTCTGGTGCTGACAATGGCAATGCCATTAGTTTAGACATCACCACCTGAGAATGGGTTATCACCCTTGTCGCTAAAGCGATCAATACATCTTCTTTTGAACGCACATGTTTGTACACCGACCCCATAGAAATACCAGCTTCTGCGGCAATCTCACTCATTTTGAAATCAAGTAATGAGCTATTTCGGATGCATTTCGCAGCAGCATCTAAAATGAGGTTTTCTTCTTCAATAGGTGAAAATCTAGCAGCAGGTGCCATACTAATATTCTCTCCTACTTGTCATTTGAATTAAGTTCGAATAGTATTCAAATAAGTTATATAAATCAAGAAAACATCCCAAAGGTTTACAATTATGAAGGTTAATGCAAAAACTAGTTTGTTTATTATGGCGTCGTTAACCATCGCTTGTGGAAAAGTTGACCCATTAGAACCAGCAGAACCTGTACGTGGCCTTAAAACTATGCTGATTAGTCATCAAGAAAACAGCTCTGTTAGGCGTTACCCCAGTGTATTACAACCTTCTGAGTCCACTGAATTAGCATTTCAGGTAGCGGGACGTTTAGCTGAAAAAACACTTTCAGTGGGTCAGAAGGTGTCTGTAGGCCAAATATTGTTGTCCCTTGATAAAAGAGATTTATTACTAGCAGTAGAAACAGCAAAAGCGGCTTATGAAGAAACCCAAGCATCCCTTAATAATACTCAGGCAGATCTGCAACGTAAAGAAAAACTCAACGCTGAAGGCATCATCAGCCAAACAGAGATTGAAAACGTTCGTACTTCGGTGCTGACATTACAAGCACAAACTGAAGGGGCAAAATCTAGACTCGATACAGCTAGGGAAGAATTAACAAAATCTGAGCTAAAAGCCCCCTACGATGGCATTATAAACACAGTATCAGTTCGTTCTTTTAATAACATCACCCCAGGCATTACAGTTGCGACTTTATACAACCCCAATGGATTTGAAGCACAGTTTTCTGTTTCTTACGACATTGCCTCGCGTATGGTGGTCGGAAAACCCGTTACAATCCGCTTAGCCGACAATCCAAAGGTTGAATTAAAAGGCCATGTATCTGAACTTGCCACTAGTACCACAACCGTATCAAGTTACCCTGTTATTGTTACTCTTCAAGATTCCCACCCAGCTCTAAAAGTAGGTATGGCGGTAGAAATCAGCATGGAGTTTAGTGTTACACAAGGTACAGGGTTTACTATCCCCATATCGGCTGTATTAGTAGAAGGTTCGATTAATTTTGAAAAAGACTATGACCCATTTGAACCTCGGGAAGTCACAGTATTTTTGTATGATCCTGATACCCAAACCGCTAAGAAACAGCAAGTATCTATTGGGGGGATCCGAGATAACCAAGTCATTATTGTTGCGGGGCTCAAACAAGGTGATCGCGTGGCAATAGCAGGCGTATCTTTCTTGAGAGAAGGCCAAACCGTAAAACTTCTTGCCGATAACAAGTAGGAGTAGGTTATGGTTAATCTCACTCGATTTGGTATCGAATCATCTCGCTTTACTGTCCTAACCATGCTTGCATTACTAGCACTAGGTATGGCCGCCTACTTTGATTTATCTAAGCGGGAAGACCCATCTATTACCATTCGTACAGTGGTTGTTTCAGCGGAATTAGCAGGAATGGCACCCATTCGCATGGAAGAGTTGATAGCAGATCCGTTAGAAAGAACCGCGCGGCAAATCAGTGAGATTGAGGACATCAATACCCTAATAACCACCGGTAAAGCCGTGGTATACCTAAATATTGATGATTCGGTTCCCACACAAGACCTACCTGACGTTTTTGAAAAAATTCGCAATAAGATGCAGGACCTTAAGCGGGATCTTCCCACAAATACTCAGGGGCCATTTGTGAATACTGACTACGGCGATGTGATGGTATCAACCATAGCTGT
Source organism: Paraglaciecola sp. (assembly GCA_034111205.1). Lineage (GTDB taxonomy): Bacteria > Pseudomonadota > Gammaproteobacteria > Enterobacterales > Alteromonadaceae > Paraglaciecola. The sequence goes on along the minus strand of JAWUXT010000017.1, from coordinate 5,977 downwards.
AACAGGTGAAGGTTTTGATCACAATGAGATTCGAGAATCAGCCAAATCCCTTCGAAAACATTTGTATACCATACTAGGAGTTGGGAAAGTAAGTTTGATGGGAGTACAAGAAGAACGTATCTGGTTAGAGATTGATTCACGTAAACTAGCCGCTGTAGGTATCCAATTTAAGCAGGTGTTGAATGACCTACAAGCACAAAATGTAATCTTACCTGCTGGACAATTTGACAGTGGCGGTACTAATTTGATTTTAGAAGCCAATGGAGAATTAAAAAACATTGAAGCCATAAAAGGAGTCTTAACCAAGGTACCTGATCTAGATAGTTATGTGCGTTTAGAAGACCTATTAAATGTGCGTAGAGGGTATGAAGATCCCAAAAAGGCACCCACTTTCTACAATGGTAAACCTGCGATTATGTTGGCGGTGCAGATGACCGCGGGTCAAGACATACAAGTGTTAGGGGGCAAAATCAAACAAGCTGTTGAACAGTTTGAGTTCACCCAGCCTATAGGCATAGAGTTCAACTTTTCGACCTACCAAGAAACTAAAGTGACCCAAGCTGTCAACAACGCTTTATCTAATGTAGTGCAAACTGTTGTAGTGGTGTTATTGGTTCTGATCCTGTTTTTAGGCTGGCGACCTGCCATCATTGTGGCCAGTATCGTGCCTTTTACTGTGATGTTTGCAGTGATAGCAATGGCTCCTATGGGTATAGAGTTACAGGTTGTATCTATCGCCGCTGTTATTTTAGCTTTGGGTCTATTGGTTGATAATGGGCTAGTCATTGTTGAGGACATTCAGCGCCAAATTCATCAAGGCAAAGAGCCTAGTTTGGCAGCGTACTCGGCCAGCAAACAATTTGGTGTGCCCCTTGCAGTTGCCTCTGTCACTACGGTCGCTGCCTTTATTCCATTGTTAATACTAGAAGGCACAGAAGGTGAGTACGGATATTCCCTCGGTGCAGTGGTTGGACTCATGTTGGCTGGGTCGTGGGTGTGCTCGGTTTATCTGTTACCTGCACTTTGCGTATGGTTTTCTAAAAAATCACCCTCCGTTTCAGATGACAAACCAAGCCGATTAGTCAACATCTATAGCAGTTTACTTAGCAAAGCTTTGCCCCTGTCTTTACTGGTTATATTCATCAGTTATACACTGGTTTTCCTGGCAAGTAATTTATTCAGCAAAGTGCCTGATGAAATGTTTCCATTAAGCGAACGGAACCAATTTTTAATCTATATGGACATGCCCAAAGGCACAGCAATTTCCCGCACAGAACAAGAAGCGCTAGCAGTAGAAAAGTGGTTATCCAACAAGTCATACAACCCCGAAGTTTCGAATACTACTATTTTTGTGGGTGATGGTGGGCCAAGGTTTTATTTATCATTAAACCCTGGTGATGCTGATCCTGCTTCAGCCTTTATGTTGATTAATACCCTAGATGCAGACGGTGCAATCGAGGCGTCAAAAAGAGCGCAACGATACTTATTTGAGCAACATCCTGCAGCCCGCTTCAAGATAAAACGTCTATCCATGGGTGGTTCAGAATCTGGCATAGTTGACATTAAAATTTCTGGTCCTGATGCCGACCGTCTATTAACGCTTGCGAACGAAGTGGAACTTGGTTTTTCCCAAGCGCCCAATATGACTCAGAACGAAAATGACTGGGGAAACAAGGTACTAAAACTGGTTTTGGATATCGCACAAAACAAAGCAAGGGATTTAGGTATCACCTCACAAGATATATCCGAGCTTATGGACACTTTTTATTCTGGCGCTAATATTTCTGAGTTCCGCGAGGGTACCTATTCAATTCCTATCGTATTACGAGCTGAAAAAGATTTTAGAAATAGCCTAGAAGATTTAGAAAATTTAAGTATCCCAGTGGGCGATAGAATTATCTCCCTTGACCAAGTCGCGATTTTTATACCTCAATTTGAATTTTCGCAACTACGTAGAGAAAACCAACAACGTACCATTAAAATATCGGCAAAAAGTGGCAGTTTGTCCGCAGGACAATTACTTGAATTTGTGCAACCTACTCTTGATAAAATAGATCTTGAAGGTGGTTATCAAGTGGAAATTGCAGGTGAAACAGCAGACAGCGCTGACGTCAATAATAAACTAGGAGCAGGTTTACCCATGGCATTTATCGTGATGTTGGCGGCCATTATGTTTCAATTTAATTCCTTTCGCCGTGCGACACTAATATTTGCCACAATCCCTTTTATCATTGTTGGTGCACCAATAGGCTTGTTGTTGACCAGCCAACCCTTATCGTTCTTTGGCACACTTGGGATCATATCGCTGGCCGGTATAATCATTAACAATGCCATAGTGCTGATTGATCAGATTGATATTGAAAGACAAACACGCGAGCTAAAAGAGTCCATCATCATTGCTGCCCAAAAACGCGTCACTCCAATAACACTAACGACACTTACCACTGTACTTGGGCTCACACCTATGGCGATAAACGGCGGTACCTTATTCGAACCGATGGCAACGTTAATGATAGGTGGATTGGCCATAGGCTCAATGATCACTTTGTTTTTTGTTCCAGCAATGTTTTATGTGCTTTTTGGCGGGTTAAAGAAAAATCTTTAATATCAGAATATTATAGGGGTAGTTACGGGGCTAATTTAGAAAATTCTCTAACTATCCAATTATAAAACAAGCCATTGTTGTTTAAGCCCAATCAAATGAATCAAACCAATAAACAAACAAATCACAGAACTCGATACCCAAAACTCTGGGCTTCTACCTATTGGGTTAGAAACAAAGTAAAAACCTTCTATACCACGCGCAATATAGATCGCCGAAATCACAATCAGTGCCAAACGTAGTAATGGCAAACGCCCAATTATTCTAGTTGCAGAGAATGCGTAAAGTGGCTAAATAGACAGAACAATAATAATACAATACAAGACGTGATGATACTTGGTTTAATCAGGCCTTGTTCAGCTATGACGGCCATCTGTTCACCGGTACCAAATGACCTATACCATGGTGCACCGAAGATAAGACAACCAACATGTATCAAAGCTGCTGTAGCAATTAAACAGCCAGTAACGATTAGATAGTAATTCACACGTATCTCTTGTTCAAATCAATTTTTGGAGGTGGGGTTAGCTAGTAAGCATTATATTTCAATCCCATTGAAATTATTTTTGTTTCGAAAAGGCCCTTTAAATCTTTGTTAGTTTAATGTTAGTTTAATGTTAGTTTAATGTTGGCTTAATGTTAGTGTGATAAATATCATTGGAAGTATTGTGATGGTGTATTGTTTATGTGTGTAGGCAAATGTGTCTAAGAGTTTAGCCATTTTGGAGCAAGTCAGTGAACAGTAAATATATAATGATCACCGGTATATTAGGATTAGTAGCCGCGGTATTGGTTGGGGTTGGGGAGTTTCTTCTGCACTTTGATCCCTTGGCACGTTTCTCTGAAACCAGTTACGAGTTTATGTTGGCCACATCCGATCAACAACAAACCTTTGGTCACTTTTTTGGTGCTTTGGGGGCGCCATTATATGTAGTGGGATGTTGGCACATCTACCTGATGTTAAAACCGGCCAATCAAAAGCTAGCGTTTATAGGTTTTATAATTAGTGCTTACGGTTTCATGATTGGGGCACAGTGGATAAGCTCCCGCGCCAGTATCGGCGCAATCACCCATTTGCAGGAAACGGGGGTAAACCTAGATGGTTTGGTTGAGTTGTATCAACTTCGTTATGAAAACCTGTTGACGATTATCCGTATCACCACAGTTATACTATCGGGTATCTTTATTTATCTCACTTTGACCGGTCGCTCGCATTATCAAAAATGGCAGGCGCTCTTTAGCCCCATTGTGTTACTGCTGTTGTCATTTATTGTGTATTTAATCAGCCCGTCTACTGGAAAATACTTGATGCCCATTGCCCTGAATGTGGGTTTTGGACTGTTTTTTATTATGTCTTTATTACAAGCGCGAAACATATCGCGAGTTAACAATCACTCACAGGAAAAACCATGAAAAAAATACTACTGATCCCCGTCATACTTATCACCGGGCTGATTGTTGTTGTGTTGGTGCGCTTTACACTGGACAAGAATGTTGATTACGATGTTTCAAGCGATAATATAAATATTCCCACGTTCGAGTCATCTTATCTGGATTTTGAGCATAAGCTTAATGAAGCGGAGTCATTACCCTTCACTGCAAGTGCAATTATTGATATCGACAACGATGGTACAGAGGAGCTGTTTATTGGTGGTGGCCCCAATCAACATGATGAATTTTTTAAATATTCAAACGGCAAATTTACACCTTTACCGCGGGAGATTTTTACCAAGTCAGCAATTCAGGATGCCACCTTTGGTTCGTCGGTGATCGATGTAGATAACAATGGCTATTCAGATCTCATTGTGTCACGCACCTCGGGTATCTGGTTATATCTGAATCAGAACGGGCAGTTTACTGAGCAGAAGCTTAATGTCCCGCTTAAGGCAGATACCTCGCCCTTGTCAGTCGCTATCAGTGATATTAACCGTGATGGACACTTTGATATGTATGTTGCTGGTTACATTAAAAAAGAGCTAGTAGAAGGACAAAATATCTTTAACAAGGAAGGGTATGGTGGCACTAGTGCGATGTTACTGAATAATGGCGATAATAGCTTTAGTGACATTACCGAGTCTTCTGGTTTGATATACACCCACAACACCTTTATGGGCATATTTGTGGATATGGACAACGACGGGCTGGAAGATTTAGTAGTGGCTCATGACACCGGCCAAGTAAAAACTTGGAAGAATCTGGGAAACAATCAGTTTGCTGATGCTGCCAACCCTAATAGTGAAGAGTACAGTTATCCTATGGGTATCGCGGTTACCGATTATCAAAATGATGGTTTTGTGGATTTTTTCTTTTCCAATGTTGGCAGCACGGCGCCGTCATTTTTAGCCAAAGGCGATTTACGTGATGATCAAGTATATAACCCTAAGTGGATAATGTTTCAGAACAAAGGGGATTTTCAGTTTGAGGACGTGGCACAGAAGGTCAAACTAGCCGATTATGAGTTTTCTTGGGGAGCGATATTTGAAGATTTTAATTTAGATGGGCGTGATGATTTAGTGGTATCAGAAAACTACATTGGTTTTCCCTTTCACAAAATTCCGTTTCTACGCTTACCGGGGCGCTTTTTGTTGCAAACCGAAACCGGAGAATTCGCTGAAACTAGCGAACAAAGCGGGGTAGAGAACAACGGATATAGCATTAGCCCAATTACCGCTGACTTTAATAATGATGGTTATCCTGATTTTGTGCATATCAATATCGCCGGTAAATCAAAAGTGTTTATTAACAAAGGCGGTAAAAGCAATTTCGTTAAAGTGAAGTTGGCGGATAACATCGGTTCAATCGCAGCGAAAATCACCGTGATAAAAAGCGACGGAAGTGTGCTAAAGCGAGATTTTGTATCTGGTGAAGGTTTAAGTTCTGACCAATCACATATTCAGATATTTGGTCTTGGAGATACTGGTGCCAAAGAGGTTAGTGTGCGTTACATCGATGGGAGAGTTGATGTGAAAACAGGTGACCTTGTTAATACACTAGTCACCTTCTGATTAATACTTTGCGCCTTGTTAGTCGATTAATCCTATGGCTGTTAATTGCCGTGGGTTTATGGGGTGGCTTTTCGGTTTCTTATGAAACAGCCACGGGCGGAAATCCTTGCCCTGACATGCTTGGTTTGCCTATATGTTATCTGGTCAGTGTGGGGTATTTATCCATGCTGGCCAGCCAATTGGTATCAACCAAATCACTCAAAGCTAAACTGTTTTATTCAGGCTGGTTTGTCGTGTTCGTTATAGCGGCATTGGGCGTGGGTTTTGAATTGTATATCGTAGATGTTTGTCCAAAACACTCCTTAGGTTTGCCCCTGTGTTATGTGTCTTTTAGCCTGTGTGTTTTCATTCTTATTTTTTACCGCCTATC
>JAWUXT010000016.1:0-14450 GCA_034111205.1 Paraglaciecola sp. | reverse complement strand
AGGGTCGCGAAAACTATTAAACTGGATCGCCAATACTAAAAACACAAACACTAACGCCACTAATAACACACCTTCAAGTGAGTTGCCTTCTAAACGAATTTGCCTTGATTCACCTGCATAGTCAATATTGTAATCGGTGGGTAATAGTTCAGCCGCAGCTTCTTCTAACGCACTGAGTCCCTGCTCTTTGGTTGTGCCAGGAATAACTTCGCCATAGATGCGAAAGGCATTTTTCTGTTGAAACTTCACTAACACTCTGGGTGCAACTTCGGTTTCAAGCTTAGCGATAGAACGAATAGATACAAGGGCGTCATTTGGGGTACGAATTTGCAAATCTAATATAGCATCGGGGTTGACTCTTTGGTCCTCATCTACCATAGGAATAACACGATAGGCGCGACCGTCTTTATTGAATCGATTCACAAAATTGCCAGATAACATGACATCTAACTGGCGACTGACACTGGCCAAGTCCATGCCCAAGTCTGCTATTCGTTGACGGTCTAATAAAAATCTGGCTTGAGGCAAGTCAATTTTCAAATCTGTTTCCGCAAACAAAAACTTTCCACTGCCCATAGCTGCCGCCACCATTTTATCGGCGTAAACTTTCATGTCTTCATATGAGTCAGTACTTAATACCGCCATTTCAACAGAGAAATTGCCGGACGTTGGTAAAGCCGAGTCCAATACTGGAAAAGCTTTTAGCCCAGGCACCGATGACAGTGCGCCAAAGGCCTTCCAAAATATATCTTGCACGCCTTCACTGCGGTCTTTTAAAGGCACAAATTCAACCCCACCAAAAGCGCCAACAGGGTTAATAATTTGCCACATAAACTTACTACCATCGAGTTGTTTCATCACGTCCACCACGTCGTCCATATGTTGAGTGGTGTATTGCAAAGATGATTCCGGTGCAGCTTCAATAATAACGGTAATACTTGATTGGTCTTCAGTGGGAGCGAGCTCTTTGAGGGACAATAAATAAAAAGGCACACTTAACAAAGCCAAAAACACTGCCCCAGTTAATATTTGTGCTTTAAACTCAATAGTACGTAACAACAACTTACCGTACCAAACTTGCAAACGAGCAAAACCAGCATTGATTTTCAGGGTGAACTTACCCTCTTTACCTCCTTCAGGACAAGCATAAGCGCTCATAATTGGCGACAGAGTCACCGCAACAAAACCTGAAATCAATACAGCAATAGCTAATGTAAATGCAAACTCTTTGAACAACGCCCCCGTTAAGCCAGACAACAAACCTATTGGTGCATAAACAGCTGCCAAGGTGATGGTCATACTAATAATCGGTGCTAATAATTGCCTTGAACTGATTAGCGCGGCTTGCATTCGGCTCATGCCACTGCGCATATAACGCGCAACATTTTCGACGACCACGATCGCATCGTCTACCACTAGCCCCACAGATAACACTATGGCTAAGACTGTTAATAAGTTAAGCGTAAACCCCATAAGAGTCATGGCGGCGATCGCGCCCAAAATTGAAATAGGAATAGTAATAAGCGGTACAAGGGCTGTGCGAAAAGAGCCCATCATTACCACCACCACAATACCAACTAAAACAATCGTTTCAGCAAGGGTGATAAAAATTTCTTTAAGTGCGTTACGCATATATAACGTGCCATCAAAACCACTGCTAATAGTGAGTCCTTTGGGCAACGTTTGATTGATGCTATCAAGCTTTTTATACAATCTATCGCCGATATCAATCTCGTTTGCACCCGGAAGCGGCCAAACAGAAAGAAAAACGTTGGTCTGTTTGTCTAACCTTGCGGTCACTTGTCCTTCTACTTCGCCAATCTCTACTCTAGCAATATCACTAATACGAATTTGCGCGCCATTCACTTCACGCACAATAAGCTGCTTAAACGATTCGACGTTGGTCAAAGAGCTGTCGGTCATTAAGGCGATACGTTGCTGATTATTCTCACTTGCGCCCATGGTGGCAATCAGGTTATTACTTCGCAGTGCATTGGCCACATCATCAGCAGCCACATTAAACGCTGCCATTTTTTGAGTATCTAACCATATCCGCATAGCGGGTGAACGACTGCCTTCAAGTCCGACTCTCTGCACACCGAGAATAGTAGATAGGCTTGGTACAACACGTCTAGATAAATAATCTGTCACCTCTAAGCGCGACATACCGGCGTTTTCTTCATCGTATTCAACGTTTAGATAAAACACTGCAAAAGGTCTGTCAGCTCTGACAACTTGAACGGAAGGATCTTCCGCACCTTCTGGTAATTCGAAACGAATTTGATCCAGTCGTGAAGACAGCTCAGCCAGGGCTTCTGTGCTGTTTTCATTTAACTTCAACCAGACGTTAACGGTGCTTAAACCAAGTGTGGTATTCGAGTCGATATAATCAACGCCAGGAACAGACGCAGCAGCTCGCTCGATAGGTTCGGTAATAAAACCTTGAACCACATCTGCGGATGCACCGATGTAAGGTGTGGTAATTTGTAGCGAGGCACTCGCAATTTTAGGAAACTGTAAAACGGGTAAGTCGATTGAAGCGCGAATACCCACCAGCACTAACACCAAAGATAGAACAATAGCTACCACTGGCCGCCGGCAAAACACATCCATAATAGAAGGCTTGGTGTCTTCCTCACTAATCAACAGTTCGCCCTGGGCCTTATTCATTGAAGGTATTTCCTTCCTTAAAAGAAGCCACATTGACTAATATGCCTTCTCTTAATTTAGACGATCCAATAGAGGCAATGTGTTGACCAATCGAAAGTCCAGAAGTCACAATGGCAGTTTTGTTATCTTTAGCCTGCACTTCTATGCTTTGACGTGTTGCACGCAAATCTTGATTTTTATCTTTGTTCAAAATAAATACATATGAGCCAAACGAATCATAACGCACAGCTACACTGGGGATTCTGATTACGTTAAGATTATTTCCAATTGACACTTGCACTTCAATTAAAGCGCCAGGCTTAATTTGCTTAGAAGGATTCAACCACAGAGCTCTCGCACGCAAATTTCTGGAAGCTATGTCTATTTCCTGACTGAGCGCAATAACCTTAGCTGTATGCACATCGTTGAGTAAACTTGCTGACCTGACCTGAACAACATCACCCTCGGCTAAACTTGCGTACTCTTGAGGTATTAAAAAGTCCAACCAAACAGCGTCATTCACACTCACCAAACGTGTGATTAAAGTATTCTCAGACAAATAACCACCTACTTCAAGTTGATGTAGTCCAACCATTGCATCAAAGGGTGCCAGCAGTGTTTTTTTGGTAATCGTAGACTGCAAAGCACGCACATTGGCTTCAGCGACAGCTAATTGGGCCTTAGCTCTGTCAAGTTGATCACGGCTAGAGGCGTTACTCTTAAGCAGCTCTGCAAATCGATTTACCTCCAACTCCGCTATACTGACTTGTGCCGTTAGCGCAGCTAATTGTGCTTCTTCATTTTCCACATCGAATTGCAATAACAGCGAACCTTTAGCTACTTTACCGCCTGAAATAAATCCAACATTGGTTATGACACCTGCTAATTCATTACGCAGGTCTAAACTTCGAGTAGCAACAACCTCTCCCATAACACTTAAAGTAGATTGCCACTGGCTCTGCTCAGTGACAATACTATGCACAGTTTCACTGGATTCAGGAAAAGACTCACCAAAAGCAATGGCCGCTTTGATTTGATTGAATTTCACAAACCCCAATACACTCACTATTACCAAACAAAACAAAATTGTCCATATCCAACGCCAAAAGTGCATAACGGTTCCTAATATTGAAAAGTGAGTTCGAACTAAGATTACGGCTATGTAAACCTTTTAGTTCTAATGATAACCAGATAATACCTTTATAGTTACAGTAACTAAACAATCGGTATCACTTGATGAAAATTAACGAGTGATTAGGCCAATAAACTGGTTTTTCTATATAGAAAATACCAGCAAAGGACAGTTAAACAGGTCAAGCGAGAATCTAATATTTACAGCGCAAAAATAAATATTGGATAAGCGTTGTTAGCATATGCATCATTTTACCGATTTTAACATCAACGTTTAAACATAAATAGGATTAACGACATAACAACAACCTAGGATGCATTAACGCATTAATATCAGACTGAGCAGATTTACCGCTCGTAAAAAGTCATTCTCCTTGTTGCAAATTAACTGATTCTTTTTGGTACCCCCTAATTTTTGATGGGGCAATCGTAATAATTCAGCGGGAGTTTGTTGGGTAAAGTCGTAACTTAAGTATTGCTGATGTTGAGGTGTGTTTTTACGAAAGTGAACAGAGTCCCCTTTCAATATCCAAGAGAAGCGAGAGGTAAAAGTTCAAAGAAAACTTTGTTTTAGAATGAATGCTAATGGCAGTTAAATAGAATCGGTTACAGGCTCCTAACATCGAAAAAACGCTGCCATAATTTGAAGGCATTGAGGTAATCACTTTTTTCTTTGAATACACATTTAACAGCTTAAACGCCTGAGGTTAAAGCAATTAAATCTCATCTACTAAAGTCAGTCTTTTAATGTTTTGTATCTAAAACAATTCTTTAGATTAAAAATACCCCTCGCGCTTTTTTTTCTCCATTGACCCCGTTTGATCTTTGTCGAGCAAGCGACCTTCCCTCTCACTATTTTTGCTGGCAATCATTTCAGTAACAATACCTTCTAAGGTATCGGCATCACTGATTATTCCACCTGTTTGCGGATAACAGCCTAAGGTTCTAAAGCGGATCTTTCGTTGTTTTAAACTGGCTTTCTCATTTACCGACATGTATGGCAGCATTCTGTCGTCGTCAAGTGCCAGTATTTGGCCACTCTGATCATCAACCCAACTCATGCGAGGAGCAGCAAAATATAAAGGCACTATAGCAATTTGTTCTTTTAAAATATAAAGCCAGATATCTAATTCAGTCCAGTTAGACAGAGGGAATACTCTTACCGTTTCACCTTTATTGATTTGCGTATTGTATATTGACCAGAGCTCTGGGCGTTGATTTTTAGGATCCCATTGATGATGTTCATTACGTACCGAAAATACGCGTTCTTTGGCTCTAGACTTCTCTTCATCGCGCCTGGCTCCTCCTAATGCCGCATCAAATTTGTGAGACTCTACGGCTTGTTTGAGCGCAGACGTTTTCATGTGATCGTTATATTTAACCGATCCAGACTCAATTGGGTGTATACCGGCGTCTAATGCTTCTTGGTTAATATGTACAATAAGCTCAAGGCCCAACGTTTCCTTCAAGTTGTCTCTAAAAATCCCCATTTCTTGGAATTCCCAGGTGGTGTCAATATGTAATAACGTGAAAGGAACTTTATCAGGCGCAAAAGCCTTACGTGCTAAATGCAACATCACTGTAGAATCTTTGCCAATTGAATAAAACATGCAAGGATTCTCAAAACTAGCAGCTACTTCTCTCAGTATATGAATGGATTCAGCTTCTAACTTTTGTAAATGTGTTAAATCAAACATCGATTACCTTTTAAATAGTTAATGCTAGATAAAAAAACGTCCAAGCCTTGAAAAGTTATTAAGGATCGACGTTTTTTTCTAACTCCAAATATCACTTACCACTTTTTTTAAGTCACACTGAAACCATACAAGCATTCAGATGTTAACCTTAAATATTGGTGTTAACTTTACTCGAAGTTCTTTATTTTGAATTATCTCGTACTAGCTGGTCCATAAACCGAACACCCCAGCCCTGGCTGCCTTTGGGTGCCACATCAATATCAGTTTCTAACCAATCTACGCCAGCAATATCTAAATGAACCCACGGCAAATCTTCGTCAATAAAAGTAGCAACAACTGCAGCCCCGATACTTGCACCAGGATTACCAGCACCTGAGTTTTTAATATCAGCAATAGGGGATTCTATTTGTTTAAAGTGGTTAGGGTGTAAAGGCAACGGCCAAACGCTCTCTCCTGAGCGCTTACCCACATCCATCATTTTTTGAGATAACTCAAAATCTCTGGTAATCACAGCGGCATACTCATCACTCAGCGCTCGGCCAGCAGAGCCTGTCAATGTGGCTATATTCAATAACATTTTAGGTTTATATGTTTGCTGAGCATAATAAACGGCGTCAGCTAATATCAAACGACCTTCGGCGTCGGTACTGATGACTTCAATACTCACTCCCTTCATGGTTTCTAACACATCTCCAGGACGAATTGCGTCTTGGCTTGGCATATTTTCTGCCAGTGGCATAACGCCAATTAAGTTGATGTTTTCACCGCGTTGAGCGCTAGCATAAAGTGTTCCGGCAACCGCTGCAGCGCCCGACAAATCTGACTTCATGGCCCACATTCCGGTATTCTTCTTTAAGCTAATGCCACCTGTATCAAATGTAATGCCTTTGCCAACAAGCGCTATAGGGGCATTCTTTTTTTCTGAACCACGATAATTGATAACTAACAAACGAGGATCATTTATTGAGCCTTGCCCTACCCCTTCTAAAGCGCCCATTTTTAATTTTTTAATGTCGCGCATATCTAGCACCTCGATATCCACGTTTTTGATCCCTTTGAATTTTGATTTTACTAAATCAACAAATGCTTGTGGGTACATGTTTTTGCCGGGTTCAGTTGCCAAATCACGGGTTAAGTGCACGCCTTGAGCGACGTATGCCAAATCAGAGTTGTATAATTTTGAGGCGTTGCCAGCATTATTAGTCACTAATATAACGTCAGACTCACCGCTACTCTTTTTTGTTTTGTAGCGGTCAAAACTGTAATGACGCAAGTGATAACCATAGGCTATATGAGCACTTGGCAGTGCTTCAGTCGTTTCCAAATTTTCCACATGTATTGCTAAATCGAGATTATCTTTAGTTGAATTTAGCGAGCTGGCTATTTTACCTCCTAAATCTTGGAGTTCAGGCGCACTTAAACCGCCTTTATCTTGTGAGCCAACTAACAAAACTGACTCTACTGTACCAATCATCTGTAAATGCAGGGTATTACCTTTTTCTGGGGTAAATTTATTGAGTAGAATCAGTTTACTTAATTGGCCATCTGAATTTTGATCCAAAACTTTTGACATGCCACTCAAATTATCAATGTCGTTAACAAATACCACCAGTAGTTTTTTGTCTGTGAGGGCAGATGTTGTAAACTCAAAGGATGCTTTGGCAAGAAGAGAGCTTGAGAAGCCAAGTAAACCCAAAGAAAACATCACTAAACGTTTCAATTTCATATTATTTTTTATCCTAAGTATCAAGTTAGTATAATTATAAAGGTTTACAACCGGAATAAAAATACTGTTTAAACTTCATATCACGTCGTATTTTACGAAGTGTTGTGAGTCAGATGACGTGAACAAAGTGACGACTATAAAACTCGAAACCTTACCCATAAAACGCATCAATAGTGTTAAAAGAATACAAATGACACGACCAATAAGTAGATGGATCAATAGATAAACAAATGGATAGGTAGCGCCCAAACTATTCGCGTACATTTTATAGGTCACGCTTACTCTGGTTTTTTATAATTAACGCCAATTTGACTGGCCATTCCCGATTGGTGAATGTTGCCTTTACCTATTGAGTCATTGAAGTTGACATGTACTTTCATCGGATTACCTGCGTCTAGCGTCTGAAGATGGACTTGCATAGCATCACAATTTAGCGCATTGACACGCGCCTTTTGAAACAAGGGATGATTCCCCAACTCTCCAGAAACAGTATGCTTTGAAGAATGAGCATCAGGGCCCCCCCCACTGCATGTACAGGCCTTGATCTTGTTGGGTTTAAACTCAGCTGAGATAAATGTGTCAGTCTTAAAAAACTATTACTAACTCACAGGCAGTTTCTCATGCTAGGATTGGATATGTTGATTCATCAAACAAAAAGCAATTTGAACCCTATTAATATCAGCACTATGCCACCAAATATCTCAGCTTTGCTTTCAAGCCAAGTTCCACTTTTAGCACCAACAAACACGCCAATCCCACTAAAAACCAGTGTTGTCAGACCTATTAACGTACAGGCAAAAAATGAATTTACATCCAGTAGGGTGAGTGAAAAACCTGCGGCTAACGCATCTATGCTAGTGGCTATAGCAAGCACCAACATAACTTTATGGGTGATTCTTACAATATCTGTTTCAATGTTCTTTTCAATGGCGCCTGAAAAAGACTCATAAAGCATTTTGCTGCCGATTAAGAGCAAAAGAATAAAGGCTATCCATGGGGCGTAGGCTCCAACCCAACCAAACACTTCTTTGCCACCTAAGTAGCCAATCAACGGCATTAACCCCTGGAAAAAACCAAAGTATAGTCCCGCCATAATGGCAAGGGATGTCCTATTATGTGTTCGCTTTGCTCCAAGTCCAATAGATACCGCAAATGCATCCATACTTAATGCTAGCGCCAGAATTACAACTTCAATCACTCTTAAAATCTCTATTTAATACATTATTTTTTAATCGAAATATCAAATTTTGATAAAAAACACTCATTGATTACTTTATCTCAAACCACGTTTTTAATACTTGATAAACCTCAGGGTCGTTCAACAGCTGCATATGATTGATGTGAGTACCTGTCCATTTATGAGAATCGGGGATCTGTAAATTAAACGTAGGATCTGGATGTTCTCCTAACGCACTTTTTATCCTGACCAGCCCATCACCTAAAGCGTAATTGATACTTTCTTTAGCACTGGTTGCAACTGCAAAACAGCGCACTGAATCAGGTAAAGGTAAGGGTAACCGCTGGTCACCGCTAAACTCAAACCGTTCGGTAGTATGCCAATCCGATTCCTGCACATTGCCATAACGTAAATCAGTGATACCGGAGCTGCGCACTTTTACCAAGCGTGCAAACGGAACGGTGTATGAATGCACACCTAAAATCAAATCAATCCAGTTACCGGCTTTTTCAAGAGCCGCCCCATGATGTGGCGTACCTAAAAAAACTAACTTTTGGAGTCGTTCAGGCCATTTGTGGCCACTGTTTTCTGCCACATGAAAAGCACTACGAGAAACCAATCCTCCCATACTGTGGGCCAATATATTAATCTCTAACTTTTTATCTGTTAAGTCGACCAAGGACTCCAATAAACCCGCAAACTGTTTACCGTTATCAGAAATATGCTGTCCAGAATTATAATGCAGGTAGATGGCTCCCATACCTGATTCTTTTGTCAACTCAGCGCCATGATCATGACCTTCGCGGCACCACTGCAGGTCATTCATACACAAACCATGGAGCATGATCAGGAGTTTGCCATCACTTTGATTTATGATTTCTAAGAGCTGTTCATCTGTGAGGATTTGCCCAGCTTTTCTAAAGTGCATAGGGATAGCTAAAGGATTATTACGGACAAACAGGTAATCGCCCAACACACCATTTAATGCCGCAAGTAAAGTCTGTGCTGACGCAGAATCAGGCTGAGAGGCTAAGGCTTGATTTATCGCACTAAGGGGTACATCTATATTTTTACCTACCCACTGTGTCACATTGCGAATATTGCGGTATACCAACCCGCCTATACCTGAAAGCTGCTCTGCTTCAGACTTTGTATGTAACGCAGAAAGTGGAGTTATACGTCTATGCAATGATTCAACTATATCTGTAACCGCCAATACTGCATCAATGGTTAAACGACCCACACCGTGTATTTTGGAATTGGAGTCTTGCTGAGGACTTTTGTGGCTTTTATCTTTGGGACTATCGTTCATAGATATCAATCTGGATACACAATAAAGGGAAGCTGATCATAACATGATCTGTTGGACTTCAGTCGAACACTTTCAAAGCCAAATTGACTTCTCACTAAGATAAAAAGTGGCTCCTTGAATCCGTTACTTACATAAGTAAATCCAAAATAGAGATTTATGTGAACGGCTGCAGTAATTAGGCGTTAACCTTCAATTTTAGGATGGGTATTGCCTAAGCCAAAATGGGATTGTCTTAAAATAGACTGAAATCATGATAGACCGAATTCCAAAACACCATAAAAATGTATTGTATCTATTATCAAATATTGGCACCAAGCCAGACCTTTTCACGCTCTATGTCTTGCATTAGCTCTTTGACAGAGCTGATATTACAATTACTTTTCTCACACTGGTTTTCGATATATTTCAATGTTTCAGAATGAGAGTTAGCCAACGCCCAAAGATGAATTGCACGATTACCGGTGCGGCAAAACGCATGTACTTTGTCATCCCCGGTGGCTAGTTGTTTGAAAAACGCCGCTATATCCTTTTGTGAATAACTGTTTGCTTTTACCGGTATGTGCACATATTCGATACCATGGGAGCGTACCTTAATAGCCAACTGTTCTGCGTTTTCTTGCCCTGGCTCTTCATCATCCAGTCTAACATTCACAATTTTGGTGACACCTTGCGCTTTGAGCGCTTCTAAAGCCTCATCATCGATGGGGCCGGATATAGAAAAGTTACTTGATACTTTTTTCATGCTTAACTCCTATTTAGAAAATGTCGTAGATTGTTGTGCCAAATATATATATGCCCAGAACAACCAATACTATGGCAAAAAGCTTTCTTATCTGTTGTTGTGGGATTTTATCGGCGAAGCGGACTCCTATAATTGAACCTAAAATCCCCATAAAAACGATCACTGAAACAATTTTCCAGTTCATCGTCAAAGCAAATTGTTCAAGTACATGTTGGTATTTCAGATAACCGATAAACGATTGCATCATAATGATGATTAAACTGCTGCCAATAGCTTGTTTAAAGGCCAATTTCCCGAGTAAAAATAAGGCAGGTACAATCAAAAATCCGCCACCTACACCCACAAAGCCGGCAATGGCACCCACTAAAATACCGGCACTGATCACCAACAGATTGCGTGGCACTGGCACAGCGCTGTTAGTTGACGTGATCGGTGAAAACATTGACCGACTTGCAATGAGCATAACAATAGAAAATGTGAGTAACTGAGCTTCGCCAGAAACAAACTGTGAAGTCCACGCCCCAAAGTATGTACCGAGCATACTCGGCAAACCAAACAGCATCACAAACTTCCAATTGACTAAGCCGCGCTTGATATAAGACAGACTGCCAAAAGCAGATATACACCCTACGATAAAAAGGGATTCAGCAATGGCAAGTTTGGCAGGTTCATCTGCGATATAAATGAGCAGTGGTACGGTAATAATTGAACCACCCGATCCTAACAAACCTAAACTCAGCCCAATTAAAACCGCGCCTAAAACAACAAAAATATTCAATGCAATGACTCTACAGTGTGTTTAAAGGGATTTTTAAATAGGCATGCCCATTCGACTCTTTAGGCGGCATAGCCCCTGCCCTAATATTTACCTGAATCGCTGGTAACAACAAACGAGGCACATTCAAGGTCACATCTCTTGCTTCACGCATTGTGACAAATTCCTCTAACGTCACACCGGCTTTAACGTGCACATTATTGCGTTGCTGTTCAATCACCGATGTTTCCCATGCAAACACATCCCTATCAGGCGCTTTATAGTCATGCCCAACAAACATTCTTGTTAAAGGCGGTAATGACAGTATTTGTTGAATTGACTGATACAATATCTTTGCGCTGCCTAGGGGGAAATCTGTTCTTGCGGTGCCATAATCTGGCATAAACAAAGTGTCACCCACAAACACACTATCTTCGATTAAGTAGGAGACACACGCAGGCGTATGGCCTGGGGTATGTATCACTGTGATATCGACGTGACCTAATTTAATGATCTCTTCATCCGCAAACAGATGGTCAAACTGACTACCATCGATTTTAAATTCTTTCTCTAAATTAAAGAGAGGTTTAAACGTTTCTTGAACACGGCATATGTGCTCTCCAATGCCAATACTTCCTCCCAATACGCCTTTTAAATAATGGGCTGCTGATAAATGGTCAGCATGAGCATGGGTTTCTAATATCCATTCTACTTTATAGCCATTTTTGACAATATGACTGACAATTTTGTCAGCAGATAGGGTGCTGGAGCGCCCTGATGCAGGATCATAATCCAGTACCGGATCGATAATGGCACAGCAAGATGTGGCCCCATCGACCACTAAGTAACTGATCGTATTAGTATCTTCATGGAAAAACGCAGTAATATCGAATTCATTCATAAATCTAATCCAGGTCGCCGTAGGGGAAGTCTAGTTGAATACGCAAATAGCTGGCCAATCGTGGCTGAATAAAACCACAGAGCACTGATTTATCCAGCTGGATATGTTGTACCATATTCTTCTAGCCATTAATGCATCTAGACCATTGAAAGGTTCATCTAACACCACTAATTGAGGGGCTCGCAACAACAAATCGTGAGAGGGTGACACTCTTTACCTGTATCGTAAATTACTGAGGTTTGACTTAAAGCTATTTTAGTTTGCTTGTTTATAGGATTTTGTCATACATGTATGGAAAAATCAGCAAGCAGCTCAGCTACAACATTGATAAAAATCCATAAGGTTTAACTGACCTAAACCTTATGGATGATAGTCTCAACCCATACTAACTGATCCAATTGACATAGTATAATCCAAAACACACAGTTCAAAAAAACCTCACTACAGTGCTTTTTCTGCTTTAATCACTAAGTTAAACAATTGATCTTTTAGGTGGACCCGCCGTGTTTTTAGAGAGTCCAAATACTCATCTGCGACAGGCTCATTATTTTTCTCAATATGATGAACTTCACTCTCTAATTCATGGTAAGCGTCAAACAATTTCGCAAAGTGATTGTCATTCATCTTCAGGTGGCGGATGGTATGCTGGTGATCGGGAAAATCGTTGACTAAAGTATGTTTGTCTAATTGCATGGGATAAACCTTCTATGTACGTTTTCTTAAGAAATACCATTGTATTGTGTGCAACTTTAAAGATATTGATCCAAATCACTTTTCTAACATATGGCTAAATGCGCAATAGACTGAGAGTCTCAAATTCGATATTTAGCCCAGATAAAAACACGTTAGCATCAAGTACATTACTGGGTAATAGGAATATCGACAGTTACATAGCGCCAGACATTTAATTGTCTAATAGGTCAGAGTGAAGTATTACCGGGGCAAAAGATTTATAAGGTACTTTATCTTTATAGGTTTTTACGCGCTGTACCTTAAGTGTTGGATATAAAGTTGGGTAGTTAAGTATCTTATTTATTTCTGGATGTTGCTGCACTGACTGACTCAGCCAACGTTTTAAAAATTGGTCATCATTGGGTAAAAAGCATGGGAAGGCTTTATGGTGATAAGGTTCCATTTTGGGATGTGCATCTCTAGTGATGACAGCACAGCTATATCTATCATCGCTAAACTTTCGGTACAGCGCGCCAAGCACAAACACCTCATCACTTTGCATATAATATTGGTGTTTGGTTTTCCCCACAACTTTAGACTCACCAATGCCCGTTGCTAAAACAATAGCGCGGTTATAGTGAAGTGCACTTTGCCAATAGGGGCTGTCTAGATTACGAGCATTAAATGTGGTGCGTGTCCCTACCTGCAAACCATCAAAAGAGTCTAAACAATCAAACCACCAAGTCGCAGCTACTTGTTTCAGTTCGCCGTTTTCCTCGATGACGATATCGATAGTTTTATTGGGGTCTTGACCAAAAGCGGGGTAATAACGTTTAAAGAGACTTGAGGTAAATTGATTGACAATTTCACCCTCTGGAAACGCCACGATTGACTGTTGTTCTCCATTAACTTCAATGTATCCGCACATAATTTAACTCTTAATAAGACACAAATGGACTGGGTCACACTACAGGTTTATATCCAGAAATAAAAACAAGTGTGTTTTAAGGACTAGAAAAGAATAGAAAAATCTAGTATCAGTTCAGTAATTTAGTGGCGCTAAAAAGTTCAAGTAGTGGCCACTCAGATATTAATTTGAATGAACTATTACCAGATTTCTCCCCTGGTGTTTTTCTTAGTATAAGGCTGAATAAGCATGTTCTATGAGTTGTCTTGAGTTCATTTTGTGACTTGGTTGAATACTTTCAGCCCCAAAACTCAATGTGACAGGAAACAATTTATCGTCTACTTTAAATGGGCTACTTTCAATTTTTTGGCGTAAAATCTCAGCTACTTTTGCTGCTTTTTCATTTTCATTTTCGAGCATCAATTTTACTGAGTCTTTCTAATTCATGTTTCTGTTGATCGAGTATCAACTCTGTTTCAAACGAACGATTATATTCTTTAGATGAGCGCACCCCAATCATCGCAATATATCCAAAAAACACGGCGAACATAGCGGCAAAGGGAAATTTTTCGCTGATTATAATGCCAGATACTATTGATGGAACAAGTAATACGCTTAGATTGACTAACGCAAATTTAATCCTAGGAATAAGGGCCACAACTGCACCACTGGAGATACCACCTATAGCCAGCATGGTGACGTGTAGGATGGCAGTAAATCGCTCATCAAATATTGAAAAACAAAAAACGTGCTTAATATACTCGCATGGCACAGGGACAAAA
>JAWUXT010000015.1:0-23981 GCA_034111205.1 Paraglaciecola sp. | reverse complement strand
AAGTATAGAGAACTATTCTGAAAAAGTTTATTAAGCGCTTTCTGCCAAGCCCCCAAAAAGTTAAAGAACAGAAGATATTATCTATTTTTGGTTCTTTGTTACACGATCCTAACCTTTGGCATTTAAATAGGCGATCTGCTTCAGGAGCGTTTGCTGTTGGACTATTTTTCGCATTTTGGCCGGTTCCATTTCAAATGTGGTTGGCCGCTGCGATGGCTATACCCTTGCGGGTCAACTTGCCATTATCTGTAGCTACCGTGTGGATAACGAACCCTTTCACTATGCCGCCCATATTTTATGGGGCTTATATTGTAGGTACTACCGTAATGGGCTCCCCACAAAGAGAATTTAGTTTTGAATTAAGTTGGGATTGGGTACTACAAAGCATTGAAACTATCGGCCCAGCGTTTTTAATTGGATGTTTAATATGTTCTGTATTTTTTAGTGCTGTGGGATTCTTTAGCTTAAATTATCTGTGGAGATTGTCAGTCACTAAGGCATGGAAACAACGTATCCAGAAGCGTTATCCAAAAGCCTAAAGTAAAACAGGTCTATCAGATGACTCAACAAGATGATGCCGGCAACTTCTTTACCGCTAACGCAGGCTCTGCAACCAACATTGGTGTTGAAACAGAGTTAAGAGCGCTGCTTGGCGATAACTTTGATGTGTTTGCTAACTTTGCTTACATTGATGCAGAAATTGACGACGACAAGCTGGGAGCTAAGTGCCAACTACAAAATTGACAACGATACGTCAGTATTCGGTCGCATAGCAAATGGTTTCAGGGCACAAACCATCCAGGGCCGTGATGTTGCATTCGAAGGAGCGCCTTCAGTGGCTGAATCCGAAACCATCGATTCATTTGAAGTCGGCACTAAAACCGACTTATTAAATGATACGCTACGTTTAAATGTTGCAGCATTTTACTACCAAATCGACGACATCCAATTTTCTGCAATTGGCGGTGGTGCTAATAACACAGCGCTTATTAATGCAGATAAAGGCACCGGTTATGGTTTTGAAATTGACGCACAATACTTGGCCACAGACAACTTAACCCTTACCGCAGGATATAGTTACAACCATACCGAAATCCAGGATAATTCATTAACCGTTTTACCCTGTGGTGCCAATCCAGATTTCAATTTCACAGGTAATTGTACAGTGCTCGACCTAAGTACAGACGGATTTGCGGTATTAATTCACGGCAACCCTTTTCCTCAAGCCCCTGAGACCATCTTCAACTTCACAGCACGTTATGCTTTTCCAATGGGCGATGATGGAGAAATATCAATCTATACTGACTGGGCATTTCAAGGTAAAACCAATCTATTTTTATACGATTCAATTGAGTTCAAAACGAATAATAACTTTGAAGGCGGTCTAAGAATTGCCTATGAGAACTATGCTGATGATTACAGTATCGCTTTGTTCGGACGCAACATAACCGATGAAGAAAACCTCAAAGGTGCAATTGATTTCAACAACTTAACGGGTATTGTTAATCAACCACGAATTTTTGGTATTGAAGCCAAGGTACGTTTTTATTAAACCCTGATTTCAAATGTCAGTTTTCAAATAGAGGCGTCCTAGGACGCCTTTTTTATTGTTCAAATGACGGTTAGCATATGTTGGTGGCTAAGAATAAATTTGTCACAAAATTCAAGATAATTACGGTATGAAGGAGTCAATCCAAGCTAATCACTAACGAGACAGCTAAAATGGATTAAGCTGATAACCCTGCTGCTGCAAGATTGCATGAGCAGTCATGGCCTTGGAAAACGCTTGCCCTGTTTAGGGCAAGGATAAATTTCTGCATCTAAATCGAGTTCAGTTTAAGCCTCTCTGACTAACCTACAATAAGGGCAACCTTCTATATCAAATAATTTCAAGGTAACTTCAGGCTTTATGACTGCCGATTTACTGTTAATTCCCGCATCTGAGCGTACCAATGAAGCCAGCACTGAAGTGGCAAAATTGACGGGACCTAATTTTAAGTTTTTCAAAGAATGACTCACTAGTGGATTCAATTTAAATATAGCTAACTAAGTTATGCAACATGTTAGTTGCGATTAATTAAATCGCGTCTTTACATAACAGTAAACTAGGTAACTATGAGCTTTTTTTGGTTTTTCAGTAATTCTAGCAATTCGTCATCTGATAACGCTTTACTGATATAAAAACCCTGCCCCGTTGAGCATTGCAAGTCTTGCATTAGCTCTAGTTGTTGTTGTGTTTCAATTCCTTCTGCTACGGTATCAATTGCTAATGATTTGGCCAAGTTATTGATAGTCTCCAATATGATGCTTTGCTCTGTTCTTTTATCGTGTCCACTAATAAAACTGCGATCTATTTTAATGTGGTTAAATTTAAATTGCCCTAAATAACTCAGTGATGAGTAACCTGAACCATAATCATCAAGCCCTAAGTGAATTCCCATTTTAGAGAATATTTTCATTTGCGCTCGAGTCAACTCCACACCTTTGATAATACTTTTTTCGGTTGTTTCTAGCGTGAGGTATTGGAGCAGCTGTGGATTTTTGTCGAACTGCGAATAAATAGCTTCTAACAATGCGCTAGAAGCAAAGCCTAGTGCAGAAATATTCACGGCTAAACGGAAATTTGTAGGAAGGTGATCCCCCCAATTTTTTAGGTGTTCTACTGCTCGATTGACGTTGTATACATCCAATTGAACAATACTCCCGTTTTCTTCCATTTCATTAAGAAATGTCTCGGAAGGTAAGATCCCCATTTTGGTGTGATTCCATCTAACTAAGGCTTCTGCACCTACCATGTAGCCAGTTTTCAAATCAACAATAGGTTGGAAAATGAAAAAGAACTGATTATCTATTAATCCTTTTAAAGCATCCTGTTCAATAATTTTTGTAGTAATCATGATGGGCTGCTGTTTACCTTGATGTAAAACTGCTCTGTTACGCCCTCGCTGTTTTGCTTGGTACATGGCCTCATCTGCACAAATTATCAGAGCGTCGATAGTGTTGTCAGGTTGGTCATTAAATGCGATACCAATACTTGTGGAGGTATTGATTTGGATTTTGTCCAACATAAATGGGGTTTGTAAAACCTTAACTATTTTATTCGCTACTCTTTGAGCTAAATCAGCAGAAACAATATCTTCTAGAAGGATGCCAAATTCATCGCCGCCTAATCGGCTTAGGGTGTCAGTTTCTCGAATACACTTTTGTATAAGCTTTGCCACTTCAATTAAAAGAAGGTCGCCGATATGGTGACCGTAGGTATCGTTAATTTGTATAAATTTGTCTAAGTCCAAAAACAACAATGCTATTTTTTTATTCTTATGACGTCTACATTTGTTAAGTGCATGATTAACTCTATCGTTAAATAACGAACGGTTTGAAAGTTTAGTAAGCGGGTCGTGTAATGCCAAAAACTGCAAATCAGCTCGCGCCTGCATTCGCTCTATAGCGTTGCGAATATGCCGCGCAACAAAACATAATAATTGTTCATCTTTTTGAGTAAAGCCAATGTTTTCAGTATAACTTTGTACGACGACCACACCGCGCAGTGGAGGCTTACCAAATGGAACGCCAAGCCAGGCATTGGGCAAAGACCCTTTAACATAAAGCTGGTTAGCATTAATCATGGATTGTATTTTTTGTTGACTTGCTAATAATGGCTTGTTTGTATTGAGCACGTAACCAGTAATACTAGGTTTTTCATTATCCAATGGAATCACTTCATTTGGAGGCACTTCATCCACTTCATCAACTGCATATGGCAAAGTAATCGCTTGGCCATCATCTATAACCAAACCCACGAAAAAATTTGAAGCAAACATTAGTTTAGCGATGCATTTATGCAGACGTTGATAAAACTCTTGCATATTCGATGTTTCAAAAATTAGCTCTGCAATCTCAAACAAAGTGTCCTGAATTTTTCCACTGTATTCAAGTTTTTCAATAGTCTGCTGAAGTTGTGTTATTGCGATGTTTTTTTCCATTTTAATAGCAGTAATAGACGAAATCGCATTTAAAGATTTTTGGAGTTGTAAATTAAACGCTGCGATCATTTTGCTTGCACAATAGATAACCCCGATCAATTTACCATCCGTTACGATAGGCACTATAAACGCTGACAAATTGTGAGATTTATTTTGCTCAACGTCAGAATTCAAACGTAGATCTTCAATACTCTGCGCGACTAAAGATTTCGCTACTTTACCAATAAGTCCCGCGCCCAAAGTGATTTCGGGGATAAAAAACAAATCTATGAGAATCGACTGTTTTTCAGTAAAGGCTGCAGTCATAGCAAGAGTTTTGTTTTTAGGATTAAATGAATACAATTCAAGATCGTCAATATTAAGTTTATTCAGCAAAGTGTCTGATAAAATTTCTATGAGTTCCTGTTCCGAATTTGCGAGTAGAATGTCCATTGTATATTGACTCACAATTTTCAGATATTTATGTTCCATTTCTAAATGCTGCTGATCTTCTTTCATTACCCTACTTCCTTTACTCTCAGACATTACCGTTAAATACGTTTTCTGAAATTAGGTGGGTGAACCCACTAAAAAGAGATCCAAGTTAACCAATATTGAACTCTACGTAGCTTACCTAATAAATAACAGACTTAGTATTTTAAACCTTTCATGTTGGTTTATAACTCTATCATCAACAGTCCGTAAGGTTGATGGTTTTGAATTTTCCATCAATATTCTGCTTATTAAGAAGAACAATCTCGATGACTTCATTTATAAAAGTACATAAACTTTTTAGCGGCCATTCTCCTTGATCATCTTGCGCCTAAACGCCCCTGGTGTTAAGCCATAGTTTGCTTTGAACTGACGATGAAAATAGCTAAGATTAGAGGCCTTGGTAAAAGACCGGCCAGATTTGCGACGTGGAGCAACTGCACCAAAAATATCTCTGGAAACAGTACTCTCTCAACTACCTATTTATTTGCAGCAGTTTGAGCAGCAATTACTAGATAGTGGTCCTTACCGCCTTGGTCAACAGCTCAGCATTGCAGTCTTTTCTGTGTATCATTGCTTGTGGTTTATCAATAATAACGCCGCGGTTTGTGATTATTGATAGCCCTACCAGGCTTTGCAGAAGTGGCTAGCGACTATGATAAACATTGGCCATGGCACGGTTTCGAACATCAGCGGTCAAGCCGCTATTGATGAGGAAAAACTAGGAGAGCTGATTAGCAATGGTGAACTTAATTCCCTCGAATATGATGGATTAAAACATGGCTCTCAAATCAGCGTTCAGCCAAGTGATTACGGATTTGATTCTGTAATGGGGGAGCTAGTATTATCTTTGCTAGACGAGGTGGCCATTAAGAGAAAAGATGAACGCTGGAGAGGTTTATGTTCACTTTCCAAGGATTGGTTACCAGATTAAGTCGGCTTTATAAGCTTATTTTAGATTAATAATAATATTTGATATAGGCACTGAATCTTTAATATAAATGTTAAATTCAGTCAGCCTATACCTAAAATTAGGTGGCTATCATCGCACAATTTAACCTCTAAATACGCGTTGTGCATGGGTTACCAAACCTGATGTTACACTCCCAAAATGATTACCAATCACCACCTCAACATCTGGAAAAATTGAATTAATCCATGTTTGAATGACAGGTGAAATTGCAGTGCCACCTGTTACAAATATGGTATCTGGCCGAGTTCCCGCTTGGCGCAAAGACTCATTAATTAATAATTCAAACTGCCTTAACTCATCGCTAATCGCAACACTCAATTCATCTCGGCTGATGGGTACAAATAAACTATCGTCAATGAAATGTAGCGGTAAATCTATGTTGTCATTGGCTGAGAGATATATTTTTGCCATTTCAGCGCTTTGGTTAAGTCTGAGTCCAAGTTTACGCTCTCGTAATTCTTTTAACCTTTGAAGTCTTTTGTCTTTGGTCATCATGCAGAATCTTGCCAATTCATTGCCAGTTCTATGGGAGCTGAATTCCTGCTGTGCTCTTACATCGTTAATATTGACTGCTTGGCTGAATAAAGTTATGGGAACAGGAAGACCGTTGGTTAACAATGCGTGTTTACCAAAATGTGGCATAATAGTCATCAGGGCCAATTTATTATCAAGGTCAATCCCCCCTAACCGCTTCCCTGAATAACTTAAAATGCAGTTTTCTCTACTTTCTAAATTAACATGACTGGGCCCCAGTTTGATCATCGAACAATCTGTGGTCCCGCCTCCCAAGTCAAGAATAAGTACCACCCTATCGTCTCTTAGTAGGCGCTCATAATCGTAGGCTGCGGCAACAGGCTCCATTAAAAACTCAACCTCTTTAAAACCAACATTTTTAGCGGCTTTATCAATTATTTGAAGTGCCTGAACATTACCGTCATCACCTTGCAGGCCATGAAAATTTACAGGTCTGCCTATCACGACCTGCTGCAACTCAATACCCTTTACGTACTCGGTTTCCTGCTTGATAAAGGCCAGCATTTTCTCAACCACCGTTGAAAACACGGCTTGTTGTACATCAGAAATGTTGGCACCCAAAAACGATTTTGGTGACTTAATGTAAAAACCGTTTTCAGGATCGGAAATATGCGCTAATTCTGCTTCCTTACCAAAAATCACTTCTGAGTTTGATTGCAGAGCTTCCATAACACTTTGTGATTTTTGACTAGTTTTAGCATTTTCGCGATTTTCTTTGCGTAATTGTTTGCGAACAATATTTACCATTTCATCATCACTTAAGACTCTTTGATTACTGGACTTATGGCCTCTGTTGATCCTTTGTGATTGTGATGCTTTTTCTGCTCGAACTCGCTTCGATAATTCATACTCTGAAACAAATTCAGGCTTGATAACTCCGTGCTCTAAAAAAATACAAGAAGAGAGCCTTGTTTCACCATCTTCTAATGGAACGAGGACAGGTTCATGATTATTATTCATGATGCCAATAGAGCAATTGGATGTGCCAAAATCTAATCCTGCAAACATATAAGGTCATCCTTGTGACATTTAAACATTTTGAGACGTTTATTTTTATTGGGGTTGATTAACATCGCACTTATTACTTCGATACACAGAAGCGTATTCTATCAGTTGTGTTTACATCGTTATATGTGTTGTAAAGAGTTTATTATGTTGCGCCTCACCAGAACACACGGTGAACTTAGCATTCGATAACTAGATCCGCACACTTACTTGCCCCGTCATTCTTGAGAACAAAAAGTGCAGACTGCTATTTTATTAAGCGAAGTTAGCAACTTATCAAAAGATGCTCCAAATCGGAAGACTCAGGACTGCGGTAAAAACTAATAGAATTAATTGTCATTTTTCTTTTTAAAAGCTGACATTTTGCTGCTTTATATCTAAAATATATAACCTCTTCAAATCTGAATGTCCTCAACAACAACCCTTGTTAAAGTTCCCGTTATTGTTGATTCTATTTCTAAGCCATAGCCTGTATTTGTGCTAAAGCTAGTTCAATTTCCTGTTCAGTATTAAGTAATGAAGGCGCAAACCTAGCATAACTGACCCGGTAAGGTGTATTACTCATAATAATGCCTTTTTGGTGCATCTTTTCAACTACAGAAACGGCCTTCATCCCTTTAACGTCAAAACAAGTCAATCCCGAAGAAAGAGCACTGCCTGGCGGAGTGTAAAGAGTGACATGAGGCATCTTAGCTAGACCTTGTTTGGTCTGATCATTTAATTGATGTATTCGCTTTTGTACATTCGCTTTACCTAATTGTAAATGTAACTTGAACGCTTCAGGCAATGCCCAGCGATGCTCAAACGAGTGAAACCCTCCTGGACTCATGTGTTCACCTAATGGCACTTGGTCCTGATTCATACCGCCCAGCCACACATCGTAAGATCCACTAAAACTGGGGATCACAGGCTCACTTTGTGCCCAAGCACGGTCATTACCCCAAACGACACCAGTGCCTCTTGGTCCAAAAATCCATTTGTGAGTGCCAGCGACAAAGAAGTCGCAACCTAATTGACTCACGTCCTGGTTTTCAATCCCAAAACCGTGTACGCCATCAACGCAAAATAATATCTGCTGATTAGCTTTTCGCTGTTTATTGAGTTTAGTAATCGTGTCAGCCATTGCTCTTACTGGTAGCTTTACGCCTGTAGAGGAATGCACCCACGTAGCAGCCACGACACGTGTATCTGGAGTAATCGCAGCACGTAACCGCTTTTGGACATCAGCCTCACTGACCTGAGCAGGATTTTCATAAAGCGCAATACGCCTTACTTTGGCCCCCGTCCTATTAGCCCTGTGAGCCAGCGACATATCGGTGGAGTAGTGATCATGAACAGTTTGCAATATCTCATCACCATCCTCAAGTTTCAGCCCGCTATAAATCATTCCCAACCCCATGGTTGTGCTATCTGTCAGGGCGATACTTTCAGCTTTTCCACCCATATATTGTGCTGCAGATTGACTGATTTGAGTATCTATAGTTTGAAAATGGTGATGCCAATAACCGTAGGGGTTTTCATCAAACGCACGTCGGTGCTTTTCGATGGCATCTGCGACAGGCTTAGGGTGTGATGCTAGCAGAAAAGTTGATAACTGAATGTATTTACGAGTAAGTGGAAACAGATCTCGCAAAGCAGTCCAGTCACCTGGTTGAATAGGGTTATGGGCAATATCAAATCCTGAGGTAGCCCCTGATATTCTTGAACGTGCGAGTAAACTAGTTCCAAGGGTTATTCCTAATGCATTTAAAAATTGTCGTCTTAACATGTGCTTTCCTTTTTAAAGTAAACGCAGCTCGGTCCTATTTCATAAACATACTTTTAACTGAAGCCGCAAGATAAGTGCATAAAGTGTAGTTTAACCAAAGCAATTGTTCTTTTTAATAACTCAGTCATTTCTAAGTCGGTTCTCTCCTCATAGCCACTGTGCATACTAGTATGTTGATATTGCTTAAGTGTGAACAGAAAACTCAGACAAAATGGCTGATCAGCAGGTACAAACTTGCACTTCAATTTTCACATCATGACGTATGGAAGGGCTAAAAAAGATTTAGAAAGTAAACGATTAAAACTGATCGGTTTAACTCCTTACAAATTAGAAACGAAGGGCTTTTATGAATACGGGGGCGAACTCAATTGGCATATTGATACCCATGTTGATTTTTTCTCTTTGAATAAAGATTTTTTTAATATTGAACAATTACCTGATGGCAGTATCGGCACACTCATCGGTAATGCAGAGTTTTTCTCAACAATGAGTACAATTAAAGCATTAAATATAGAGAATATTTATTATAAAAAATGGGCATAATACCGGCGAGCTTAGCGGTGTTAAATTCAACAGAAGGATTAAGGCTAAAAACACAATTGGATAATTTATTATTAAGTTTAGATAATAAAGGTTTCTTAGCCCTCATTAATCCTAAGCTCATGTCGTTAAACAGTCCCAAGGTTAGATTAACTGCTTTTAAACGCTCGCATATACCTAATAACGTTTTATCTGTGACAACGCATTTACTTTTTTGTCGGAATTATTAACTCATCGAGACTGAGTTTTTTGGGCCGGTATTGATTCACTTTTTCATCCTCTTTTGGATAACCTAAGGCCAGACCACAAACTAATTTGTATCCTTTGGGAATATCAAAATGCTCTTCTAAAGGAGAGCGCCACATACCTAATGCGCCTTGTGGGCAAGTGCCTAACCCTCGGTCTGTAGCTGATAACATAAGAGATTGCATCATGATCCCTGAATCAACCAATGCAGTGAACTTCATACTCGGATGAATAAAAATAAAGATAGCGACAGGAGCATCAAAAAACGTAAAATTTCGGGCCATCGCATCATCCCGTGCTTGCTTATCACCACGAGCAATTCCAAGAGTTTCATATAAGCCTTTGCCTGTAGCCATTCTACGGGATTGGAAAACCCCCGGATACTTACCCAAAATAGGTATGTAATCACCATCAGGCATAGCCTGACTTGTTGCTGCGCTAAATAACTTAAGCGGTAATGGCTGACGTTGTATTTTGTTTATCTTGTAATACCTAGCTAACAACTCCTGTCCAAGCTGTTTGCATGTATCGCCATCAGCAATGGCCACTTTGTAAGGTTGTGTATTAGAGCTGGAAGGTGATTCTATTGCATCTAATAAGATGTCGTTAATCGTTTCCCGTTTAACCGGCTTCCCCGAAAAAGCTCGGATACTTCTGCGTGAGCGCAATGCAGCTGAAAATTCCATGAATATACATATAAAAATTATAAAGCTGGATTTTTAATGAATTTAGCTTACCAGTCAACTGGCAAAGCTGAGACTAGTGGCGTTTCAAATTAGCCAAGAATATAAAATGACCTTGAATGGTGATATTTTTCTACGTTGACACTGAAGTTTAATAATAGATGTCCACAACATAGTCACTTTAGTTTTAGGCAAAACTTTGTAGCATAAAGACACGTGAAGACATGTAAAAATGCGACAAATCTATCATCCAATAGGCATATCCGAAGAGTGCCATACGGCGGGATAATCCCCAGATAAATATTATTGGCCTACTAACAAAAACTGAGTATGCTTATAAAACACACAATGCTGTGTGTTTTATAAGCAGAAGGAGTTGTATATGTATTTAGTGACCAATAGAGTTATTTCAAACGGCAGTACTATTAAAGTGTTTGGTGATACCCCAAGCCCACAAGGCCCTAACGAACTTAGAATTGTTGAAGTTAATAAGGAAGATAACAAATGGAAGGTTACTCCGGTAAAAAACGAGTTGACCGATTCACAAATTGAAAAACTATCTAAAGACAACAATCTCAACATAGATACTAGTCTCCCATGGCATGGCTCATTGGAGGTTGCCTGCAAAATATTCGAACAAGCAAAAAAAGAAAACAAAGGCATTTTGTTTTTTGTGCATGGATATAACAACGATGTTGATGATGTATTGAAGGCCGCGTCTGAATTAGAGGAATTATACAACCTGATTGTTATTCCATTTACGTGGCCTGCAAATGGTGGAGGAGCAATATCCGGCACTGCGTCTTACCTGAGTGACAAAGCGGACGCTAGAGCTTCATCGGGTGCTTTCAATCGATTTGTTGCAAAAATAAAGTTTTTCCATGCCTTACTGTCTAATGCAAACTTAAATGAAATCAAAACTAAAGTAGAAAAAAAATATGAAGGTAAAGACAACCCAATGGCCGCAGCATCGCTTTATAGCGAATTAGTAGACAAAGCCTGTAAGATAAAAATTAATTTACTGTGTCACAGCATGGGCAACTACCTGCTTAAGCATTCACTAATGACGAGCGACAATGCAACATCAGAATTGGTGTTTGATAATATTAATCTGGTTGCTGCCGACACCAATAATAAAAACCACGCCAACTGGTTAGACACAATAGATGTTCGAAATCGTATTCATGTGGTCATCAACGAAAACGACTCAGCTTTAAAAGCATCGCGCATAAAACCTGGCATAGAACAAAAAGCACGTCTAGGTCATTATTTAAAAAGTCTAAACAGTGAACATGCAGTTTATATAGATGTTACCGAAGCGGACGAAGTGAATAGTGAACATAGTTATTACAAAGGCAGCGCTGTAGCTAAAAATGCTTCATTACGGGCGTTATTTAATGATTTATTTAATGGTAATAGTGTTGAGAAGCGACTCACTTATTTTGATGCCAATAAATACTTTAAACTTTAAGTCTATTAGCTAATATTCGACACGCTAGGTGCCGGCATTCTTAAAAGGTAAGTGATGCCGGCTGTAATGTTAAGTAAAGCATGTATTGCCCCCACAAAAATGGCATCAATCCTCAATTAAATAAATGACTCCATCCAAAATCATTATTGGAGCCGGCTAAACTGGTATTTTGAACAGATTAGCCAGTATTACCACTCGAGTTTTTATCCATCACAATAGGGATTATGATAGCGTTGCAGCATAATATGCCGGATTGTCTATTGAATCTGGCATCATGGCTTAACAGTTATAGGATTGGATATATGAAAACCATAGTGGTTACAGGTGGATCAAGCGGTATAGGTCTAGACATTGCTCGGGCTTATACACAACAAGGTGCCAATATTATTTTATTGGCTAGAAATCAGGCGCGCTTGGATGAGGCCGTTAGTGAATGCAAAACCTTGCTGAAATCTGACAAACAACAAGTGTTATCCTTTGCGGTTGATGTGACTAACCAAGCACAATTGGCCAATGCGGTAACTGCAATTAAAAACCAGATGGGTGCTCCAGATTTACTAATATTAAGTGCGGGGATTGTCGCAAGTGAACGCTTTATCGAACAAAGCGATGCAAATTTTGATGCCATTATGCAAACAAATGTAATGGGAAGCCGTGCTGTGGCTCGCGCTTTTTTACCTGATATGATGAGTCGAAAATCCGGACAAATTTGTTTTATTAGTTCACTAGGTGGCATTATTTCCACTTATGGATACAGCGCTTACAGTGCATCAAAATTTGCCGTCGTTGGCATGGCTGGTTGTATGCGTCAAGAATTGGCAGAGTATAACATCGGTATTAGTGTGGTTTGCCCACCAGAAGTCGACACACCAATGGTCACCAAAGAATCCGAACATATATTACCGCAAACAAGGTTTATCAAAGATATAGGGGGTACTTTGCAACCTAAAACAGTAACCAAAGCGACGCTTAAAGGTATTGCCAAAAACCAATTTATTATTGTGCCTGGTGTCATGGCTAAGTTTTCATATTGGCAAGGTCGTGTGTTCCCCAGAACCTTTGCTGCCCTCGTCCAGCTTCTAGTTAGACACGCCAGCAAAGCATAAATAAATTTGGGGTCTGAACAAAATAAAATCTTGTCTTGCACCATTCACATTCACTCTTAATGTAATGGCTGCAATTTTTATGTGTGAGCAATAACAGTCCATCTCATAAGTCAGCATTCCATAAGAAGATGCCACACTATGCAGCAATTCTAAATACGCATAACAACAGCCTTTACAAATCAAAAGTTAATATTATTGGTTACTAGGTATTGAGCTTGACGTTACGCCAAGTTCATTCAACAACAGGTTATTTACCTCTTTCAAAAAGCGATACTTAAGAGTGATTACAATTAACCAGTATTAAAACGGCAACCATCATCGACAACAACTAATTAAGATGACTTTGCACTTATTAAATAACGCAGGACGTGGGGTTTGCAACAAGTATTGTGATAAAGTACCTTCCTGTTAAACGCCTTAAGCACCCATATTAATTAAGCTCAATTTATGATCCCATGGACCCATTTAGACACCGTACAAATCCCCAACAACGGCGGTGAGTTAAAACTTTCCCAACGCGGCGATGAGTTCTCTATAAAGTTATCAGGCAAACGTGGCGAACTGATGAATAGCCGCGTCTTTAATTCAGAAAAAGTACTTTCGCAATTAGGTTGTGCACATATTAAACCCCATCACGATGCGCACATTTTAGTCGGTGGTTTAGGCATGGGGTATACTTTATCTGCAGCTCTAAAGGCAGTGAATGCTGACTCTGTGGTGACCGTTGCCGAATTGATACCTGAGGTAGTGAAATGGAATGAAGGCCCTTTAGGACATTGCGCTGGCAAGCCACTGCAAGACCCGAGAACTAAAGTACACATTGGCGATGTCAAAGAGTTGTTAACCTCAAGACAACCTAGATTCGATGCCATTTTACTCGATGTTGATAACGGCCCCAAAGGACTTACTCACTCAGATAATGATTGGATTTATTCTGAAGACGGACTAAAAGACATATACGACACACTTAATCCCAATGGCATGCTGGCCATATGGTCTGCAGGTCCCGACTACTTATTTAGTGTACGCTTAAAGAAAATAGGGTTTAGAGTGGATACACGTGATGTTCAGGCTCGTCCTGGGAAAGGCAGTAAACACACCATTTTTCTAGCCAAAAAACTTTAGAAATACATTATTTTTATAAGGCAAAGTATGTCATTTTCATCATTACAGCTATCAGAACCCATTCTAAAAGCATTAACAGATTTAGGATATACACAACCGACACCGATTCAAGAACAGGCTATTCCGGTTGTTTTATCGGGCAAAAACCTGATTGCTGCTGCGCAAACCGGCACCGGTAAAACGGCCAGTTTTGTATTACCTATTTTGCAATTACTTAATAATGGCCACAAGCTACGTGGCAAAAGAATTCGTGCGCTTATCTTGGTGCCGACCAGAGAATTAGCGGTACAGGTTGAAAAAAGTATTGCAGCCTACAGTGAATATGTAGAGCTGAGTTCAATGGCCATGTATGGAGGGGTGGACTCATATGAACAAACACAACGTTTAGTTTGGGGCATCGATATACTGGTTGCGACACCAGGTCGACTGTTAGACCTAGCACAGCAACGTGCTTTGCACTTCGATGAACTTGAAATTTTAGTCTTAGATGAAGCCGATAGGATGCTGGATATGGGCTTTATTGGTGATATTAATAAAATTATTGAACGATTACCTGAACAGCGTCAAAACTTGTTATTTTCTGCAACTATTTCTAATGAAGTACGTGCCCTAGCGAAACGTTCTATCTACAGACCAGTTGAAATATCGATTAAGCAAAACAAAGCATCTGCACCTAAAATCGATCAATGGTTAGTCACGGTTGATAAAGGCAATAAATCGGCATTATTAAGTCATCTGATTAAAGAACAAGAATGGGATCAAGCGCTAATTTTTATCGAAACCAAGCAAGGTGCAGCTAAGTTAGTCAGCCAATTAGAAAAACGTGGTATCCCGGTAGAAAGCATT
The DNA here is from genome assembly GCA_034111205.1 of Paraglaciecola sp. Classification (GTDB taxonomy): domain Bacteria; phylum Pseudomonadota; class Gammaproteobacteria; order Enterobacterales; family Alteromonadaceae; genus Paraglaciecola. Next base: position 9,230 of record JAWUXT010000015.1, on the reverse strand, counting down.
CACGGTGACCGAACTCAATCAGTACGCGAAAGAATTTTATCCGATTTTAAGACAGGTCAAATTAAATTTTTAGTCGCAACAGGGGTAGCTGCCCGTGGTCTTGATATTCAAAATTTATCCCGTGTTGTAAATTATGATGTACCTGATCAAGTTGAAGATTATATTCATCGAATTGGAAGAACAGGCCGGGCGGGTGCCACAGGTGAGGCCATTTCATTTGTGGCTAAAGATAACTTTAGAAACCTGTGTGCCATCGAAAGCCGTCTTGGTCATGTCATTACCAGAAAAGCGTTTGAAGGCTTTGAGGTCAAGAAAACAGTCCCCGAGTCCATTCTAAATTATGTGCCTAAAAATAAACGAAAATAAGATTGAAGAGGGCATATAGAATAATGATTACCTGCAGGGTCAACCTCTGACCCGCAGATTAGATAAAAATATTGCTTTATTGTAAGAACAATTATCGAACTCAATAAAGCAACCTCTCTACCAAATTGGAAATTAGCGTTATTCATTCCTGCATATCTAATTTTGAAGAAAACGATGGTAGACATAAAAGTCTCTTAAATTGAGAAATGAAAATCCTCTATTCAGCAGCTTTATCACTTTTTGAAGTGGCTTGCTGATTCGCTTTTTCTTGTGCTTCTTTTCTTAAGTCTTGACGAATTTGGTCAACCTTTTCATAAGTAGCAAATGCCTCCTCTTTTGACTCAAATTCAAAAATACTTTTTATAGGGCAAGACTCTTCAGAGGTCAAAATCTTATCTCGACCACCACCACATAACTCAAAGAAGTCGCCCTTAAAGCCTGCAGAAAAACTTGTTTGTAATGAATTACATTGATACAAAGTGGTGACTAAGTAATGAGAATGTTTCCCGCCAACATTAATGCTAATAACATTATCGTCGAGCATGCCATAGCCTCGAATATTACGCTGACGCACACAGGCCCTGCCGTCTTGTTCAGTTTGTGCTTTTAACAACTTGTCGTAGCTGGGTACATTAACATCCAAACTTGCACATGAAACTAAACTTAAAAATCCAGTTGTTATTAAACAATATTTAAAGAATTTCATTATTTCACCTATAGTTCGCAAATATTTTCTACTGCATAAGTGTGCATAAAACACGGTAGTTGATGAACTTTAATTCGTTTTATAAACGCTCACATTGGGTTGAGAAATTTTGGTCAATCGTGAGTTATCGCGGTCATCCCATACATAAAAAATCTCATTACGGCCAATATTCATTGGTACACAAACTTAATCCAATTTTATTGGTAGTTTTCGTATAGAATCCGCGTCGGAATTTTTATTGATTAAATATTTTCTTTATTTAACGTTTATTTGACGACACCTTCCCATTCTTTTCAAAATGACACACTAAAATGACACAAATATAATGAATGATAAAACTATAGTAACTCACAACGGTAATTTTCATGCTGATGACGTTTTCAGTGTTGCTGCCCTTAAGAGCATTTTTTCTTCTTTTACACTCATTCGCACCCGTGATTTAGAGATTATCGCTAAAGCCGATATTGTGATTGATGTAGGCGGTGAATACGATCCAGAAAACGGTCGCTTTGATCATCATCAACGCGGTGGTGCTGGAGAGCGCGACAATGGTATTCCCTACTCCTCATTGGGTTTAATTTGGCAGAAGTATGGTGTAGAAATATGCAATGGTAATCAAGACGTAGCCAATGCACTTGATACAGGTCTAGTATCAACCATTGATGCCATTGATTGTGGTCATGTCAAAGGTGTGCCTGAAGGCATTAGTCTTAGCCAAACGATTTCAATGTTCAACCCAACATGGCAAGAAGATAGTCATTTTGATACCTGCTTCGATGAAGCGGTTGATTTTGCATCTCGCGTCTTAACACGCTTCATTGCTGCTGCTAATGGGGGCATTAGTGCAAAAACAATTGTAGCTACAGCGATTGAAAATGCACAAGATCCAAGAGTGATCGTATTAGAAAAATATACACCGTGGAAAAGAACGGTGCACGCCTTATCTGACAAGGCTTTATATATGATTTACCCATCACAGACCGGCCAATGGAGAATTCAAACAGTACCTGTTGAACCAGGTTCATTCGAAGACAGAAGACCACTGCCTAAAGAGTGGGCGGGCTTATCTGATAAAACACTGCAAGATGAAACAGGTATTGATGACGCTATGTTTTGCCACAATGGCTTATTTATTGCGGGTGCAGAATCATTTGAAAGCACGATGAAAATGGCAGCACTGGCACTTCAACAATAGTGAACTCATCAGAGGCAGAACGACGTTAATAGACTTAACGTTGTTCTGCCTCTATTAATGTAAAGACAGCGTTAATACTTTCAAAAACACTTACCGCAAGACAACCATGGGTACTTTGCAGCGCTCAAGCATTTTCAAGGTGTTACTGCCTAAAAAGAATTGTCGCAGTTTTGAGTGCCCAAAAGCGCCCATGACAATGAGTCCTATATCATGAGTTTCTTTATATTCCATTAGCGATTCATGTATGTTGCCTTCAATAAAAGAGACGGTGACATTGAAGCCTTTCTCTTCTAGTTTTTGTTGAGCTGTCTCAAACTTATCTTTCTGATTTGATTCGTTATTTTTCACAGAAACAAGATGACAGTGAAGGCCATGCAATAATCCACCATCGATAACCCGTTGCAGTGCTTTTTCGGCGGTTTCTCTTCCATCATAGGCAATCATAAACGAGACAGGTGTTTTGAATGTGTCCGGAATAACCATGACTGGATGTGACGCTTTTCGTAATAAGGTCTCTATATTAGAGCCCAGCGCATTAAAGTTACCATCATGCCCCTTGCCACTGCGGCCAATAACAATGAGTCGGGTTTGACCTTCAATATCGTCTATTGAATCGACCAAGTCGCCATGCCTTTGTAATGACTCAACCTCCTCAACACCTGCGGTGGCTGCTTGGCGAGAAACATATCCGAGTAATTCTTTGCCTAACTGCAGTGCGACTTTGCTACGTTGCTCATCTAGTTTTGTCATTTCATCTAGCAGTGCGGTTCGCGCACCAAGGCCAATAGCCCCAGTGTAGTCATCGGCGCCATGTTGCTGTTCTTTCTCTAGTGTATGTAAAAAAAGAATTGATTTATTGAGCTTTTTTGATGCCCAGACCGCGGCATCTGTTACCGCTGAAGTGATTGCAGAACCGTCTACACAGGTAATTATTTTTGTCATCATTATCTCCTTAATGTCCGTCCAACAGTTTTTCAACTTCTTGGGGATCATTGTGCACCCCAAACTTATCGACCACAGTTGCGGTTGCCTCGTTCATACCAACGATTTTAACAGTTGCACCTTCACGTCGGAATTTAATCACAACCTTATCTAGTGACGATACGGCGGTGATATCCCAAAAATGGGCATGAGTAAGATCAATGACAACAGTTTCTACCGCTTCTTTAAAATCAAATGCTTTGGTAAATTGCTCCGAGGAAGCAAAAAACACCTGTCCGATAACCTCGTAAGTTCTCACATTATCAACCTCATTAAAGTGAGGTTTCACCATCATGAGTCGGCCAATTTTATTAGAGAAGAACAATGTGGCTAACAGTACCCCAATAAGCACACCAAACGCCAAATTATGCGTTGCCACAACCACCACAACAGTACTCACCATGACAATACTTGATGACAAGGGGTGGCTACGCAAGTCTGTAATAGAAGACCAAGAAAACGTACCTATAGAGACCATTATCATCACTGCAACTAATGCGGCCATCGGTATTTGACTTACCCAATCGTCGAGAAATACCACCATAATGATCAGCACTGTACCAGCAACAAAAGTAGACAGCCTGCCTCTACCACCAGATTTGACGTTGATAATTGACTGTCCAATCATCGCGCAGCCAGCCATACCACCAAACAGTCCGGCACCAATATTAGCAATTCCCTGTCCTTTACATTCTTTGTTACCGTCACTGGTAGTATCTGTTAGTTCATCAACTATGGTCGCTGTCATCATAGATTCAAGCAAACCCACCACCGCAAGTCCTGCGGAGTAAGGCAAAATAATCAATAGCGTTTCCAGGTTCAGTGGAACATCTGGCCACAAAAATATCGGCAGAGTATCGGGTAATTCACCCATATCCCCTACGGTTCTAATGTTCAGGTCTAGAGAGATTGCAACAATGGTTAAAGCAACAATGCATAGCAGTGGTGAGGGGATAACTTTTCCAATAGTAGGGATATACGGAAAAAGATAAATAATACCAAGACCCGCAGCAGTCATTGCGTAAACATGCCAAGTAACATCGGTTAATTCAGGTAACTGTGCCATAAAAATCAAAATGGCCAGCGCATTAACAAACCCTGTTACCACAGAGCGAGAAACAAAACGCATCAGGCTTCCCAGTTTAAGGTACCCCGCACAAATTTGTAGTACACCTGTCAGTAAGGTTGCAGCTAGCAAATATTCCAGCCCGTGATCTTTGACCAGTGTTACCATTAATAAGGCCATGGCACCGGTTGCCGCAGAAATCATCCCCGGACGTCCGCCAACAAAAGCAATAATCACCGCAATACAAAATGAAGAGTACAGACCCACTTTAGGATCAACACCTGCAATAATGGAAAAGGCAATGGCTTCAGGTATCAGGGCTAACGCCACAACAATACCAGCAAGCACATCACCACGAATATTAGAGAGCCAGTCTCTTTTCATGTGTTCGAGCATGTTAATAACCTAATTTTAGAATTCTGTTTAAGACAAAAGAATATGTAAATTTTTATGAATATTTCAAAGTAGCAAAATACGCGATTAATGCGTTAAATCGTGCATCTAATGATGGCGTTGCCTAAGGCGGTAAAACTGTCAACAGCAACTTCCTTGGTTTAAATTTGATGTTAAGAATAACGCTTTTGTAATTTTGTTACAAATATAGATAAGATGCAGAAACGATAAACTATTTATGATGACAATCGTCAAACTTGTTATATTGCAAGAAATGAGACTTCGATGGTTGTTTCATTTCGTTAAATTCATACAGAAATTGAGCCGGCCGTATCCTTGGATAATGCCTTTTAATTGACCGATCAAAATGATTTATCAGTTGTGGGTATTTTATTCTGATGTGTTACAGCAACAATGCTATAAAGATAACAAGTAATCAAAAAGCGATAGTCATATATGAGTTTTTCTTCGTTAGCATTAGATAAGTCCTTAACTGATGCAATCAAGGCATTAGGATACGAGAGCCCAACACCGATACAACAACAAGCTATTCCCGCCATCCTGGATGGTAAAGATATTATGGCAGGCGCCCAAACAGGTACCGGAAAAACGGCTGCTTTTGCTTTACCCATCCTGCAACAACTTATTAAATACGCTGATGCTCTGAGGCCAATCCGTGCACTAGTGCTAACACCCACCCGAGAACTTGCACAGCAGGTGTATAAAAATTTTGTTGGTTATGCCGAAAATACTCAACTGAAAGTTGCAGTAGCGTATGGCGGTGTCAGTATTAATCCACAAATATCTGCACTTGAGAAAGGCGTGGATATATTGATCGCAACACCTGGGCGATTGCTGGATCTTATTGCTAAGGGAAATGTCGATTTAAGCCAGCTTCAGACCATTGTATTTGATGAAGCCGATCGCATGTTAGACATGGGGTTTAAAGATGAAATTGACCAAATTCTAATTCGACTACCAAACAAACGACAGACCTTATTGTTTTCTGCAACTTTTGATGACGCTATTTTTAAATTAAGTAAAACCTTACTTAATAACCCCGTACTGATCGAAGTCAGTGAGCGCAATACAGCAGCCGCACAAGTAGAACAACGGGTATATACAGTTGACAATGATCGCAAACGAGAGCTCACATCTTTTCTTATAGGCTCAAAAAACTGGCATCAAGTCTTAATTTTTACACGTACCAAACAAATGGCTGATGACCTAGCCAAAGAAATGTGTAAAGACGGTATTCAAACCCAATCTATTCACGGTGATAAATCACAAGGAGCCAGAGAAAGAGTATTAGCAGAATTTAAACAAGGTAAGACCAGAGCCTTAGTAGCAACAGATGTAGCAGCACGAGGAATTGACATCATTGATTTGAAATACGTGATCAATTACGAGTTACCCTATGTTGCCGAAGATTATATTCATCGCATTGGCAGAACCGGTCGAGCCGGAAATGCAGGATTAGCCATTTCGCTGATGAGCCCAAACGAAGAGTGGTTACTAGAGGCCGTTGAAAAAGTACTCGACAGTGTGTTGTTACAACAATGGCTACCAGGTTATGAACCTGACTTGACTAAACAAAACCAACCAGCCAAAAGAAGCAGTAAAGGTAAACATAAACAACAAGCTAGAAACAAAGCACTTGGCCACAAGTCACCTAAAAAACGAAGGTAATGTTTATAATACCAGAGTAAACACGACCATTTTTAACTAGATAAACGTATCCGATATGTAAGTGTAAACATCTTTTTGTGGCCTTTAGGGAGTGATTGTAAATAGAGTTGATTTAACGTTTATTAACTCTAATTTTTTTTCAAGTAAAATCCATAAAAAGTGACGTTTATCACATTGATTCACATCCCTTCGAACAATAACACTTCAGCATAAATTGGCATAATTGCACCATTAGTGTCACCTAAGCAGCCCGTTTAATGCCCCTAAATCCAATAAAAATAAAGCCTGTTGCGAAGATAAGATATGTAGTCCATTCTTGAATACTCTGACACAGACAGTGAAGTTTGGTTAACAAGGCATGCCTGTAATACTTATCTTGTTTTAGCGTATCCAAAGCTATCCACACAACTAAATACTTTTGAAGTCGCCTGTTATATTAGTCATCAGTAATGATGATTGAGTTTCAACCCAAGACCTGAACATTCAAAAAGGGAAGATATCATGGAAACAACAAAAAAGCCCTCGAGCCAGCTAGTATAGCACCAACGTGGATCCATATGGACGTGCGCAGTTATAGCCCCAAATACCTTACTGATACGTTTTTTGTGACAAACGAAGAGCAATTACAATGACAAGTATTTAAATAAATGCACACTGGATGTTTTGGTAAATTGTTTAGGTTGAGCGCTCTAATTTCTTATGTTTTTATAGGTTACTGAATAACTTTATACTTGTTTAAATAGCGATTCAATTTCTGAAAGGTCCTTTAGAGAAGGATAAGTAAGTAATTAAGTAATTTTTCTACTAGGTGTTATAAAAATGGGTTTACTGCCTGATATTCATTCTATTCTTAAACGCAATATTAGCCTTACTGAGATGGGCCTAAGAAGCAGTCTGCGCCTTACACAAACGATGGCCAAAGTTACGCCTTATGCCATACGTTGGGGCCTAAAACGTAAACTTCCTCCTGCAAATGAAGTAAGACAGTTATTTGAAGCACTCGGAACAACGTATATTAAGTTTGGGCAATTCATTGCTAGCTCACCCTCTATATTTCCAAAGGAATATGTAGAGGAATTTGAACAACTGCTAGATCAAACGACACCTATCCCTTTTGGTACTATCAAAAAAATCATTTCCGAAGATTTAAAGCAACCCATAAACCGGGTTTTTAGCCATATAGAGCAACAACCTTTGGCCTCAGCCTCAATCGCGCAAGTACATGCAGCGACATTGGTGACCGGAGAAAGCGTGGTGCTAAAAGTTCAAAAGCCTGGTGTGCAAGCAATTATTACGGCTGATTTAAATACGGTTTACGTATTAGTTCGTTTATTAGAATTTATGCTGCCCAACACAGACCGTGATGCATTAGCGGGTATCGTGTCCGAAATGTATCAAGCAATGATAGACGAGTGTGATTTCATTAAAGAAGCACAGCATATTCAGGCCTTTACAAACTTTCTCGATACTTCAAACATTAACACCGTGGTGGCACCCAGGGTCTATGAGAGAGCATCGGGTATTCGTGTATTAACCTTGGAGCGTTTTTATGGATGTGCATTAACTGACAAAGACGCTAGCGAAAAATCTAAAGGTGATCCCGCCAAAGCGTTATTCGAAGCTCTGAATGTTTGGTTTGCCAGCTTGATGAATTGTGAGATTTTTCATGCTGATCTACACAGTGGCAACATGATGTTGTTTGAAGATGGTCGAGTCGGATTTATTGATTTTGGTATGGTGGGCCGTGTAAGTCCTGAAACATGGCAAGCCATGTTCAGTTTGTTTAAAGGATTGAGTGAGCAAGACTATGCAATAGTTGCTGATGCTATGTTAGCAGTGGGAATGACCCGCAAAAACATAGATAAACAGCAATTATCTCGTGATATAGAACACGTTTTTCTCTCAATGAACAATCTTAGCAATGAAGATTTAATGGCTAACGATGGCTTAAACGTAACCCCCGCAGTAAATGATGTCATCAACACATTAGGAGAAGTGGCGAGAAATCACGGTATTCGTTTTCCCCGTTCGTTCACGTTATTATTAAAACAGTTTTTATATTTCGACCGCTACATTCAAATACTCGATCCTGATGCAAACCTATTTGATGATGAACGAATTAATATAAACGTCTAACACTGACGGCCATGTATGCACTTTAAATATCAGCACGGCAATCTTGCCAAATCTAACCCAAATTTTAAGTTAGGTCTGAATGAATTTAGATATCATTAATAGACCACTTACGTCTGTGCCAACCAACGTAAAGTGTCTCTAAGGAGATTTATTCTAAGGGGCATTTTAGTAATATGTCTAACTTGAAGGCATAAATGACTTATCAGCAATAATCGAAAAATTTGCGACCTTCCCTACCCGCAACATTTGGATTAACCTTATGTATATGTTTGATATCTTTCCAATTATCAACCAACTTCCCTATATTTAAGTGGGGGAAATACTCTTCACCTGAATGCGCTAAATTCAAGAAATCCAATAACTGAGACAAACTCTCCGGTTGATTAATCTCAATATTCAGTAAGCAATCCCGCCCATTAAAATAATCAATCACACCTTGTTCGTGGCGCTGATAACACATTTTGAGATGCGTTTTTCCTAGAGGGCCCTCAACACTATTAAAGTCAAAAGTCTGGTTAAAACTTCGCTTTAATATCGGGTTTACGTAAGTGTGGCTTTTGAGACTGGGTAACATCTTATTCAGCAACATTTGTATTGAGGGTAACCACAGCTCAAGGTGACGTTGTAAGTAGACAAATTTAGAATTTGGAAATAGCCCATCAAGCTGCTGGTAGTCACTAAAACAGGGGCAGTCAGAG
>JAWUXT010000014.1:0-26166 GCA_034111205.1 Paraglaciecola sp. | reverse complement strand
AATTGTTGAATGACCCTATCAGTAAATCGTTCCCAACCTATTTTTGCATGAGAGTGAGCTTGTGCTTGTTCGACTGTAAGCACTGTATTAAGTAACAACACTCCCTGCTCTGCCCAACTTTGTAAGAAGCCATGTTGCGGAATAGTAAACCCTGAAATATCAGTAGCTAATTCTTTATACATATTAACCAATGAAGGAGGTGTTTTAACGCCGGGTAATACCGAAAAACATAACCCGTGAGCCTGATTAGGACCGTGGTAAGGGTCTTGTCCTAATATCACGACCTTAACCTTAGCAAGCTCAGTTAGGTTAAAGGCATTGAAGACATCTTGGCTAGGTGGATAAATAGTTTTACCCGCAGCCTTCTCACTTTCGAGAAATTTCATTATCTGCTGAAAGTAAGGTTGCTGTTTTTCTTGACCAAAAATATCTTCCCAAGTGGTCATCTGTTTAACTTAGCCCAATAAACTAAACAAGTGTGTTTTTAACACCTGATAATCACAAGGTAATTCAACTGACAATCCTTCTTTACCAGCACAATCTGCCAAAGGTTTCGGTAGGCTGATAGGTTGACCTAAAACATTTTCTACCGTTTCACGAAATTTTGCCGGGTGAGCCGTACCTAAGAAGATACCTGTCTGCCCCTCTTCGATTTTTCTAACTAATGCTTTGTAAGCAATCGCAGCGTGGGGTTCACTTACGTAACCTAATTGCGCTAATTGACGCATTGCCACTTGCGTGTACTCTTCGTCGATTGTGGCGCCCGAAATATCAGATTTATCGACTTGACCTTGCTCAATCATGGCTTCAATTCGCGGCCAGTTGTTTGGTTGACTCACATCCATCGCATTAGACAAAGTGGCAACAGTGTCTTTAGGGTCCCACTCACCCGTTTTTAAATAACGTGGCACCGTATCGTTTAAGTTGGTGGCGGCGACAAAATGTTTGACTGGTAAGCCCATAACTTTTGCAATTAAACCCGCGGTCAGGTTACCAAAATTACCACTAGGAACTGAAATCACTAAATCTTCACGCTCGGCTGGCGTAAGCTGTGACACGGCTTCAAAGTAATAACAAACTTGCGCAGCTAATCGGCTTATATTAATGGAGTTGGCAGAGTTGAGGTGCAATCCATCACGTACTTCAGGGTCATCAAAGGCACTTTTCACCAATTGCTGACAAGCGTCAAAGTCGTCATCAATTGCCACAGTATGGATATTGCCACCAAGCGTAGTAAATAACTTCTCTTGTAGCTGGCTGATTTTGCCTTTTGGATACAAAATCACTACATTGATATTTTCGATACCATAAAACGCATGGGCAACAGCGGCGCCAGTATCACCCGATGTAGCCGTTAAAATAGTGATCGGCTGACCATCTGATATTTCAACTAAACACTGAGCCATAAAACGCCCACCAAAATCTTTGAACGCTAATGTAGGCCCATGGAAAAGTTCCAAAGCATACACATTGTCCGTGACCTTAGCCAAAGGAGCGCCAAACGTAAACGCTCGCTCAACGATACCTGCAAGCATTTCGCGAGGTAGTTCGTCACCAATTAAGGTGGCTAAAATTTCTACACTGCGATCAACAAAAGGCATCGCTAATATTGATTCAATATCATTAAATTTAGGTAATTTTTTAGGGAAAAATAATCCTTGGTTTTTGCCTAAACCTTTTTTTACTGCTTCTGTAAACGTGACTTGCTCAGAGGCATCTTTTAAATTGACGAGTTCCACTTTACTACCTTTTTAATACTTAAGTGTTGTACTAATAACAGGGCCTTGGCCTTATGTTATTAGCTCCGATGAAAGCTATAGCTTTCAAGAATGGCTTATGGATGCACCACTCGTATCTAACTGGCAAATATGACTAAAACCGGTGTCATTTTGGATATAATTATCAGTTAGCCATTGATTAATTATTTTGGCATTTTCTATATTATCGCATACTGCAAATACTGTTGGTCCAGATCCTGAAATACCAAAAGCTATCGCGCCATGTTGTTCTGCAAAAGCTCTGGACTCGTCAAACCTTGGTAACAGCGATTTGCGGTAAGGTTCGGCAATGACATCTAACATCATAGCTGCGGCAAGCTTTTCATCCTTCCGATATAACGCGTCAATAAAGACTGCCAACTGACGCCCAAATTGGATCGTATTTGACATCGAAACCTGCTTGGGTAAAATATTTCGCGCGGCTGCTGTCGACACACTTATACCAGAGTAGCAAGACACCCAATACCAGTTTTCAAACATCGGCAATTGTAATGCTACTTGTTCTTTATGTTCGGCCATTAAGGTTAGACCACCTAAAAAGCATGGTGCAACATTATCATAATGTACACTACCGCTAATTTGTCCTTCCAGTTCACCCATAACCAATAATAATTCATTTTCAGTAAAAGGAATCTTACCAAAATACTCAGTAAAAAACTGATTCAAACCATGCAATGCAGCCACAATCGAGCTAGCGCTAGACCCTAAACCACTGCCAATCGGTAGGTGTTTATGCAGCGTTATCTTGAGTGCAGGTATAGTGTTTAATGCATAACCTTGTTGTTCTAACTCTGCAATAAAGTGTTTATAACAGCGAGTCACAATATTGCTATCTGAATCAGGTGGCAATTTGTCGGCAAACCGCCCTGTTACGACTAGACTAAATTGCTCTGCAATTTCGATATCGACTTCATCACCTAATAAACTGCCGTCTATTGGTTTTAATGCCGCGCCCAGTAAGTCAAAGCCTAAGCTTACATTACCAATTGAAGCTGGCGCATAAGCTCTTAGGATAGATTTTTTCATATTTCCTTTTGACATTATATAGATTGCTTCCAGGGCATAGTGCGCATTACATCTGCGAATACACCTGCGGCAGTCACAGCAGCACCGGCTCCGTAACCTCGAATAACATAGGGAATAGGTTGGTAATAGTGACTATGAATGGCCAAGGCATTTTCGCCCTCTTTTACCATATACAAGGGATGAGACTCATTCACAGCTTCGATGCTGACAACACATTTACCATGATCAATCGAGCCAACATACCGCAATACTTTACCTGCATCCTTTGCGGTGGCAACTTTTTGAGCGTAGTAACTATCTAATTCAGGCAAACGCGTCATAAAATCTTCAATACTGCCACTGGCATCAAAAGAGGAAGGCAATACTGGCTCTATGGTAATGTCAGATAGTTCAAGGGTGAGACCTGATTCCCGGGCCATAATCAGAAGTTTTCTGGCCACATCCATACCACTCAGATCATCACGAGGGTCAGGCTCAGTAAAACCATTCCTTTTAGCAATTTCAGTTGCCTCAGACAGACTCAAACCTTCGTCTAACTTACCAAACACAAAGGATAATGAACCAGACAATATACCCTCAAAGCGGACTAATTCGTCACCGGCATAAAACAAGTTTTGTAAATTATCAATAACCGGTAATCCAGCACCCACTGTGGTTTCGTACAAAAATTGACGATTAGTTTTTTGAGCTGTTTCTCTTAAAAGCTTATAAAATTCAGTACTGGCTGTATTGGCTTTTTTGTTTGGTGTGACAACATGGAAGCCTTCTAACATCATCTGAGGATATTGATCAGCAATGTGAGCACTACTAGTACAGTCGATAACAACAGGGTTAACCAGACTATTGTCGTGAACAAAACCTTTCAAATTATCGATAGAGAGCTGTTTATTACTTTTATCTAAGTCTTCCTGCCAAGGTGCACTCAAATCAATGCCGTTAGATTGAAGCAATAATTTTTTACTATTGGCAATACCGTACACTTTTAAACTGATGTTCTTTTCAAGTAAAGCAGCTTGTTGGCGAGCAATTTGGGCTAACAACTCTTTTCCAACACTACCGCAGCCCACTAAAAAAGCATCGATAGCGTGTAGGTTAGAGAAAAAATTCTGATGCACAACTTTCACTGCTTTTTTAGCTTTGCTGGCTTCGATGACAGTGGAGATGGAGCGTTCAGAAGATCCCTGGGCAATAGCCACGTTATTTACTCTTGCCTGTGCCAAGGAGCTGAAAAATTTAGCCGCCAAACCTTTAGAATGACGCATACCGTCGCCGACCAAAGTAACAATAGCCAATTCATGACGTACTTCAATGGGGTCAAGTAAATGATTGCTTAGTTCTAAAGCAAATGAGTCTTCTAATAAATCCTGTGCGCGACTGGCATCTTTACTGTGAATACAGAAACTAATACTGTATTCAGACGAAGACTGAGTAATTAAGCTAATTGAAATATTCGCGTTAGACATAATTTCGAACACACGGCTAGCCATACCTACCATACCTTTCATGCCAGGACCTGCCACGTTGAACATAGTCATATCATCTAAATGTGATATGCCTTTTACGCTAGTCCACTTAGTACTCGCTTCGTTACTGATTAAAGTACCTGGCGCTGCTGGATTGAGCGTATTACGTATTAAACAAGGGATATGGTGCTGAGCGATTGGGCCAATTGTTTTAGGGTGTAACACTTTCGCACCAAAATAAGACAATTCCATGGCTTCTTGATACGTCAGCTTATCAAGCAATACTGCGCCATCTACTTGGTTTGGATCAGCATTATAAACACCATCTACGTCGGTCCAAATCTCACAACACTGTGCATCAATACAAGCAGCCAAAATAGCGGCTGAATAATCTGAACCATTTCGACCTAAGGTGACTTTTTCACCCGCCTCATTCACCGCAACAAACCCAGGCATAATTAATATTTTGTCACCTGAGATATCTACATCACTAAAGCGAGCCTTACTCGCAGATACATCGGCAATGCTGTCTAAGTAGTCACCTTCAGCAACAATATATTTAACTGGATCAATGATGCAATTGGCATGACCTAAACTGGTCAATATTTCACTAAATATATTCACACTGACGTATTCGCCAACGCTCAACACTCTAGCGACAACCTGCTCTGGAGCACACCGTAACAATGCAAAACCTTCTAAATGCTGATTAAGGTCGTTTAAAGTATGTTGAATGAATTCAGCTAATTTAACTTGAGAAAAATTTGGAAGGCTAATTTTCAAGTCATCCAAAATACCAAACAAGACCATATTTAATTTGGCGAACAACTCACCGTAATCTTTGCCAGATGCTGCTTCATCACACAATAGCGACAAGGCATTGGTGACGCCCTTTGGAGCAGACAATACAACAGCCGCACCGACATCATTGTGACATGCGATACTAATGTCTTTAACTCTTAAGTAACGTTCTGCATCGGCGAGAGACGACCCGCCAAACTTCAATACCTTCATTTTTAATTCCTCAACTGTTTTTCAACACACTGTGTTTATGACGTATTTTGAGCATCTTAGTAACAAAAAAGCCCGCGGTGGTTGCGGGCTTTTTATGTGTAATACTTATGCACTAGCCGGCGACCACCTCTTCAAAGGTGATAATCATTATGCCAGTTGTGAGTGATTTTATTGTTTTCATATATGCAATTTGCCGTATAGACGTCTATAAGTCAACTAGCACTTAAAGTTGTTTTGTTATTTGATATTCCTGCACCGCGAAACCCTCTATTACTTGAGTTTTAATAGTGACAGATATATCGATATTTTTAACTTCATCAAAGACATTGCTAACAACACTTTTGATTCAAATCATTGAACAGTTATTAGTATCAATACTATGTAATAGTTTTTTATATTACAGGATCTTCTTTAAATACTATTATGTAGTTAATACTACTTAGTAAGGTACAATTAATGGCTAATAAAGAGTCCTATTTAGGTGAATTTGAACATGTCGTGATGTTGAGTGTTTTAAGCCTTAAAGATAATGCTTATGGCGTGACAATAAGACAAAACCTTAAGGAAAAAGTTGGCAGAGAAGTGGCCATTGGGGCACTTTACTCGACTGCTGAACGTTTAGAAAATAAAGGATTACTTAGCTCAAAAAAAGGGGAAGCGGTATCAGAACGTGGTGGCAAAGCTAAACGCTATTTCAGTGTCACACCTCTGGGTATGTCTGCACTTAGTGTGACAAAAAAGCACTTGGAGATTTTATGGAGCCAAGCTTCTGCTAATTTTTCAATACAAGCAGGGAGACGAATATGAAACCTATCAACAATAAACCTCCTAGATTGGCATTAGTGCTACTTAATAAATGTCTGCCCGATTCAGTAAACGATGATGTCTCAGGCGATTTAATTGAAGAATTTAATCAATCAGATAATTCAAACTTGGTTAATCAATATCTCTTTTGGCGGAACACACTTTCAACTTGTTGGAGATATTCGATGAACAAACAACTTTTTTTGTCGCTTGGCATGTCCGCTGTTTCGCTCACTATTTTCTATATGTTAATCAAAGCAGTGGTATTTCTTTCCGTAGCAGACGACCCATTATTTTATAAAGACTACTGGATGAACGGCGATATCCATTTGCTGTTTGTAGAAGACTTCTTCTGGTCGAATTCTTTTGGCTCAAATGCTTATGAACTAGATTGGGGTATGTTAGTTAATGACTGGTCAGTGATTTGGTCAATTATCAGCTATACAGTTTTACACATATTAGACAGGCGACATAAATTCCGCTTATTTGGCTATGTCAGTTTGGCCTTCGTAGTCTGCTTCACACCCTATTTTTATGGCATGCTTATACTCAGGTTTAATGATGTTCCATTAACTGAAGTAGGACCGCTGGTGGCATTTATGTGGATATCCATTATCTATCTTATTTTACCGTTGAGTTATGGCCTCATTACGAAAATGCACCATCATACGTCAACTATTCTCGCCTAAATTGAAGTTGCGACAGCGGCGTAGCTTCGCTGTCGTAATTTATTCAACACACTATTCTCTATCTAAAAGAACCGGGCCCGGTCCCAACGCTTCTAATTCATCATCAGGATTATAGATGGGGCAATTTTGCATAGATAAACAACCACAACCAATACAACCATCAAGTGAATCTCGAAGTTTAGTCAACGCACTAATTTGCTGATTGAGTTGTTGCTGCCAACGCTTTGACAATTGCGCCCAGTCCTTTTTATCTGGGGTCCGACCATTTGGCATACCTACGAAGGTTTGATGGATACTGCTCAAACTGATCCCTAACTTTTGCGCTGCTTTTATGACAGAAATTCTGCGCAACACATCTCGCTTATACCGTCTTTGATTACCTTGATTACGCCAACTTCTAATTAATCCCTTTTGTTCATAAAAGTGCAAAGTTGACACCTTCACCCCCGAGCGTTTGGCGACATATCCTACTGACAAATTGGCATCTTCCATACCCACCACCTCTTTTTAAATAAGTATTTTAAATATAGAGAAAAAAATACTTTACCTCAAGTTAACATGAGGTTTTAAGATTCCTCTATCGAAAACAACAGGCGTTAACCAAACGAGGCAAAGAGTATGAGAAATCTAACAACCACTATCAAAAATCACCTTAAAAACACCCTTGGGAAAATCCAAGAAACTTACAACGGCACTATGTATTTCAAGTAATGTTTACGTTATTAATAAGCAGCAGCACACTAAGGAATAGCCAACCAAACAAGTGACAGTGAAGATATAAAGCCTATGCCCCAAAATGTGCTGCGCAACACATGTTTATCAAAGTAGTAGGCAAATAGATAAGCTAATCTTGAGGCAACAAATGCAATAGCAAAATATTCTGCTAACTGCCCTGCATTATGAGTGACAAGCACTGCTAGCGCGCCAGGAGTAAACATGATTAATGCTTCAAAACAATTTTCGTGTGCCGCTTTAGCTCTAGCGCCAAAACCAGATAAAGACTTCTGTTGCTCACGGGGATTTCGATTATCATAGCCACCACCAGCCTTATTCATAGCTAGGGCCAAGGGCGCTTTGGCGAGTATCGGCATTAATGTTGCGATAAATAAACAGATTATAATGATGGTCATAATGATTCCTTTAAATTGATTAACTAAAATTCAAAGCAAGAGATTAAAACAGAAGTAGATTGAATAAAAATAATTTATTAACACAGTTAGAAATAGTGGCTCCTTCAGCTGAATTAATTATCCAACCAGATTGGGCAACTACACATGGCATAACACTCGTGGTCAAACGTGACGATTTACTGCACCCAATTATTTCAGGCAATAAATGGCGTAAACTTAAATATGCTCTAATAGAGGCCCATGATAATAACGTTAAACATATTGTGAGCTTTGGTGGCGGTTATTCTAACCATCTGCACGCATTAGGTTATTGTTGCCAACAATTAGGCATTCAGTTAAGCACCATAGTACGTGGAGATTATTCACAAAACCCTAGTCCTATGTTGCAAGACTTAGAGTGCTGGAATGCGAATATTCAATATGTTGATCGTCAAACATATCGACAAAGAGCTAATCCGAGCTATCTTCAAACATTACAACAGCAATACCCAAATGCGTTACTTATTCCTGAAGGGGGGTCGCAGCTACAAGCTCTCAAGGGGATAGCTGAAATAATTGATGAACTACAAAATGAGTATGATTATATTTTGGCGCCAGTGGCTAGCGGAGGCACTCTTGCTGGTTTAGTCTCAGGCTTACCTCATAATGGAAAACTAACAGATTGTAAAATATTAGGCATTGGTGTGCTTAAAGGTGAAGGTTACCTCGAACAACTAGTTACAGACTTATTAGCAAAAGATAAACACACAAAAAGCTGGCACATCAACCATGATTATCATTTTGGGGGATATGCTAAGTCTAACCATGAGCTGAGACAATTTTGCCAAGAATTTCATCAACAAACAAAGGTTGAAATAGAGCCAATTTATAGCGGAAAGTTATTTTTTGCGCTACGTGATTTGATTGCTAAGGGATACTTTCCACAAAAAAGTCGCATTTTAGCATTACATACAGGAGGTTTGCAGGGAGCTCGGTAAGTCATCATTGCTTTATTCATCAAATATACGGTAAATTGTTTTTATAAAATCTTTTTATTCAAATCACCTTATCATGGCTGTTTATTATTTATACATATTACGTTTTCCTATCCCAGCTCAAAATCATTATTTGTTAACCTGGTGACAGGTTTCAAAAATTTTTATCCGTTATTATGAACTGGATCACATGGTTTGAAGGTTTTGCTGGCGCATCACCACATGAATGGATAGCAACCGTATCAGGCTTTATCTGCGTTTACCTAGTCATAAAGCGTAATATCTGGTGTTTCGCTTTTGGTTTTGTACAAGTCAGTATTTACGCTTGGATTTTTTACGATGTGAAGCTGTATTCAGATATGGCATTACACCTATTTTACATTGGCTTTCAAATATACGGCTGGATGTTATGGAAAAATGCTCAAGACTCAACGGGTCATGTGATAGTTAACCAAGGTACAACCAAAGAATATGCTTTATGGGTTATCGCTATTGCTTTTAGCACAATGGTACTAGGTACCATAATGTTTCAATACACAGACGCAAGCTTCCCCTACCCTGATGCCTTTACTACTTGTGCAAGCTTGGCAGCCCAGTGGTTATTGTCCCACAAAAAATTATTGAACTGGACGCTATGGATTATCGTAGACATAGTGGCTATAGCAATATATTGGCAAAAAGGGTTATTCCCAACATCGGCTTTGTACGCCTGTTTCTTAATCATGGCTATTATCGGCCAAAGGCAATGGTATAAGCATTTGAAACCTAATTTAAAACAAGGCCCGCCCATTTCATGATCAAAAAAATTGTCTTTTTAGGTGGCCCTTCCACGGGTAAAACCACCTTGTGTGAAGCATTGGCTGATGAACTAAACAGCGTAACTGTATCTGAATATGGTCGAGATTACTGGTTACAACATCAGGTCGACAGGCGGTTATCGCCAGAGCAATTGTTACATATCGCTGAAACCCAGAATCAATGGGAAGACCAAGCGGCTTCTAAGGCTAACGAGTATCTGTTTTGTGATACCAGCGCTTTTACTACGTGGCACTTTGCCATGCATTACCACCAAACCGCATTGCCAGAATTAGCACAGCTAGCGACACAATGCTGGCAACGTTATGATTTGGTAGTGCTATGTGATGATGATATTCCTTACGACGATACATGGGAGCGTTCAGGTGATGCCAATCGTCATGAATTTCAGGCGTTTAACCTTAAATACCTTAAAGAGCATAGTATTAAATATATCCTAGCATCAGGTGACATCAAACAAAGAAAACAAACAGTTCTTAAATCACTTGAGCTGGTATCGGTTGAGATGTGCACCAATTGATTTCAAAATCTGACTCGAGAATAGGCAAACTCATCGGCGTTTTTGAATATTCAACTTGCACCACAATAAATTACTGCTAGCATTCAACTTTTATATGTAATTTAGATTATTAGGAACTCACTATGTCTCGCGTTCTAATTATTGGCGCTGGCGGCGTTGCTGCTGTGACCATAAAAAAATGTGCTCGTTTGCCTGAATTGTTTGATGAAATATACCTAGCAAGTCGTACAGTTTCAAAATGTGAAGCACTACAAAAAGAAGTCGGTGTAGACCGAGTCAAAGGCGTATTTGCGGTTGATGCTGATCATGCCAGTGAGGTAGTTGCGGTCATCAACCAAGTCAAACCTGACTTAGTGGTTAACTTGGCTCTGCCTTACCAAGACTTAGCCATAATGGATGCTTGCTTAGAAACGGGCGTGGACTATATGGATACCGCTAATTACGAACCCAAAGATGTTGCCAAATTCGAATATTCATGGCAATGGGCTTACCAAGAAAAGTTCCAAAAAGCGGGTTTAATGGCCTTATTAGGCAGCGGCTTTGATCCTGGCGTGACCAATGTTTACACAGCTTATGCAGCTAAACATTATTTTGATGAAATTCATTATCTAGACATAGTTGACTGTAACGGCGGCGATCACGGAAAAGCCTTTGCCACCAACTTCAACCCTGAAATTAATATTCGCGAAATCACCCAGCGTGGGCGATTCTATGAAAACGGTGAATGGAAAGAAACTGATCCGTTGAGCGTACGGGAAGATTTGGACTATCAAAATATTGGGGTGCGTGCCTCGTATTTGATGTTCCACGAAGAATTAGACTCACTGGTTAAACATTTTCCTACTCTTAAACGAGCTCGTTTTTGGATGACCTTTGGTGATGCTTATCTGACCCATCTTAAGGTACTTGAAGGTATCGGTATGACAAGTATCGCGCCTATCGACTTCCAAGGTCAGCAAATTATACCTTTAGAGTTTTTAAAAGCGGTGTTACCTGATCCTGGTTCATTGGCTGACGGTTACACCGGTCAAACCTGTATCGGTACTTATATAACCGGCATAAAAGATGGCCAAGAAAAAACCATCTTTATTTACAATAATTGTGAACACGCTAAGTGTCACGAAGAAGTAGGTGCCCAGGCGGTGTCGTATACGACGGGTGTGCCAGCCATGATAGGCGCGGCACTGATGTTAAACGGAACCTGGAAAAAACCTGGCGTATGGAATATGGAACAATTCGATCCAGACCCCTTTATGGAGATGCTCAATACTCACGGTTTACCTTGGCATGTCGTCGAATGTGACAACAGCCCGTTTAGTAAATAACCACTGGTGCGCTCGTAGCTAAAGCATTTGAAAGACTTTGAAGCCCTCTTCAAAGTCTTTATTTTTTTGCTTACCCTCCACCAGCACAGATGTTCTAACCACTTCAATACAAGTTAACTTAAATACGCGACTTATGACTCATCCAATATTAAACCCGAATATACCTTCACCCTGTTATGTGTGTGAAGAATCGAAGTTAGAAGCTAACTTAAAACTCATGCAAAAAGTGCAGCAAGGAAGTGGAGTAGAGATCATATTGGCACTGAAAGGCTTTTCAATGTGGTCGACTTTTGAGTTAGTTAAGCAGTATTTGCAAGGTTCAACGGCCAGTGCAGTGTGGGAAGCAAAGCTCGGAAAAGAAGAAATAGGCAAACAAGTTCATGCCTATTCACCCGCTTTTAAATCTGCCGATATCGACGAGTTAGTTAACTTGGCCGACCATATTTCGTTTAATAGTTTAGGCCAATGGCAAAGATACAAACAACAAATTGTCAGTGCTGGAGTGTCTGCTGGCTTGCGGGTCAATCCAGAACATCAAGAAGCAGAAACGGAACTTTACGACCCAAGCGCACCAGGTTCCCGTTTGGGCATTAAGGCAAAAGATTTACAGCGCGCTGATTTAACCGATATCGATGGCTTTCATATCCATAACTTATGTGAATCTGACTCTTTTGCCACAGAGCGAACGATCCAAGCAGTAGAGCATAAATTTGGCCAGTGGCTTCCCCAACTCAAGTGGGTTAACTTTGGCGGCGGCCATCTTATGACTCGTGAAGGTTATGATGTAGCCCACTTAATCGCCACATTAAAAGCATTCAAAGCACGCCACCCTCACCTTACCGTTATCCTTGAGCCCGGCTCAGCAGTCGCTTGGCAAACGGGCACCTTGGTTGCTGAAGTGGTGGATATAGTAGAAAACCAAGACAAAATAGCCATCTTAGATATCTCAGCCACAGCCCATATGCCTGATGTATTAGAAATGCCCTATCGTCCTGATGTGCGCGGTGCAGGCAAAGCAGGTGAGAAAGCTTACACCTATAGATTCGGTGGCAACTCCTGTTTAGCCGGTGATGCCATTGATTTATATAGCTTTGATCATGAATTACAAATAGGTGAGCGGATAATATTTGAAGATATGATGCACTACACTATGGTCAAAACCACCTTTTTTAACGGCGTTGTACATCCCTCCATCGGTATTATTCGCAAAGACGGTAGCTTTGAAGTAGTGCGTAAGTTTGAGTACCAAGACTTTAAAAACAAACTCTCGTGAATATCATGCATAACATGCTTTTTGTAAAACATACTTGACAAAAAATAACTTAAAGTTACACTTACTCTAAGAGTAAAGCTTGTTTTACTTTTAGACTTGAGAGTTTGACTTATGAATAATAGTAAACCTAATGAAAAAATCTGTTCACAACATAAAAACACTTACATTTTACAATTAGCGTTATGGACATTGGCATGGTTAGTTAGCACCGCATTATTGAGATTTGGCGCAGAATACATGTGGGAATTTCAACCAGCCTATTCGATTACTGCCTTGATGACACATCTCGCGCTGGGTGCAGCAGTGATCATGGTGAACGTCAAACATTTAGCAAACCTTGACGAATTGCAACGCAAAATCACTATGGATGCCATGGGCATAACCTTAGGTGTTGGCTTAATAGCAGGCATTGCATACGAACAACTGGAAGACATAAAACTAATAAGCTTCGAACCAGAAATCAGTCATCTGATAATGCTCATGGCCTTCACGTACATCGTCAGCATTTTAATCGGTAATAGGAAATATCAATGAAAAACCGCTTAAAAGTGCTAAGGGCCGAAAGAGACTGGACTCAAGCTGATTTAGCTAATGCATTGGCTGTGTCACGACAAACGGCTAATGCCATCGAAAAAGGTAAGTTTGATCCCAGCTTACCCTTAGCATTTAAAATCGCTAAGTTATTTAATTTAACCGTTGAAGAGATATTTTTTGATGAGCAGATGACTTAACGCCACACTTTATTTAAGAAATGTAGGCCACAAAAACAGATTAAAAACAGCCCATTATCAAGCCACACAAGATGGTATTTCTATTCTGGTTTACATAGGGGCAACAGGTCGTTTAAGCTGAGTATGAAAGCTTAGTTAAATTTGATTTAAGCACGCAAATATCCAAAGAGATACATCATAGTGCTCAACATAATGACAAATACAGTGCCCAATGCTGATATCACTTCTATTATTCCTATAGTCGTTACTCTAGGGTTGTCACTCGGTACCCGCAACGTTGTGATTGGTTTGTTTGCAGGGGTAGTGAGTGCCGTTATCATGCTGGTAGGATTTAATCCTTTAGACGTGATGACTACCTTAGTCAAAAAGCATTTAGTGGCCACTGTGAGCGATAGCTACAACGCAGGGGTAATAGTGCTGCTGGTATTTATTGGAGGGTTTGTGACCCTGATGGAAAAATCAGGTGGCGGCCCAGCTTTTGCGCTGTCTATAGTGCGCAAGATTAGTAACACAGGCCGCGCACAACTATCGGCTTGGTTCGGAGGAATTTTCATTTTCTACTCTGACTTAGGCACACCTCTGATTGTTGGCCCAGTGTTTCGACCATTATTTGATAAACTCAAGATTTCTCGACAAAAACTGGCGTTTATCGTGGACTCTACCTCCTCCCCCGTCGCTATTTTAGTGCCTTTTATTGGATGGGGCATTTACATCATCAGCCTGATACAAAAAGAATTTGATGGTGCAGGACAAGATATATCGGCCTTGGATAGTTTTATTCAGGCCATACCTTTTCAGTTCTATGCGATATTAGCCATCTTCATTGTACCGGTACTTATCTATGCAGACCTAGATTTTGGCCCCATGGCCGAGGCAGAAAAGACAGCCAAACGTGCGACAAAGCAAACCATTAGTGAGCAAAACAAGGACGATATACAGGCATTCAGTCACAGTAAAGCTAGGGCGTCATTCGTGTTTATTCCTCTGTTGATTATGGCCACAGTGCTCTGTGCAATCTTACTTCCCTTAGGTTTTCCTTTTGAAAAAGTGGCTGGGGCGACCTTTCGCGCCGCATTATCCAGTGCCTATTTTTTTGCCGCCCTGAGCTTAATGTTAATGATGGCTTTCTATGGCGTCAGAACGTTAACTGAAGGCATTGGTTTGTATTTGCAAGGTATGGGTAATATGATGCAAGTAGCAATAGTGCTGATATTAGCATGGACATTCAGTGGGTTAGGTAAGGAACTGGGCACGGCCAATTATATTGCCGAGCAGGCTCAACAAGGTTTTCCCTATTGGTTATTGCCGGCGGTGGCTTTTGTGTTATCTGGTATTATTTCTTTTAGTACTGGCTCGTCATGGGGCACCTTCGCTATTATGTTCCCTTTGATGATACCTACTGCGCTTGCCATAGAGGCTTCACTAGTAGTCAGCATTGGTGCGGTTTTATCTGGGGGCTTGTTTGGTGACCACTGTTCACCAATTTCTGAAACCACCATACTCTCCTCCACTGGCTCAGGATGTAATCAGTTTGAACATTTTAGAACCCAACTGCCTTATGCTCTGACCAATGGTAGCATTGCCTTATGCTGTTTTATCTTTGCTGGGTTTAATCCACAGACTCATTGGATATTCGTAGCCCTTGCAGCACAAATTTCAGTTCTTTACTTGATCGCCAAAATGCAAACATTTAGGTTGCAACAGGCCAAATAAAAATCTGTAACGTAAAAGCAAGTTTGATTTCATTTTGCTCAGCTGGCTAATTGTCCCTCCTAAGACTGCTGCAAAGCAATCCTGCCTGCTCTAACAGCTTGTTTAACCAATTTCACCTCTGGTGCTAACTTAAACAAGTCGCCATTTAATCCAGTCAAACTTCTGGGCACATGACTTAAACGGGCTATTTCTGCATTGGCTTCTAGATGCTCAGCTTCTCCGTGGGTGGGTATAGCAATTTGTGGGCGCACCCATTCATACATTTGTTTTAACTCTTCTTGACATGGATGACCTGAGGCATGAATAGGTAATTCTGAGTCATCGGCCATTAGGGTTTTAATGTTGCGGGCTTTGTAGGCTTTAAGCAGGTTCTCGATGGATGTTTCATTGCCGGGTATCACAATAGAGCTGAAAATCACGAGATCACCTGCATCTAAGGATACATTTCGATAGGTATCTTTGGCCAATTGATTTAATGCAGCCCTTGGCTCTCCTTGGCTACCTGTTGCTACCGCCAACACTTCTTGTGGTAATAAATATCCGGTATTAAAAGCATCAAGCACCGGCAAATCATCTGGCCAATGCCCGGTAGCTTTTGCAGCCCCCACGGTGTTTTGTAATGAACGGCCAAATAGTGAAAAGTAGCGTCCGGTTTCTTTGGCTATTTTTGCCAAGGTAATCAAACGTGCAATATTACTGCTAAAACACCCTACCACGACTCGTCCCTTAGCGTTTACGACGGCTTGTTTCAAGCCCTTATAACATTGTTGCTCAGACACCGAATGACCTTCGCGAGTGGCGTTAGTAGAGTCACAGACCATGGCTAAAATATTTTGCTTACCCAACAACTTGAAAGGGTGGGCGTTAAAGGGTTTATCAGTCACTGGTGCAGGGTCTATTTTCCAATCAGCAGTGTGAAAAACACTGCCTGCAGAGGTTCTAATAACAAAGGCATGTGGCTCAGGTAATGAATGTGTTATTGATATCCATTCAACGTTAAATTCGCCAATATCGACTCGCGCACCACTTTCAATTTCGATGATCGGGATACTGTCACCCCTAGTGTCACGAGCAAGTTTTCTACGTAATATTTCTGCAGTGTATTTGGTGGTGTAAACTGGGCATTTAAAGCGTCGCCATAGATAAGGCAACGCACCTAAATGATCTTCATGGGCATGAGTAATCACAATACCCGCTAACTGTTCTTTACGCTGACTAATAAACCAAGGGTCGGCAGCCACAATGTCATGTTTATGCAGCCCACTAGCTTTTGCTTCAGCTTCGGGGCAAAGTGGGCTATTAAACGTGATGCCACAGTCCATCATCAACCACTGCCCAGCATGACCATACAAGTTCATGTTCATGCCTATTTCGCCGGTTCCACCTAGTGGAAGAAACCAAAGGTCTTTATTGCTGGGTGTGAGTGATTGAATAGTTAATTCCTACTATAAATTGCTAGATGAAAAAATCGAGTACGGCTACTTGCACCACAAAAGTTGTTCAATCACTCAGTAACAAAGCTGGCTAAATCTTCACCCAAACTAGTCACCGGTTTTTCAATAATGCGACCTAATTCATTTTCGCCTTGCAGTAAAATAATGGTCGGTGTGTACATTAAGTCATATTTCCGGTGTAAATCATTGGGTTCTTGCTTGTTGTAATTAACGCCATATAACGACAAGCTTTGCAACTCGACACCAGACAAATCCAATAATTTTAGTAACCTTGGCACCTCACGCTCACTGTCGTGACACCATGTGCCTAATAACACGACCAGAGACTTGCCCGATAAAGACTGTACCGCTGCGACTTCAGCTGAGCTAGGTTGGTATTGTTCATAAACGGCACGAAATTCAGGATATTCTTCAATCAGTTGACTCCCTGAAATCACGCCAGTAAAGGGCTCAGATTTCGCTAGAGGTTGCTCTGTAGAGCTACAGCCTATTGATGCAATGATCAATAGAGCTAAAAATAGTGTTTTCATATTCGTATCTTTTAAGTCGATTCAAATCTTAGACTACCTAAATTCCGGATAAAAAAGAATATATATGTACATTCAATGCTTGTGAGGCTTATCAATATTTCGCATCTCACCGGGCTTAGAAAAATAGTCTTCGTTGCTTGATTTAAGATGATTTGGAATTTCAATTGGCACATGGATACCAATGCTCTTTTTCACATTGAGGATATCGGTCAATATATCCCTGCCTTCAGCTGAAGAATAGAACCAGTAGGGTGGTAATGCAGTATCGCTAATACGCTTTTGCCAATGGTCTTTATAAGCCAGGTAATGCTCTTCATCTGGGTCGGCATCGCCCATATGCATAACAGTGACAGATGCACCTTGATTTTTTAGGGTCACTCTAAACACTAAATTTTCAATGTTTGATCGCCCGGGCCAACCAGCATGGGGGATACGCACAGCATCAATCAATAAACCTGCCACCTCTAAGGTTTTTGGTGCTTGATTAAATGCCAGTTCCACGCTGGTCACTTGAGGGAGTATTTGCTTAGCTTCAGCCAAAGCGATTAATTCTGTGACCGCTTGCCGTGGCGCAATTAGCTGAGTATCAGGGTATTTCAATAAGTACTTCAACACATCGTCTGCAGCAAAATGATCACCGTGGGCATGGCTGATGACAATAGCCGTTAAATTATCGAACGGGGGTGTACCAGTAAATATAGCCTGTTGAGTATCTTCTGGTACCAACTGATAAATACCCAAGGCTTTGTGAAAAAAGGGGTCAAACAAGACTTTCTTATCACCATTTGTTATCAATACCGCTTCATTTGCCACATAAGTGACAGCAGCTTGATGAGCCATAACATCAGAGTGGCCAAGTATTATTAACCACACCAATAAAGCTAGGTGTCTCATTAAGTGTTCCTTATTTAGGTTTTTAGCTATTTTGTGAAATGTGCGACTCAGTTTTCTATTCTATAGCAAAACGCTTTGCCTGTAGCAGGTTACCTTGCCTGATAAGCAGTTATCTCAAGATCGCTTTGTTGGTTTGCTTGAATGAATGGAATTGGGAATATTTTATGACGGTAATATCACATAAACTCAGTCAGTCTGGGCGTGCAATTGTAACACTGGTGTAAGAGACAATGGTAAAAAATAGATTATCGGTTAAAGGCTTTAAACAGGCGTTTACACTTAATTTACAATAATCAACCATAGTCATTTTCTTATGTCATTTTTTGATAAAACAGCACATTTTATTTGCACTATCTGCCCACTTAGTATGTATTATTGAAATAAGCATAAACACATGGCGTTTAATCTTGCTCTGAATTTTTAGTAACAACTCCTGCAATTCTGTTTATATACTCTATACCACCCCGCTCGGCTCGACCCGTTAAGGAATTTATTCATGCGCTCACCTATTTCTTACCTATTAATTATATTGCTAATAGCTTTGGCTAGCAGCTGCTCTAAGACTGAAAAACAGTCTCAACAAATGCCGGCACCCGAAGTGGATGTTAGCCAGCCCATTCTGGCTGTAATCACCCAATGGGATGAATACACTGGCAGATTTGCTGCGGTCAACCAAGCACAAATCAGAGCAAGAGTGAGTGGATATTTACAACAAACCACATTCAAAGATGGCCAAGCAGTCAACAAAGGGGATGTGTTATTTATCATTGATCAACGCCCATTCAAAATTGCTTTAAAAAGTGCTGAATCACGTTATGAATTAGCAAAAAAAGAGTTGGACAGAGGCAAAGATTTACGCAGTAAAAATTCGTTATCTCAAGAAGAAGTAGATGGCAGAACCAATGAATATCAACTCGCTTGGGCAGCCCTTGAAAATGCCAAATTGGAAATGGAATTCACTGAGGTTAAATCGCCTATAAATGGCGTAGTTTCACGAGATTTGGTGAATGAAGGTAATCTTGTGACCGGTGGTACGAGCGAGGCAACATTGCTAACCACTGTTGTATCACTTAATCCCATTCATTTCTATTTTGATGCAGGTGAACGAGACCTTTTAAAATATATACGCCTAAGCCAGTTAGACAAACGTGAGAGCTCTCGGACTAAATCCAATCCAGTGCAAATACGTTTGCAGGATGAGCAAGAGTTTAGTCACTTAGGTGTTATGGATTTTGTTGACAATCAGGTGGACCAAAGCACTGGTACTATTCAAGGCAGAGCTATTTTGGATAATCCAGGTGGGTTTATTTTACCCGGTATATTTGGTCGTATGCGATTGTTATCCCAAGAGAATGTGTCTGTTATGTTGGTGCCCGATATTATTATTGGTACTGATCAATCACGTAAGTTTATCTATGTGGTAACCGCTGATAATAAAATAGATCGTAAATTTGTCTCCACTGGTGAGTTACACACTCAAGATTTGCGGATTATTACTGAAGGTTTACTCCCCAATGACAGGATATTAGTCAATGGCATGATGCGTGCTCGACCGAGGGCTATTGTGTCGCCGAAACAAGTCGATATTGCTAGCCAATACAGCTACTAACTGGGAATAGATACATGAACTTTTCGCAGTTTTTTATCTCCAGACCCAAGTTTGCGTCTGTTTTAGCCATTATTGTATTAATTATTGGTAGCCTTGCATACCAAACATTGCCTATCGAACAATATCCACAAGTTGCTCCACCGACTATTCAGGTGACCGCATCTTACCCCGGAGCCAATGCCGAAATTGCTGCACAAACAGTTGCCACGCCCTTAGAACAACAGATAAATGGTGTGGAAAACATGCTGTATATCTCTTCTCAATCTACCGCAGACGGTAATGTCAGTATCACGGTTACCTTTAAGTTAGGTACCGATTTAGATACCGCTCAAGTGCAAGTGCAAAACCGCGTGGCAATAGCTGAACCACGTCTACCCGAACCGGTAAGACGTATCGGTGTAACTACCATTAAAAATTCACCTGACTTGATGTTAGTGGTGAATATGTTTTCACCCAATGGCACCTATGATCAAACCTACATAGCCAACTATGTGACGTTACAAGTACGTGACCAATTGGCGCGTATTCAAGGTGTTGGTAACATACTCGTATTTGGAGCCAGTCAATATTCAATGCGTGTGTGGCTTGATCCAGACCGCATAGCTTCAATCGATATGACGGCAGCAGAGGTAGTCAGCGCATTACAAGGTCAGAATATTCAAGTAGCCAGTGGTACCTTAAATAAATCCCCTATTACCCAAGGACAAACTGCTTTTGAACTCAGTGTGCAAACCCAAGGGCGACTCGTTGAGCCAGAACAATTCAATAATGTTATTATCAAAAATACCGACGGCAGAATTGTACGTTTTAAAGACGTTGGTAGAGTTGAGCTAGGCGCCGAAAGTTATGCCACACGAGGCTATTTAGGTGATAAAAAAGCCGTGGCTATGCCTATTTTTCAGCGACCGGGTACTAATGCATTAGAAACCGCAGCGACAATTCGCGGCATCATGGAGAAGTTATCCGCTAACTTCCCACCAGACTTAGCCTACGATATTGCCTACAACCCCACCGAATTTATTAGTCAGTCAATCGATGCAGTTGAATTCACCATCTATGAAGCCATAGGTTTAGTGGTATTAGTGATACTGGTTTTCTTACAAAACTGGCGAGCGGCAATTATCCCCATTATCGCCATACCTGTTTCCCTCATCGGTACGTTTGCGGTGATGAGTGCCCTAGGGTTTTCACTGAATAACCTGACACTGTTTGGATTGGTGCTAGCCATAGGCATTGTGGTAGACGACGCTATAGTCGTGGTCGAAAACATGGAACGTTTATTATCCCAGGGGCAAAAGCCTATGCAAGCAGCGCGTGAAACCATGCGCGAAGTAGGTGGCGCAGTCATGGCGATAGGCTTGGTGTTGGTAGCAGTATTTTTGCCCACCGCTTTTGTCGGCGGCATTTCAGGGCAATTTTATAGTCAATTCGGCATCACCATCGCCGTAGCCACATTAATTTCCGTGGCGGTATCCTTAATTTTAAGTCCCGCTTTATCCGCGGTGTTACTCAGGCCCCATGAGCCGACTAAACAAAATTTTGGATGGTTAGCGCGCCTTGGCGCTGCTTTTAATCGGATGATGGACAAAACTGCACAACTATATGGAAGGTTAACGGCCAAACTCATACGTCTAGGCGCACTCATGTCTCTTGTCTATGTGGGGCTAATGGTGTTGGCAGGTTATTTGTTTACCTCTGTGCCACAAGGTTTTAATCCCTCGCAAGTTCAAGGTTACTTAATTGTTAGCATTCAATTGCCTGCAGGTGCTTCTTTGTCTCGCACTGACGATGTAGTAAAGGACACAGTAGACCGATTATTAAAAATTGACGGTATTAGAACCTCTGTAGGCTTTGCTGGATTTTCTGGTGCTACCTTCACAAATGCATCTAATTCTGCAGCTATCTTTACCATGATGGATTATTTTGATGAGCGCTCAGAAAAAGGCTTAACCTTCGATCAAATTTTCGCAGAAGTGCAATACCAGATGTCACAAATCAAAGAAGCTTTTGTAGTCGTCATTCCGCCACCCGCGGTGCGAGGAATTGGTAACGGCGGAGGCTTTAAAATGATGATTGAAGACAGAGCTGGTCGTGGTCTTCCCGTTTTAGAACAAACAATGTGGGAATTGGCTGGAGCGGCAAATCAGGCTCCAGCCACTCAAAATGTTTTTAGTTTGTTTGAAACCAACACGCCTCAACTCTATGTTGATATAGACCGAGAACGAGTCGAACGTCTAGGTGTGCCAGTATCAGAGGTATTTAGTGCACTGGAGATATATTTAGGTAGCGCCTTTGTGAATGACTTTAGTTACCTGGGCAGAACCTTTAGAGTCACCGCACAAGCCGATGCGCCCTTTAGAATGACACCTGATGATATTGGCCGGATTCGAGTTAAAAATGCATCTGGTGATATGGTGCCGCTTAACTCTGTGGTTACGTTCAAAAACCAATCAGGTCCGTCGCGTGTGCCTAGATACAACTTGTACCCCGCTGCAGACTTATTAGGTAGCACCGCCCCAGGATTCAGTTCTGGTGAAGCCATTGCTAGCATGGAAAAACTCGCTGCAAAAATTTTACCTGATGGCATTAGCTTTGAATGGACAGAGCTGGCATATCAGCAACAAATCGCCGGTAACACAGCGATCATCGCGTTTATAATGGCGGTAGTATTTGTATTTTTATTATTGGTAGCTTTATATGAAAGCTGGACCTTACCTTTAGCGGTTATCCTGATTGTGCCTATGTGTCTACTCAGCGCTATTGCGGGGGTGTGGTTAATGGGCATGGATAATAATATTTTGACCCAAGTAGGCTTGATTGTTCTAGTCGGGCTTGCTAGTAAAAATGCGATTTTGATTGTTGAATTTGCCCGTCATCTAGAGCAACACGGCACACCACTTTACGAGGCTGCAGTTGATGCGGCTAAGCTAAGGTTACGACCTATCCTTATGACTTCATTTGCGTTTATCCTAGGCGTTATACCGCTGGCTATCGCAACGGGTGCAGGCGTTGAAATGCGTCAGGCTTTAGGCGTCACTGTGTTTAGTGGCATGTTAGGCGTGACATTCTTTGGCTTAATATTCACCCCTGTTTTTTATGTACTATGCAGAAGGCTGTCTATGTTAGTTAAAGGGCAAGAGTTGGATAAAAACGGCTGTGTACCAGTAAAAATCAACGACTAATTCAATGCTATAAACAAAAAAGGTGGCTGTATCAAACAGCCACCTTTTGCATTAGGTTGTTTTTAGTTAACGTTACAATGGGATTACGCGTAGCTCAACACGTCTATTTGCTTGACGACCTTGAGCAGTAGCATTATCTGCTATCGGTTGACTCTCGCCCATTCCAAGCGTCTGCAAACGATTAGCTTCAACATTGGTCGCCTTTAAATACGTGGCTACGCTATTTGCACGTTGCATCGACAATTCTCGATTGTAGTTTACATCGCCTACAGAGTCAGTGTGCCCCTCGATACTCAGCTTAGTCTTATCGTAACGATTCAATACCTTTGCAACATCTTCTAAGACCGGATAAAAACCCGTTACAATCGCATCGCTGCCTGTAGCAAAAGTAATATTACCGGGGATCGATAAACGAATGCTGTCTCCTTCTCGATACACTTCAACGCCACTATCTGCGAGTTCTTCACGAAACTCTTCTTCTTGTTTGTCCATATAGCTACCTATGGCACCACCCGCTAATGCGCCTAAAGCTGCGCCCCAAACATAACGTTTTTTATCATTGTCGCCGGTCCCTTTTCCCACCAAGGCCCCTATAACGGCACCAATCCCAGCGCCTTTTTGTGTATTACTAGTATTAGACGCACACCCAGATAAAATAAAGGCAGATAACGCCACTGCAATCATAGTTTTTTTCATGTCTATTCCTAATTAACGAACCTTATGAATCCCGATGGGGATGCACGAGGTATTCCAAGAAAATCAATTCACATCACAAATTGATTACGTTCAAATTTTGCCCAACAGCTGTGTTTTTTAACCAGCTAGATAAACTTGCACAGTACTTACTTTATCGAAAACAGGCTTAATGCAGCGAAGTAAAATAAGCTATAAATGACTGTTGCCAATTTAAGATTACTTCATCAGAACACTGCCACATGCCAAAGTATATACCTACTACCGCAATTATCGCATGTCGCGCACCTCATATCTTACAACGCGTATCACATGTCGACGCCACTTATCGTTTGCTAGAGATGGGGGATGACTTTCAATAAACGTCTGCATATGGCGGTAATTCAAACCCCTGATACTTCTCAATACATAATGATGCTTGGTAGTTGTAACTATTATTGGGTCTAATAGTTACAACTACCAAATACATGTTGGATACATGATACCAAACGATATCATCGTTCCAAGCGGAGCAAAGACTATGCAAGTAACGTTTATAGATGCTGAAATACCAGAGCCAGGCACACTGCAAAAGGTGGCTCCCGGCATATTTTGGTTGCGCATGCCATTGCCCTTTGATCTCGACCACATTAACTTATATTTACTCGAAGATAATCAGAATGGGCAAGAGGGTTTTGCATTAATCGATACCGGCATTGGCACCCGCGAAACAGAAGAGCTGTGGGATACGATACTTGACATCTTAGGTAAGCCAATTACTAAAGTGATTGTTACCCATATGCATCCTGATCATATTGGTATGGCAGGGTATTTGGTAGAAAAGTTTCGACTTCCAATGTATATGAGCCAAGCTGAATATTTCACAGCTCGAGCAATATTCGCCGGCCCTTGCGGCGCATCTGATTGGCAAGATGATGAGTATTTAGTGCGCTGTGGTATGTCTGAAGACTATGTCCACAATGCCAAAAAAAATCGCAAAGAGAGTAAAGGAATACGCCAAGTTATTCGCCCTATTCCATTGCAATTCTATCGTTTGCAAGCAGGTGAGCATATACGCATTGGTGCACATGAATGGCAGGTGTATATTGGCCGCGGTCATTCACCAGAGCATGTCTGCTTATTTAACAAAGATAGCAACATCTTAATTTCTGGGGATCATGTGTTACCCGGTATTTCACCGAATATTGGGGTATACAGTACCGAGCCGGATGCTAATTCACTGAAAATGTACTTAGACACTCTGCCACAATTCACGCAGTTGCCAGAAGATACCTTGGTGTTACCTTCACATAAACAGCCGTTTCATGGGTTACATACCCGCGTTAATGATCTTATTTGTCATCACCATGCTCACTTAGACAACCTTAGAGTTTTTTGTGGCCAGGGCAAAACTATAGAGCAATGTTTACCTGTGTTGTTTAAGCGTAAACTGAACTCTCACAGCATGAATTTTGCTATTGCAGAAGCGTTTGCTCATCTCAATTATTTGTATTTTGAGGACGAGTTTAGTCGCGAAGTCAATGCCAAAGGACAGTTTGTTTTTACTCTGAAATGAATGATTATCAATAATAGCCTAGCAACCATAAAGCTAGGCTACTGTATTAGAAAAACCAACACCACCCCCGACTTATCTACCTATTACATTTTAATTCAATTCAAATTTATGAGTACATAAAAAGTCACTTCGTTCTCTGTATTTGAAATCATATTTAGACGTTATGTTTGCTTAAAACTCCCATAAAACATGCCACAAGTACTCAGATGCAGACAGTAAAAATCAGTAGTTTTACGTATTTATCAGATAACTATTTAATGTAAAATTCATATAGATTATCTGTAGCGATAAAATATTTTTAAATGAACATTTAGTTTAGGTCTACTATTACGATTCACAAAGAGAATATTATTTTGAATTTTTATGTTCCACGGCAGTGTATTTCAAACAAAAACTTATTGGCTTATGAGTTTTTGTTTCGCAATAGTCTAAAAAATAGACATGTTTGTGCTGCCACGGCCAAAATCATTGACGTATTAGTAATTACTTTAGGATTAAAGAGTTTGACCCAAAGTTGGTTAGCTTTTATCTGCTTTGGCCATGCCCCATTAATAAATGGCTATTGCTTATCATCAAAACAGTATTTCCAGCCAATCATATCGGCATTAACACCCTGCCCTAGTATCCAGCCCCCCTCAAAAAAGATCGACACTTACTCTGGTTGTCACCCCCCTGTCAGTATTGATCTAACACGCACTGAAGCAATACTAGGAGTATGCAAATGTTAAAATCGAAAACCCAAAAGGAGATATTGGAGCACGTCGAAAGTATTATTAATACACTGCGGGACCCCTTAATTACACTGGATGAAAATTTCAGGGTAGTCACTGTAAACCGTTCTTTTTATACCTTTTTTAAAACCAAACCTGAAAACACAGTCGGGCAGCAAATTTTTGAGCTAGGCAATAGGCAGTGGGATATTCCCGAACTACGAACATTACTGCAGCACACCCGTTTTGATGACTATGTGGTTGAGCACGATTTTGCCAATAT
>JAWUXT010000013.1:0-37288 GCA_034111205.1 Paraglaciecola sp. | reverse complement strand
AATATCAATTTCCCCGAGGCTAAGGGTGAACTTGATCCTCGCAGTTCAGCGCAGTTTATTGTTGATATGGCACGTCAATACCCCGGCGAGATAACAGTGGTTGCAATAGGTCCGTTAGGCAACTTAGCTTTGGCCTTACGCCTTGAACCTGAACTGCCTAATTTGCTCAAGGCAGTATCTGTGATGGGTGGTGCGGCGTTTGTAACTGGTAACGTCACACCTGTGGCAGAAGCCAATATTTGGAACGACGCTTATGCCGCTGAAATTGTGTTTGGTGCATCATGGGAGCTAAACATGTTTGGCCTGGATGTCACCAACTCTTGTCCATTTAGCCCAGACTTTTTGACTCAACTTAAACAAAACAATCCTACATTAGGTGGTTTTGTACATGATGCTGCACAATTTTATGTGAAATTTTATTCACAAAATAGAGATGAAGATGTGTGTTTTTTCCACGATGCTATGCCTCTCGCCCATTTGGTTGAGCCAACCTTGTTCGAGCTACAAACTGGCCATGCAAGAATATCGACCAACCCTCTAAACATTGGGCAAACTTCAATTGCATTGCCTAACACTACTGCTAGCCCAGATTGGCTTAATGCGCAGACAATCAATGTAGCGACTACAGTAGATAATGAACGTTTGACTCAATTATATATTGATACTTACAGCCTGTAACTCAGATCGCGGATACTTAAAGCATGTCTAATTCAGATGCATTAGAAAGGCAACAAATCCGCCAAACGTATCGAAAAAATCGCCAAATGTTATCGCCTCTGCACCAAGCAGAGGCTGCAACCAAAATACTCACAACCTGTTTAGCATCAACTAGGTTACCCCTAGCCAAGACCATTGCCTGCTATGTCGCAAACGACGCAGAAATTAACCCTCAAAAAATTATCAAGTATTGTTGGGAACAAGGGAAGAATGTATTACTACCTGTATTACACCCTTTTAGTAAAGGGCATCTGCTGTTTGTTGAGTATCACCCCAATTCACCTACCCGTAAAAACGTTTATGGCATAGATGAACCTATTGTCACCAGCACAAACATACATACTCTAGATAATATTGAACTGATCTTAACGCCACTGGTTGCTTTTGATGCTAAAGGAAATAGATTAGGAATGGGAGGCGGATATTATGATCGAACCTTAGCGCCTATTCGTCGTGACTCACTACCCACTCAACTTATAGGATTGGCGCATACTTGCCAGCAAACTGATAAGTTGCTCAACCATAGTTGGGATATTCCATTAAATGCTATTGCCACGCCAGATCAATTTTTTAGTGTCGACTGAACTGCAGCTTGAGTTACACTAACAGGTACCAATGTGTTTCCAAATATTAGGGCCTGTAAACCAATGACTCAAGATGATAAAAAGAAAGCTGCAGCCCATGCAGCGTTAAAATACATAAAAGATGGCGCAATTGTGGGTGTTGGGACGGGTTCCACTGTTAATTATTTTATCGATGCACTGGCTGACGTTAAACATACTATTCAAGGTACAGTGTCTAGTTCAGATGCCTCCACTGAACGCTTGAAAGCAATGGGCATTGAAGTGTTTGATCTGAATTCAGTAGATAGATTTGATATATATGTAGACGGTGCAGACGAAATAACCCAACACAAACATATGATAAAAGGTGGTGGAGCAGCCCTCACCAGAGAGAAAATTGTTGCCGCTGTAGGCGAAAAATTCATTTGTATTATTGACGACACAAAACAAGTACCCATGTTAGGGAAGTTTCCATTACCCGTTGAAGTGATCCCCATGGCCCGCTCTTATGTGGCCAGAGAAATAGTCAAACTTGGCGGCGACCCTGCCTACCGTCAAGGTGTAATTACTGACAACGGCAATGTGATCTTAGATGTACATAATCTAACTATCCTCAACCCCGTAGAGCTTGAAAGACAGCTCAATGCCATAGTCGGTGTTGTCACCAATGGTTTATTCGCTAACCGTGCCGCTGATGTGGTGTTGGTTGGAACAAGCGATGGTGTTGATACAATCGACTAATACACATTAAGCAAAAACAGGAGCAATTTCACCACAGAAGAAAAGGAGGTCACAGAGAAAGGCAAAAAAATCACCTTGTATGAAGCATTTAAATGCGCTTTTCCTCTATGTAGCGAAGCGCCCGACGCCAGACGCTCTGTGTTCTCCGTGGTTCAATATCTTTTCTAGTCGGTATCTTATATTCATCCTATGAAGCCTTACCAATTCGCGAAATAAAGTACTTTTGCAACAAACCAGCACCTAATATCCATTCATACTTAGAAAATCAACAAACATAATTATCGAGGGATATCATCATGTCGAACGAATTTGCAGGTAAAACAGCCATCATATCTGGTGGCGCTGGAGGCATAGGCTTAGCATTAGCGGAGGAATTCGGTCAGTTAGGTATGCAAATTGTCATTGCTGATATTGATCAGAAAGAGCTGGCAATGGCCGAGCAGAAATTACGGGATGCTAACATCCAGGTATTAGCCTGCCCGCTAGATGTCACAAACTATCAACAGTGGGAAAACACCGTTGCTGCCACCGAAGCTAAATTTGGTAATATCCATATGTTAGTGAATAACGCGGGGGTGGGTGGTATTCCCGGCTCAGTAGATAAGACTAAAATTGAAACTTGGAAGTGGGTATTGGACGTTAATGTAATGGGAGTGGTAAATGGCACTCAGGCCACTGCCCCTTCAATGAAACGCCATGGCCAAGGTGGCTGGATTATCAACGTGGCTTCCATGGCTGGCATGAATGGGGTTCCCTTTTCTGGTGCTTATGCAGCATCAAAAGCAGCGGTGGTTTCCATGTCAGAAAGTTGGGCCGTTGAATTGAAAAAGCACAATATTGCGGTGTCGGCGCTGTGTCCTGCTTTTGTTCAAACTCGTATCCATGAGTCATTACGTAATCTTCAACCTGAATACCAAGGTGTCAAGGATCAAGCCGCCACATTGGTGAAATCAGGAAGCACTGTGAACAAGGCTAAAGCATTAGTTGAATCGGGTATTCCCACATCAGTGTTAGCCAAACGTGTGGTAGAAGCTTTACAGTCGGGACAGACTTATATATTCACTCATCCCAATTTCCGCTCATCTGTTGCTTACAGATCATCACTTTTAGATGCCGCGTTTGCCGATGCTGAAAACAGCCCTATCGTAAGACATCTAAAAGATGACGAAATAGTGATGTTTTAAAACTAAAAAAAGACTATCAGCTTCGAGCTTCAAACTAAAAAACTTGATCCACTACAGATGTAAAAACAATATGATTTGTTCTTTTATCTGTGCCCTTCTTTTCTTCTGTGGTGAAGGTTTTTTAGTCTTTTTCTAAGTTCACAGTCTAGTTTGGACTAAATTAAACGAATATCCTCTGCTAATTTATTAACGTCAGCAATGTTTGTATAGGATTGACGATTAAGCAATAGGGTTTTGGCCATTTTAAGGGCTTGAGTTTCTAATTTTGCTCTAAATTTTTGATCCTCAAATTGCATAAAATCAGCGACTTTTGCGACGCCTAAAATTCTACGTATTATTTTGCAGGCTGCAAAACCTAGCGTATCGCTTAATACATGTTTCAAAAATAGATGCCTAAACGTTTGATGACTGTCGCCTGACAGATCTTTGCCCATAAATGTACTTTCTGAAGACTGTTCATGTTCTGACCATAAAGATAAGAATTTCCCTTCAAATTTATACCAAAGATCGTCAATAGTCTGTAGCAACCAATGGCTGTAATTGACAGATTCAGCCGATGAATTATGTGCATGTGAAAAATAATTTAAGTATAAATTACCAATAAGAGCGCCAATATCAAATCCCATAGGACCGGCAAAAGAAAACTCGGGGTCAATTACAAAGGTTTGCTGCACATTCACCATAACTGAACTGGTGTGAAGGTCTCCATGCAATAAGGCTTCTGGCTGGTTCATAAATATATACTTCATTTGTGCAACATGGGCTCTAACATCAGGGCTTTTTTGAATAGAATCAATCACCGACTGCGACAAGGCAGGGTTATAAGCATTCATTTCGAGATGCTCAAAAGGATAGGTGAACACAAAATCTTCAGTAATTAGGCACATTTCCTGATTCGCACTTTTACTGATCATCACTTTTTTATCTGCTGATCGCAAAGCGAAATCAGAAGAATAAAATAATGTCTCAGCTAGAAAAGTTGATAAGTCTTCAGCCAATCGAGGTAAATATCGAGCTTGGATTAGCTCTGTACGCAGGATTGTATGCTTATTGAGATTTTGCATGATAAGTACAGACAAGCTTTCAGATTGATAATACACCTCAGGTACCATTTCTGGACACACGCTAGATTGATAATTTAAAGCTTGTATTTCTGCAGTCATCCTTTGACGTGACAACGGCCATTGTTCACCTAACACTTTAATGTAGGGGGGAGCTTGCTTAACAAATACTGATTGATTTACGTCTAACTTGTTGCTCACGACAAAAGCGTAATTCATATTACCATCGAGAATTTCCTGCACCTCTAGGTTATCCACAGACGAAAATTTTTGACGCGCTTCAGGTAGCGACTGAAGATAAGTAACAATATTAATTGGGGTTAATTGATAGTATTCCATTGAACGACTGCGCCCTAGATATAGTTTAGTTTAGTTTTATTGAATCAATGTCTTAACTAGAATTCACTGATTTTATGCCGATGCTTTAATCCGGCAGATGTAATTGCTTTAAAAATAGTTTTTCTAGTAGGCATGGAAATTTATCTAAGAGTTAATGAGAAAGAGAATATACGATCTTAGCTCGTTGAATAAATGTCAAATTAAATCCTAAATAAGTTGACCACTTAATACTTAACCCTAGCCACTAAAAAATCGACCGCAGCTTTAACTTTAGGTACTAAATATCGTTGTTTTTGATATAGCAGATAAACTGCCATATCGTTGTTTTGGCTAATTTGTACTACTGGATCTAAGGCTAACTCTAGCAACTCTCCGCTTGCGAGGTAAGGAGCCGCTGCCCAACGTGGGGTCATCAAAATACCTTTTCCGTTTGTCGCCAACTCACGTAACCATAGGCCGTTATTGGAAATGGCGACTTGTGCCGCAGAGACATCCTGCCATTGGCCATTTATATAGCTTAACCAAGGCGTAGGACCATTAGGTGTTCGAAAATATAATCCTTTATGTTGTTGCAATTCAATTGCATATTGCGGCCTCCCCATTTCAGCTAAGTAACTGGGTGCTGCCACTGGGATAAACTGGTTACCCATCAACTTGATAGCTAACACTCTTTCATTTGGTGCATAACCACCACGAATGGCGATATCGACTTCATCACGACTCAATGTAGATAACTCATCACTAAGGCTAACGTCTAGCACTATCTCAGGATACAGTTGGCTAAACTCGTCCAGCAATGGCAGTAAAATACGTTCCCCAAATCCCACCATACAACTAATATGTAACTGGCCCATGGGTTTAGCTTGATAACTGCGCACGGCTTCATTACTTTGCTCAAGCTGATTAAGAATATCGACTACTTGAGTGTAATAACGCTGACCTACTTCAGTTAATTTGACATTCCGGGTACTACGCTTCAACAGCGTAGCGCCTAAGCTGTTTTCTAAGTCTGCGACTCTTCTTGACAACGACGAAGGTGGCACCCCAAAAATAACTGCAGCTTTAGTAAAACTGCCCGTTTCTGCAACCTTACTGAAATACTTTAACGCTCGAAATTGATCCATAATTCTATTAAATATTAACCTATGTAATGATTGTTGTCTTTATAACAATAAAGATAGCATTTTTCGACTGTATATCTTGATATTTTATTGAGTAATACTAAGTTCACTTACACTTTTGTATTACATCAATCACACATTGGAGAACCAAATATGAGTACATTCACTGCAATTAATCTTGTTGCACGCCCCGATTCTGGCCCTATTAGTGCAGAAATTTTTGAAGTTGTACACAAACCAATACCAAGTGCTGGTCCTGGCCAGATTCTGGTTAAACAAACCCATATGTCCTTAGACCCGGCTATGGTGGGTTGGATGAGTCCTGATACAGAAAGTTATATCCCACCTGTAGGTTTAGGTGACGTAATGCGCTCCTCGGGCATAGGTGAAGTGGTTGAAAGTAATCATCCTGACTTCACTGTAGGTGAACGCGTAATGGGCATGATGGGGTGGACAGAATATGCTTTAAGCTCTGGTGAAGGTCTCAGAAAAGTACAGCCTGGATTAGATGCTGAAATGGTCTTATCAGTTTTTGCGTTACCTGGGTTAACAGCAACCCAAGGCTTATTCGGTTGTGGTCACCCAAAAGCGGGCGAAACCATCGTAGTAAGTGGTGCTGCAGGCTCGGTAGGCTCTATAGTGGGTCAACTGGCTAAAGCTGAAGGGTTAACCGTAATTGGAGTCGCGGGCTCTGCGGAGAAATGTGATTGGATAGTCAATGACTTAGGTTTTGATGGTGCGATTAATTACAAAACAGATGATATTGACGCAAAGTTAACAGAGTTAGCACCTAAAGGCGTCGATATTTACTTTGAGAATACCGGTGGTCCGATTCAACATCACGTGTTCGATCACATAAATGCCCATGGTAGAGTGATAGTCTGCGGTATGATTTCTGATTACACTGCTGAAACCCCAAGTGCAGGCCCAAACTGGATCCCAATCATCAAAAAACGTATCACTATCCAAGGCTTTACTATGCCAGACCACTTAGCGCAGCTACCTGAACTAATTGCTAAGCTAACACCCTACGTTATGCAAGGTAAAATCAAACACCGCAGTCATATCTTGAATGGATTAGGTTCTGCTATCGATGGCTTGAACCTGCTATTGACTGGTGGTAACCAAGGTAAGTTAATCGTTAAATTATAAAACTAAGGTCTGCCATCAAAGACAGCAGACCGACCTCAGTCACTTATTATACTCAGACTGAAAATATTTTATCTAGCGCCATCATTGATATTATATTCATACCAAAAGCGAGCTTTTATGGCTCGCTTTTATTTATCGTTGCCCGCAACTAAACCAACCAACTTATTAATAATCTGCATATTTGCATCTGGAAAGATAAATTTATTTAAATCACTGATATGCACCCATAGACTTTGTTGACCTTCTTGATGATGTGCCTTGCCCTCAAAACCTTCTACCAAACGTACATCTAAACGTACCTTCTTATCACCGTAATCGTGCTCTATCAGCATAAATGGGCTTTGTGTGGTCACCTGTATACCAATTTCTTCTGACAACTCTCTGACTAGCGCTTCTTCAATGCTTTCATTGGCTTCACGTTTACCTCCAGGGAACTCCCACTTACCACCTTGGTGTAATTCATTAGCGCGTTTACTAATGTAGATTTTGTTATCGCATTTGATCACGCCTACTGCCACTTCGACTATTTTCATTCTGCTGCTCTTTATTTAATAAAACCAATCTTTAGAAATAAAACCAATCTTTAGAAATAAAAAAGTCGGACATAAGCCCGACTTTTAATGGATGTTAAATCTTAGATCAGCTTAATTTACCATGGCACTGCTTATATTTTTTGCCAGAACCGCAAGGACAAGCATCATTTCGACCTACCTTAGGACCTTGGCGTAAAGCAGCGTTTTGCTTTTCTGGCTCGCTCGCTGATTCATGCTCGAAATTTTTAGGCGTATTATCTGCTTGACGTCTTTGTTCTTCTACTGCATCAACATCTTCTTGGGCTTTGACTTGTACTTTGCTCAAGATAGTGACGACTTCAACTTTCAATGCTTCTAACATCTCGGAAAACAACTCAAAAGACTCACGTTTATATTCTTGTTTAGGATTTTTCTGTGCGTAACCACGCAAATGAATACCTTGACGTAGATGGTCCATAGCAGCCAAATGTTCTTTCCAATGGCTATCTAAATTTTGTAGCATTACGGCTTTTTCAAATTGTCGTATTACTTCCGGCCCTACTACTTCTTCTTTTCTTTTGTATGCCGCAGATACTTCTTCTAAGACCCGCTCACGAAGTTTTTCTTCATATAGCTTATCATCTTCATCGAGCCATTTCTGCACCGGCATATCAGTTAGAAATTCAGCTTTAAAACGTTCTTCTAACCCAGCAACATCCCACATTTCTTCTAACGATTGCGGCGGAATGTATTGATCAAGTATGCCGTTAACGACATCGTCACGAATCGCTTCAATGGTGCCGCTAATTTCACCTTCATCTAATAATTCATTACGTTGTTCATAAATAACTTTACGTTGATCATTCGCAACATCGTCATATTCGAGCAATTGTTTACGACTGTCGAAGTTACGACCTTCAACTTTACGTTGTGCATTTTCTATAGCACGAGTCACCCAAGGATGCTCTATGGCTTCGCCTCGTTCCATGCCTAAGCGTTTCATCATATTGCCCATTTTTTCAGAGGCAAATATACGCATCAACGCATCATCTAAAGATAAGTAAAAACGTGAAGAACCGGCATCACCTTGACGACCTGAACGACCACGTAACTGGTTATCGATTCTACGTGATTCATGGCGCTCGGTACCAATAATATGTAAGCCACCAGACGCTAAGACTGCGTCATGTGCAATTTTCCAATCTTCTTTGATTTTTTCAACTTTACTTGGCTTAGGATCATGAATTTTATCAATCTCAGCCTGCCAGTTACCACCTAAAACAATATCGGTGCCCCGACCAGCCATGTTTGTAGCAATGGTAATAGACCCGGGTTTACCGGCTTGGGCGATAATATCGGCTTCTTGTTCGTGGAATTTAGCATTCAACACTTTGTGG
Source organism: Paraglaciecola sp. (assembly GCA_034111205.1). Taxonomy (GTDB): domain Bacteria; phylum Pseudomonadota; class Gammaproteobacteria; order Enterobacterales; family Alteromonadaceae; genus Paraglaciecola. The sequence continues at coordinate 28,501 of JAWUXT010000013.1, read as the reverse complement.
GCGATTTTTTCTTTTTTCAGAATACCTGAAATTAATTCTGAATTTTCTATCGATACCGTCCCTACCAAAGCAGGTTGACCGCGTTTAACACAGTCTTGGATGTCTTCAACTATTGCTTCGTATTTTTCCTCAGCAGTTAAAAAAATCAAATCCGCTTTATCATCGCGCACCATAGGTTGGTTGGTGGGGATAACAACCGTATCCAGGCCGTAAATACTCTGAAATTCGAACGCTTCGGTATCAGCTGTACCTGTCATACCAGACAATTTATCGTATAAGCGGAAATAATTCTGGAATGTGATAGAAGCTAAAGTTTGATTTTCATTTTGAATGTTAACGCCTTCTTTGGCTTCTACTGCTTGGTGCAAACCTTCTGACCAACGACGTCCTTCCATTGTACGTCCAGTGTGCTCATCGACAATGACAATTTGGTCGTCTTTAACTATGTAATCAACATCTTTAGAGAAAAGTTTGTGTGCCCGTAACGCAGCATTTACGTGGTGTAATAAAGAGATATTAGCGGCTGCAAACAAAGATTCATCTTCAGGTAAAATGCCTTCACGCTGGAGTACTTGCTCTACAAATATCTGACCATTTTCAGTCAAGTGAATTTGTTTACCTTTTTCATCAATGGTGTAGTGACCGTCGCCTGTTTCACCTTCTTCGTCTTCTTTTTCTTGCTTGACGAGCTCAGGAATAATCACATTGATTTTACGATACAGTTCTGAGCTATCTTCAGCCTGACCTGAGATGATAAGAGGAGTACGTGCTTCATCGATCAGAATTGAGTCAACTTCATCAATCACAGCAAAATGAAGCCTCTTCTGAACTCGATCACCCGGGCTAAACGCCATGTTGTCCCGCAAATAATCGAAACCAAACTCGTTATTGGTACCGTAGGTAATGTCGGCTTCATAAGCTTCTCTTTTCTGCTCATGATTTAAGCCTGGGATGTTACAGCCTACCGTTAAACCCAAAAATTCAAATAATGACCTACTCCAATCTGCATCTCGGCTGGCTAAGTAGTCATTAACGGTTATAACATGCACACCTTTGCCTGAAATAGCATTGAGGTATGAAGGCAAGGTTGAGGTTAAGGTTTTACCTTCACCGGTGCGCATTTCGGCAATTTCACCTTGGTGTAATACTTGACCACCTAGCATTTGCACATCAAAATGACGCATTCCATACACTCGTTTACTAGCTTCACGCACTACTGCAAAGGCTTCGACCATAATATCTTCTGTGGTCTGCTCTTTGGTTAAACGTTCTCTGAATTCGCTAGTTTTGTCTTTAAGCTGTTCATCAGTTAAGGCTTCGTATTCAGTTTCTAGCTGATTAATAAGGTCAACAGACTTGCTCAACTTTTTTATTGTTCGGTCGTTACGACTTCCAAACATTTTGGTGAAAATACTAGAAAACATCGATTTACAGCTTCCAATCTAAATGATTAATAATTTTAATTGTGCACAAATCAAAAATAATTTATGTACAAACCCGGTACTAAAAATAAAACAATCGGCTTATAAGAGCCGATTGTCGTTAATATGTTGATAACCCCTGTAAATTATTAGGAGCTTTTGCGATATACGTAAGGCAACGGATCTTGTTGTTTCCCTTTGCGTATAACCTCATAGTGAACATGAGCACCAGTAGAACGGCCTGTATTGCCCATTTCTGCAATAGTTTGTCCTTTAGTTACTACATCACCAATCTTAACATTAAGTTCTTTATTGTGCCCGTATCGTGTAACTAAACCATCACCATGATCGATTTCAACTAACTCACCATATCCATATCGAGAACCAGACCAAGTGATAATACCAGCACCCGTAGCCACAACTGGTTCGCCTTCTTTTCCTGCAAAATCCAACCCTTTGTGCATTGCAGGCAAACCACTAAATGGGTCTTTGCGTATGCCGTAATAGGAAGACAGCCAACCGGAAGAAATAGGTTTACCTTCTAATCTACTCTCCTGCTCTATATGGTGACTTAACATAATAGATTCAAGTGCGGTGAGTTCTTGGGCTTTATTTTGGATTTTGTCAAGCATGCTTGTCATCTTCGACAAAAGCTCATCTTGTACTTGAATCTCTACTGGGCTGGTGTCTAACGGTCCACCCATGCTAGGCAGTTTATTAAAACTAAACTCGTCAGGATTAAGCTTTGCTTGCTCTACTAATCTTGATCCCAAAGCATCTAAACGTTGAATTTGACTCTGCATGTCTGCTAGTTTTAACATCACGCCAGTCATTCGTTGTTCAGTAGAGGTTTTTAACAAACTGACTTCTACAGCTTGTTGCACAAAGCCTGTTTTGGCATGCTGGATCCTAGCAATATTTTCTTCTGGAGAATGCGTAGAACGACTCGAAACCAAGAATAAACCGCTGATTGCTAATAATGCTAACACCAATTTTTGCTTATTTATATTCAGTACGAATCGTGCATTATTACTTTTAAAGAGTAACGTTAATTTCATTACTATTGACTACCTTTTCAACATGGACTCAATATACCATTAAGTTTAATTCACCAAGAGATGTACTAACAGCATTTCGAGGTATACCAATCGCAACACACTGCTTATTTTATATACGTTTCAGGTACCATTACTAAACGATACTTTATCGGCTTTTTTATCAAAATTTGAGATGATTATATTTAAGTATCGATTTGTCACTCTTGACAATAACATACACTTGGGACAAATATCATTGATAACTATAGAAAAACATTATTTGGCTAAGCAATAATTGACTAGCCAAATTGGACCAAACTAAGGTTTAGTTGCTTAATAATGGAGAAGCAAAACGAATCGGCATCTCTTCAGCCGTTTCATAACCCACAAATTCCCAACTGTCTTTACTTTGCAACATTGCATTAAGCAGTTTATTGTTCAAACCATGGCCTGTTTTATATGCGATTAGCTCACCGATAATACTATGACCACACAGATACAAATCACCTATAGCATCAAGTATTTTGTGTTTTAAAAACTCATCAGGGTAGCGTAAACCTTCAGGATTAAGAACGCGATACTCGTCTAATGCCACAGCATTTTCCATGCTGCCACCTAATGCTAAATTGTGTGAGTTCATGTATTCAAGGTCTTTCATAAAACCAAAAGTTCGAGCACGACTCACTTCGTCTACATAGGATGAAGAATCAAAATCCAGCACCATATGTTGGCGAGTTTGACTGATCACTGGATGTTCGAAATCAATCCTAAAGTCAACCCTAAAGCCTGCATATGGACGAAGTTCGGCCCACTTATCGCCATCCTCGACTTTGATAGTTTTGTTGATTTTTATGAATTGTTTTGGTGCATTGATTTCTGCAATGCCAGCTGATTGAAGTAAAAATATAAACGGACTCGCACTACCATCCATAATGGGTAACTCATCGCTGTCAACCTCTACAATAATGTTGTCTATACCTAACCCAGCTAAAGCAGAGGCCAAATGTTCAACAGTTGAAATTTTCACACCGGCAGCATTACTGATGCATGTACACAGCATAGTATCGCCTACAGCATCTGCGCGAGCGGGTATGTCCGCATAAGGCTCAAGATCAACGCGGCGAAATACGATACCCGTATTCGCTGGCGCTGGCCGGAGAGTCATAGTGACCTTGTCACCTTTATGCAGACCGATACCAGTCTCTTGCACAGATTGTTTAATGGTGCGTTGTTTAATCATAACCTTTAGCTCAATAGCTTAATGGAATAAAAAGCGGCACGTATAGTACTAAATATACTTAGCATTGTCAAAAAACTGTCATATTTAACTCTGTGGTACACACTAGTCATTACTGGGACAGAATTTTTACTAAATAATTCAGTCTAGTACTTAGTCTGCCTGTTTGCGTAAAAATGCTGGAATATCCAAGTATTCCAAATCATTGCCTTGCACAGCTTTTTCTTCACTAGCAACCGTTTTTGAAGGTTCTGGCATCGCACTTGCGCTTGGCATAGCGTGTGACCCATTAGCCTGCAATTTAAACTCATTACTATCGGCAATCACTTTACTCGCTCGATTTGATACCAAAGAAATATCTGGTTTCTTTTCAGCGCCAATGCCTGTTGCCACTACAGTGACTCGTAACTCGTCGGTCATATCCATATCGATTACTGTGCCCACTACCACTGTGGCGTTTTCAGATGCAAAAGCTTTAACCGCATTACCTACTGTTTCAAACTCATCAATAGAGAAATCAGGGCCAGCAGTAATGTTGACCAAAATACCTCTGGCACCAGACAAGTCGATATCTTCTAATAAAGGACAAGCAATCGCACTTTCTGAAGCTTCTTCTGCACGGTCTTCACCGGATGCACTGCCATGCCCCATCATTGCGGTACCCATTTCAGACATAACGGTTCTGACATCGGCGAAATCCACGTTAATCAAACCAGGACGTGTAATAAGCTCTGCAATACCCTGTACCGCGCCACTTAAAATATCGTTAGCAGCACTAAAGGCTTGTAGCAACGGCGTACCTTTGCCCATCACTTTCAGTAATTTTTCATTCGGAATAGTGATCAAGGAGTCAACGTATTTAGACAACTCTTCGATTCCTTGCTCAGCAAAGTCGGTGCGTTTTCTACCTTCAAATGGGAAAGGTTTAGTGACCACAGCCACAGTCAAAATACCCAACTCTTTTGCTACTTTTGCTACTTCTGGTGCTGCACCTGTACCTGTACCACCCCCCATACCTGCAGTGATAAATACCATATCAGCGCCTTCAAGTGCCTGACGTATGGTTTCCCGGTCTTCTTCAGCAGCTTGGCGTCCGATATTAGGATTAGCGCCTGCTCCTAAACCTTTGGTCACACCAGAACCAATTTGTAACGTCACGTTTGCAGAAGAGCTGCGTAACACCTGTGCATCTGTATTGATGGCGATAAATTCTACACCTTCAATATTCTGCGCCACCATGTGTTCTATTGCATTTCCGCCACCGCCGCCAACGCCAATGACTTTAATTACAGCTTCTTCGCTATGACTATCCATTAATTCAAACATTTTTACTCTCCGGTTTGTATATAAAAGCAGTCAGGAGTTCATCCTTGCCTGCTGCCAATTTTTTATGGTTTAAAAGTCTGTTGTTAAAGGTCAAGCCTAGAACTCACCTTTAAACCAACTTTGAATTCGTTGCCACAATCCCTCACTAGCCTTGTTTTTCATGGCTAGCTGACTTATGACATGTTCTTTTCCGTATTGCAGAAGACCTACCGCTGTAGCAAATTTTGCATCTTCGACATATTCGGACAACCCTTTCATTCCCAATGGCTCACCTACACGAACTGGCATTTGAAAAATTTCTTCAGCAAATTCAACTGCCCCTTCCATTTTTGCCGTGCCACCCGTTAATACAATACCAGCAGCAATTTGCTCTTCTAATCCACTGGCACGTATTTCATCATGTACCAGTTCAAATAATTCTTGATAACGAGGCTCAATCACCTCGGCTAATGTATGTCTTGACATAGCTCGTGATGGCCTGCCACCAACACTGTGAACCTCGATATTGTCTTCCATGCTGACCATATCTTTTAAGGCACAAGCATGTTTAATTTTTATCTCTTCAGCATGGCTAATCGGTGTACGGAATATTTTGGCGATGTCGCTGGTAATTTGATTTCCTGCTGCAGGGATGACGGCAGTATGACGAATAGCGCCATCGGTATAAATCACCATATCAATGGTACCGCCACCGATATCGACCACACACACACCTAATTCTTTTTCATCATCAGTCAATACAGCATAACTAGATGCCAATGCCGAAAAAATCAGTTGATCAGCAGTTAATTCACAGCGTTCTACACATTTAACCAAATTTTTGGCCATATCATCAGCACAGGTAATAATATGCGCCTGCGCTTCCATTCTGACACCTGACATACCGATAGGGTTTTTAATGCCTTCTTGTACATCAATCGTAAATTCTTGTGGTAATACATGTAACAAGCGGCGTTCGGCAGCAATTGGCACAGAGCGCGCTGCGTGAACCACATTGTCAACATCTTCCTGTGTCACTTCCTGATTGTTAATCGGTACCATGCCACTTTCGTTTTGACATTTCACATGGCGTCCCGAAATTGCCATAAACACTGAAGAAACACTGCAGTCAGCCATCAATTCCATTTCGTGTACGGCACGTTTAACAGATTGCACCACTAGATTAAGGTCGTTCACGCCTCCCTTATCCATCCCTTTAGATGCATGACTTCCCACACCCACAATGCTGATAGAATTATCATTTAATAACTCTCCCACCACGGCTTTAACATTACTCGTGCCTATATCTAAGCCAACGATTAGCTTTCTTTCTGTACCTTTAGACATATTGTCCAACTCTGACACTCTTGACACTCTTGACACTCATTCCACTCACTACACTCACGTTAATTTATCTCTTATTATTCAGTTTTATTCGGCTTTGATTATGTTGCTTGACTCATGCAGCTTTAACAACGGTTTTCCAACCTACGGCTAACCCAGTATCATAACGTAAATCAACATAATCCACTTGTCTGTCTTGCTGTGAAATAAGCGGTAATAAATCCACAAATCGCTGTAATCGGTCAATAAATTCAGTACGCCCTAAATTCAATTTTATCCCATTGTTCAGTTCAACATTCCAGGCAAAACGTTCGCTCAAAAACATTTCTACAATGTATAAATTAGACGTCTCTAATAACGACTGCATATTACGGTATCCCTGTAATGCTGTTTGTTCACTTCCACCTGGTCCATATAAATTAGGCAGCGTTATTTTCGAATTCAACTCGTCACTACTAATTTGCGCATCAAATGCGTCACCATATTGATTAAGCAACATATCGCCATTCCAAACAGCAGAAGGCTGTTGCTCAACCACAAAAATTTCTAAACCACTAGGCCAACGTTTTCGAACCGACGCCCGATAAACCCATGGCATAGCTTCAACCGTTTGATGGGTTTGATTCACATCTAACTCAAAAAAGCTGCCTGGTTGGGTTCGTTTTATCAACATTTCAATATACTTAACATCAATAAAAATGAGTTCACCTGAAACCACAATATCTTGTACTGGCGCTTGTTGTTCATCTTCTAACCAAGCATTAAGTTTGACTACCGCAAAAGCTAATAAACTCATCAAACAGATAAAAAACGTCAATCCCATCAATAAATGAGAATTTTTACGAAGATTAACCAATGCCGGGAATTCGCTCATTAAATCATCTCACCACATCCGCTGTTGCCAGCACAGACAAAGACAATTCAGCAAAACTTAGACCTGCCTCTTTGGCTGCCATTGGCAATAAACTTTTTTCAGTCATGCCTGGCACTGTGTTCGCTTCTAACAAATAAAAACGACCCAGTTTATCTTGCATAAAATCCACCCGCCCCCAACCTGAGCCAGCCAATGCATCAAATGCATCCAGTGCTAACTCACCCAACATAGTCTCTAGCGCATCGGGCAAGCCACTGGGGCAACTATACACTGTGCTATCCGCTTGATATTTTGCTGCATAATCATAAAAAACACGGGGAGTGGACATACTAATCGATGGCAAGGCTTGGCCATTCAGTATGCTAACGGTATATTCAGAACCATGAACGAATTGCTCTATCAAAACTTTATCATCGTATTTAAACGCGTCTTGAATGGCGATTTCTAGTTGTAGCGCACTATTCACTTTTGCCATACCTATGCTGGACCCCTCCTGCGCAGGTTTGACCATTACCTCATTCCCCAGTTCAGCCATTATAGCCTTGCATGATCCCGCATCAAAGCTTCTTTTATCAGCTATTTTATAATTGGCCGTGGGTAACCCAAGACTTTGCCACACTTGTTTACTACGGATTTTATCCATACACAACGCCGAGCCGAGCACCCCCGTTCCAGAATAGGGCAAATTAAGTTGTTGTAATGCACCTTGCAGTGAACCATCTTCCCCCCCACGGCCATGTAACATGATCACAACACGCTCAAATTTCTCGACCAACAACTGGGTTAAAGGCTGTTCTAAAGGGTCAAAAGTATGGGCATCAACCCCCATATCTAGCAAGCCCTGCAATACGGCTTTGCCTGAGTTTAGAGACACATCTCTTTCAGCTGATGAGCCGCCAAACATTACGGCGACCTTTCCATAATGATTAAGATTAGGTGGGGTTAACTGCTGCTTACTCACGGCTTTAATCCTTTACTTAACAATGCTGGTTCTAATTGGCATGTTTGTAAAAACGTGGCGATTTGACCTATATTGCCTGCACCTTGTGTCACAACAATATCTTGGTCATTAAGGCTTTCAGCTAATAATTTAGGTAGTTCGGTAATGTCCACAACATAAATAGGTTCTAGTTGTCCACGTTGGCGAATCGAACGACACAATGAACGACTATCTGCACCATCAATCGATTCCTCACCAGCTGAATACACTTCCAATAACAATAATACATCCACCTGAGATAGCACTTTAACAAAGTCTTCGTATAAGTCTCGTGTACGAGTAAAACGGTGGGGTTGATAAGCCATGACTAAACGTCTATCTGGCCAGTTGTTTCTGGCTACCGCTATAGTGGCGGCTACTTCTGTTGGATGATGACCGTAATCATCTATCAAAATAGCTTGCCCTTTAGACGTGGCATACTCACCCAGAAATTCGAAACGCCTGCCAATCCCAGAAAACTCACCTAACGCTTTCACTATATGTTCATCAGCTAAGCCTTCATCACTTGAAACAGCAATCGCTGCCAAAGCATTGAGCACATTATGATGACCGGGAATATTAACCGTGACGGCCAATGCGGGTGAATTTTTTCTCAACACACCAAAAGTACTTTGATTAAAACCTAATTGAATATTCACAGCGCGCACATCAGCTTGCTCAGACACACCGTAAGTCACGTATTGACGTCCGACACGGGGAAGTAAGTTTTGAATAACCGGATCATCGATACACAACACAGCTAAACCGTAAAAAGGCAAGTTGTGCAGGAAATCAATATAGGTATCCTGCATCTTTTGAAAATCACCTTGGTAGGTTTCCATATGATCAGCTTCTATATTTGTCACCACTGACACCATCGGTTGAAGATGCACAAAAGAAGCGTCGCTTTCATCCGCTTCTGCAATGAGATATTGGCTGTCACCTAATCTGGCATTAGTGCCTGCACTATTTAATAGGCCTCCAATAACAAAAGTGGGGTCGAGTTTCGCTTCAGCAAAAATAGTGGCAATTAGACTAGTGGTGGTTGTTTTACCATGTGTTCCCGCTATGGCAATACCATGACGAAAACGCATCAATTCAGCTAACATCACCGCTCGTCGTATCACCGGAACACGTTTTTCATTTGCGGCGATTATCTCGGGATTGGTATGGTCAATTGCGCTCGATACCACGACTACATTGGCTATCTCTATATTGCTAGCGAAGTGCCCTAAATAAATAGTAGCACCTAAATTGTGCAATCTATTAGTCATAGCGTTTGCTTGACGATCTGAACCTGAAATACTGTAACCTTCGTTAAGTAACACTTCGGCAATGCCGCCCATGCCTGCGCCTCCAATGCCCACAAAATGAATATGTTTAATTCTTCGCATTTCAGGCACATGATAATGGGCTGGTGTATCTATCTTCATGCTTCTCGCTCGCTTAATTCAATACAACAATGCGCGACATTTTTAGCGGCATCTAAACGGGCAACAGTTTTGCTACGCTGACCCATTTCTAATAACTTTTCTGGAGACGACACATAGTATTGCAACAAGGCTTGTAAACTATCTGCGGTTAGATCATTTTGAGGTAGTATATGCGCAGCTTGAACATCGACTAACGTTTGCGCATTTTTTGTTTGATGATCGTCTACTGCATGGGGTAGAGGGACAAATATTGCCGTTACGCCCGCCGCGCAGACTTCTGCCACCGTTAGCGCGCCTGCTCGGCAAATAACCAAGTCAGCCCAAGCATAAGCTGCAGGCATATCATCAATAAACTCAGTGAGTTGATAAGAACCTGATTCGATAGTTTGCCTTGTATAACAGTCTTGTACGCTGGCTAAGTGCCTCGCCCCAGTTTGATGATACACATTGACTTGCTTAATATTTGCCAATGCCAAAGGTACAACTCCATTTAACACTTGCGCGCCTAAGCTGCCACCAACGATGAGAAGATTAAGGGGCAAATCAAAGCTATTTTTGACAGGTAATTCTGCAAATTCTTGACGCACTGGATTACCTACCCAAGAATATTTATTGTTTTGGGTGGGCTGTTGGGCGGCAAAAGTTTTGTCAAATCCCGTTAGCACTTTTGTAGCGATCCGAGACAACAGTTTATTTGTCAGTCCTGGCACCGCATTTTGCTCATGTAAAACTAAAGGTATTCGATTCAACCAAGCTGCAACCCCGCCTGGCCCACTGGCAAAGCCGCCCATGCCAATCACTACATCTGGTTGAAATTGTTTAATCACCCTATGCGCTTGTATGGTGGCTTTTATAATTTTAAAAGGTGACAGCAACAAAGTGACGATGCCATTGTTACGTACACCGACTACATCAATAAAGCTTATCGGATAACCTGTCTGTGGGACTATCTGAGCTTCCATACGACCAGAGGTGCCCAACCAATGAATTTCCCAGTTTTGTAAAGCAAGCTCACAAGCCACCGCTAAACCTGGGAAAACGTGTCCTCCGGTACCGCCAGCCATTACAAGTAAACGTTTAGTCATGAATGCTTCCCGTTTTCACAGTAGCAGGTGACTCTAAGTTTGCGTCTACGATGACATCCTCAATGACTGTATTGACTTTTTTCTTTGCTTTTCTTATTAATATACTTTTCTTGCCTTTAGCCGCGCTTGCTCTGTTGATGGCTTGAATACCATCTACACGCATTTCAAAATCGATGCGAACTAAGATTGCCACCGCTACAGACATCACTATCATGCTCGATCCGCCGTAACTTAATAATGGGAAGGTTAATCCCTTAGTGGGTAAAATGCCTGCACTAGCACCTACATTAACTGCGGTTTGTAAACTGAACCAGATTCCTATTGAATAAGCCAAATATGCTTCAAATGGACGTTCTTTGCGCAAGGCTAAATGACCCATTGCCATTGCTTTCATCACAATAACTAACATGATCACCAAGACCGTTAAAACACCTGAGAACCCTAATTCTTCGGCTAATATAGCCATGATAAAGTCAGTATGTGCTTCAGGTAAATATTCAAGTTTTTGCAAACTATTACCTAAACCTTGGCCAAACACATCCCCACGGCCATAAGCCATAAGAGATTGTGTTAGCTGATAACCGCTACCAAAAGGGTCGGCCCAAGGATCCAAGAAAGAGGTGATGCGCCGCACTCGGTACTCTTCAAAAACGATCAGTAACACCACCGCTGAAGTGCCCGCAATCGCCAAGCTAAAAAACTGCCAAAGTTTAGCGCCTGCCAAAAACAATAAACCAATTGTTGTAAATAGCATCACCACTACTGTGCCCAAGTCTGGTTGTAATAAGAGTAATAAAGCCAGGGCGAAAAAAACCACTAAAGGTTTGATAAAACCTTTTATGTTCTCTGTCACTTCCTCGTATCGGCGCACCAGATATCCAGCTAAATAACAAAAGAAAAACAACTTGGCGGGTTCTGCTGCTTGTATAGTAATAGGCCCAACCACCAACCAACGAGTACTGCCGTTTACGGTGCGGCCTATTATTAACACTGCAATCAATAAAGCCACAGCCAAAAGCAACAACCAAACATGACTCATACGCCACCAGCGCATGGGTATCTGCATAACAGTCAAGGCAGTAATTATTGCCAACACAGCATAAATACCGTGGCGAATAGCAAAATGAAAAGGATTATCAAACAGCCTACCTGCTACTGGCATTGAGGCTGAAGTCACCACGACCAAACCGATTGACAACAAAGCAATGGCCAAAAGTATTAATGATTGATCATACGGCTGAATATCAGCTTTTATGAGTGCTGGTGTTTTGTCATGCTTAGACACAAACATTTGTCTAAAAGAACTGGCTTTATTTTCAATAATGGTCATCATGATGCTAGTTCCTGCACAGATTGGACAAAAACATCGCCTCTTTGCTGGTAACTAACAAACATATCTAAGCTAGCACAAGCGGGTGAGAGCAACACAATATCCCCTGCCTGACTATGTCTAGCCGCCACTAAAACAGCTTCCTCAATAGTTTGTACTTTTACATTGTTTGCATGTAATCGCGCAATCTTATCGCCATCTTTACCAAGGGTTATAAGTAAACCTACAAATTGCTTTAAACACTTTGTCATAACAGAAAAGTCTGCGCCTTTTCCCTCGCCACCGGCAATCAGTATTAGTTTGCCTTCCATGTTCGAAACCAAACCATTAATTGCTGCTAAAGTAGCGCCAACATTGGTTGCTTTTGAATCATTTATCCAGCGTACCTTGTTGAATATAGATACGATTTGGCATCTATGTGGCAAACCGCCAAATTGTTGTGCGCCATGTCGAATACTCTCATCATCTATACCAAATAGTTTAGCCAAGGCCGCGGCAGCTTGAATATTCAAAATATTGTGACCTCCAACCAATAAACAACGTTTGCTATCTAAGAAGGTTTTACCATCAAACAATATACATTCTTTATCGTTATCCCAAGAAAAACCGATGTTAGTTTGGGATAGTCCGAAACTCATAGTGGCATGTGAGTTTGCTGGATAAGATAAAATATCGTCTCTATTATTCACCATAAACTGGCAATTTTGATACACTTTTAACTTGATTCGATTGTAAGCCGTCAGATCACCGTGACGATCTAAATGATCTTCAGAAACATTTAATACGGTCGCCACTACTGGCATCAAGGAGTATGTAGTTTCTAGTTGAAAGCTGGATAATTCGAGTACGATGACATCGGCTGATTGTGCTAACAAGTCCAAAGCAGGCACACCAATATTACCTCCCATCAATACCTTTTTACCTGCTGCTTTACACATATCAGCCACTAGATGCGTGACCGTAGATTTACCATTCGATCCGGTAATAGCTATGACAGGGCAAGTATTAAACTGTGCAAATAGCTCGATATCGCCAATCACATGCACACCTAACTCAATAGCTTGTTGAATAGCCGCAGTATGTAAGTCTACCCCAGGACTCAATACTATCAAGTCCGCTTGAATTAATTTACGAGCATTAAATTCACCTAACAGTAACGGAATATCTAAGCTAACAATTAAATCACAACGGCTGTCCATAGCAGACACATTAGCGCCTTTGGCCAATAAAAACCGAACGCAAGATAGACCTGTCAGGCCCATTCCTACTACAACGATATTTTTATTAGCTAAAGACAAACTTTTCACTTTTTAATTCTTCCCTTACCGTAATTTCAAGGTGGCTAGTCCCACCAACACTAACATCAAAGAAATAATCCAAAAACGTACAATAACACGTGGTTCCGGCCAACCTTTTAGTTCGTAGTGATGATGAATTGGCGCCATTCTAAAAATACGTTTACCACGTAATTTGAACGAGCCAACTTGTAAAATCACAGACAAAGTTTCGACTACAAAAATACCGCCCATGATAAATAAAACTATTTCTTGGCGAACCAGCACCGCTAATATTCCTAAAGTTCCACCTAAAGCCAAAGAACCAACATCGCCCATAAACACCTGAGCTGGGTAAGTGTTAAACCACAAAAATCCTAGTCCAGCGCCCACTATGGCAGTACACACAATAACTAATTCACTAGTCAGGGGTAGATACGGAATATTCAGATAAGCTGAGAAATTAATATTACCTGTGGCATAGGCAAAAATCGCGAAAGCACCTGCGACGAGTACAGTAGGCACTATTGCTAATCCATCAAGGCCATCCGTTAAGTTCACCGCATTACTGGTACCAACAATAACAAAATAGGTGACAACAATAAAAAACAGGCCCATTTGCGGCATAACATCTTTGAAAAATGGCACAAGCAAAGCTGTTTCAGCAGGATTTTGTTGGCTCCAATACAGGTAAATGGCCACGACTATGGCAATCACAGACTGCCAAAAATATTTCCAACGGGCAATTAAACCTTTGGCGTCTTTACGAATAACTTTACGGTAATCATCAACAAAACCAATCACACCGAAACTGACCAAAACAAACAATGTGACCCACACATATCTATTGGTCAAATCACTCCACAACAACACACTTGATACAATGGCAGCCAAAATAAGCAACCCCCCCATAGTGGGTGTACCTGATTTCGCTAAATGGGATTCCGGACCATCATCACGTATGGTTTGGCCAATTTGCATCCGCTGCAACCAACGGATCATTTTAGGTCCAATAATCACGGCAATAAGTAGGGCGGTTAGTGTGCTTAATATCGCACGTAAGGTTAAATACGAGAATACTCGAAAGCCCGTATCAAACTGCTGTAGCCAATCTGCTAACCAAATCAGCATGTGATTTTCTCCCTAAACCGATCAAGCTTTCCCAAAGGGGATTCCTCTAAGGCTTTGACCACTAATTCCATACGTGCGCTGCGAGAACCTTTTACCAAAATATTGATGGCACATTTTTCCAACAATACTTGTTGATTAATACATTCAATCATTTGCTCCAAACAACTAAAATGATGACCTTGGTCGACAAACACATTACTAGCATGTTGGCTTAACACACCTAAAGTATAAAGTTTATTGATACCTTTTTGTTTGGCATATTCACCTACCTGTTCGTGGTAATAGCGTGCCTTTTCACCTAATTCGCCTATATCACCAAGGACCAATATGTTAGTACCAGTAAAACTAGACAATAAGTCAATTGCTGCATTGACAGAGCCTACATTTGCATTGTAGGTGTCATCCACAATCTTCACTTGATTAGTCAGTTGTTTAACATGTAGACGACCAGGGACATGCGACATAACGCGTAGTCCGTCTTGAACATCTTTAAGCGTTGCTCCAACTTGTAAAGCTAATGAAGCAGCGACCAATGCATTATGCACATTGTGCACACCTGGCAACGATAGACGAATAGCGATATGCCCCTTAGGCGTCACTAATTCAAATTGCGCGCATCCATCTAGGTCAAGAGCCATGTCCTGTGCATATACATCTGCTTTTTTATGTGCGGAGAAAGTTTGCACATTATTACATTTCACGTTATCCAACCAAAAGTTAGCAAACTGACTATCTGCGTTCACTATTGCGACCCCATCGTTCTCGGATAAACCTTTAAATATTTCACTTTTTGCTCTGGCTACCCCAAGTAAACTACCAAAACCTTCTAAGTGAGCTTCAGCTGCGTTAACGATAGTCGCTACATCAGGTTTAACTAAATTGGTCGTATAAGCAATTTCACCTAAATGGTTGGCTCCCATTTCAATCACCGCGAACTCATGTTGTTGCTCTAATCTGAGCAACGTCATAGGCACACCTAAATCATTGTTAAAATTGCCATGCGTCGCCAATACTTTGCCTCGACGAGATAAAATGGCCACCACCATTTCTCTGACGGTTGTTTTACCACTACTGCCAGTAATCCCCACCGTTTTTGGTGCCACTTTGGCTTTCACCGCCGCACCTAATAAGCCTAAAGCCAGTTTGGTATCTTCAACTAAAACATATGGAAGTTGGGTGTCTACTTTGCGTGATAAAACCAGCGCTACAGCACCTTTTTCTTGTGCTTGTTGCACAAACTTATGCCCATCAAAATTAGGCCCTTGCAGTGCCAAAAATAAATCAGTAGGTAAAATACTTCTGGTATCAGTGCTAACACCTTCGAGAATCACATCCTGCTTTTGTTGAGCTATTAATTGCCCATTAACCTGTTCTGCCACCCAGGATAGTGAAACCGGGATCATATTATTTTCCTCTGTTGGGAGTCTGCAACGAAATTCGCAACGTATTGACGTTCATCGTATGCCATCGCCTGATTACCTATAATTTGATAATTCTCATGACCCTTTCCAGCTACTAGGATAATGTCACCTGCTGAAGCCTGAGAATCAGCAGCTTTGATCGCCGTTTTGCGATCATGTTCAATAAGAATCTGCTCTGGATTGATACAGCCAGCTAAGATGTCATGAATAATGTCTTGAGGGTTTTCACTGCGAACGTTGTCATCTGTTAGGATGACTTTGTCTGAAAGTTTTTCTGCAATGCCGCCCATCAACGATCGTTTACCCACATCACGATCACCACCACAACCGAACACGCAGAATAATTTTCCACGACAGTGTTGCTTGCTGGCTAACAAGGCTTTTTCTAGAGCGTCTGGAGTGTGAGCATAATCTACCACTATCGTTGCGAAGCCTTGACGTTTATAAAGCTCCATTCTTCCAGCGACAGGTTTAAGCTTCTGCACGATGTATGCAATCTTTTTAAGATTTTTACCTAAACATAATTGGCTGCAAATCGCAGCTAACACATTGGCCACATTGAATTCAGCCAATAGTGAAAGACGAAGTTCACAGTCTCCCCAAGAAGATTGCACCGACAAAGCAATTCCCTCGGCGGTATATCGCATATTATTTGCCACACAATATTGATATTCACCAGGCAGATCAGCAGCGGTAATATTGAGCCCATACAACACAACAGATGTCGTTTGAGGTATCTTGTTCAACCAATTTTTATGTTCAGGATCATTGACGTTAAGTACCACATAAGCCAATTCAGGTTGACACAATAAAAGTCTTTTTGCCGCTGCATATTCGGCCATCGAACCATGATAATCAAGATGATCACGGCTCAAATTGGTAAAAACTGCAATATCGATTTTAACGGCTTTGATACGGTTTTGTACTAAGGCATGTGAAGACGCTTCTAACGCAACTTGACATACACCTTGAGTAACAAACTCAGCCAATAAGGATTGCATATTGATGGCATCTGGAGTGGTGTTAGCGGTGTTTTTTAGGGACTGGGTATCACAAGACGGTGAATATATGCCAGCACCTAACGTACCGATAGAAGCAGCTTGTTCTCCCATTAAAACCGCTAATTGACTAATTAACTGCACGGTAGAAGTTTTACCATTTGTACCGGTCACTGCGACCATCGACATCAAATTAGCTGGAAATTGATAAAAATACCCAGCTAATTGTGAAAGTTTTTCAGGTAATTGATAGAAATACACAATGACACTTTGTTCACGCATTTCTACATAGCCGTGTCTGGCCATATCGTCACATTGCGCTACGATTACTTTTGCACCTAAACTGACCGCTTGAGGAATAAAATCTCGTCCATCTAAGGCGTGTCCATCAATGGCGATGAAGGCTTTATGAATTGCCACATCTCTACTATCTAAAACCAGGTCGCTGATCATAATATCGGGTGCATCAATACTAAAATGGGCCATCAAAGGTTTGATACTCTGATCAAACGCTTTAGGAAATTGTTTGTTGATGCTTACCATATCAGCCTGCATTTGTAGCCTCCGTGAGAGTATCAACAGAAGAAACAGCCAAGGACGAAACCGTTTTATCATCAGGTGGCACATTCAGCATTTGTAAACTGGCAGCCATCACTTTGGCAAAAACGGGGGCGGCAGTTTGTCCTGCATAATATAATTCGCCTTTCGGCTCATTAATTAAGATAACCACGGCTAGTTGCGGATCAGACACAGGCGCTACGCCAGCAAAAATATTAACGTATTCTTCACCATAACCATTTTTGTTAGCTTTACGACTAGTGCCTGTTTTACCTGCTACTCTATAACCAGGAACAGCAGCCTTAACGGCTGATCCATCTTGATTGACAACACTCTCCATCATTTGTAAAACACTTTTGGTCGCTTGAGCACTGATCACACGTTCACTTTGTACCGGTTCAGTTTGTTTGACAATACTTAAAGGACGTTTGATCCCCCCATCACCCAAAATGCTATACATTTTGGCTAGTTGCAAAGCCGTCACAGAAATACCGTATCCAAATGAAAGGGAAGCCAGTTCGAAATCTGACCAACGAGAACGATCGTTAAATATACCGCTGCTTTCACCCAACATATTAGCGCCACTGTCACTCATTAGACCCACGTTATAATACATGTCTAAAAGAAATTCTTTTGGCACAGAAAGAGCTAACTTTGATGTACCCATATTACTGGATTTACGGATAATTTCGGTTAAGTTAATCTTACCGCGATTAACAGTATCTTTAACAATATTGCCACCTAAGTGCATCCACCCAGGTGAGGTATCAATGATTGAATCCGCCTTTGCCGATCCAAACTCTAACGCACTTAACACCGCCAAAGGTTTAATTGATGAACCGGGTTCGTATGCATCAGTCACCGCTCGATTGCGAATTCTGTGGGCAGAGACACCAGAACGGTTATTGGGGTTAAATGAGGGACTATTGACTAATGCAAGGATCTCACCCGAATTAACGGCTACTACTATCGCCGAGCCAGAGGTCGCTTTATAATATTGCACAGCCTGTTTTAATTCTTTATACGCCAAAGCTTGAATGCGTTGGTCGATGGTTAACTGAATGTCTTGGGGTTTATTGCCCTCTTCGAATTCAATCAATTCCACCATGCGGCCCTTTGCGTCACGACGAATTTTGCGTGAGCCTTGAGTACCTGCCAACCATTGATTGTATAACTTTTCAACGCCCTCTATGCCGGTATCGTCAACGTTAGTAAAACCTACAACGTGTGCTGATACTTCACCACTTGGATAATACCGTCTAGATTCATCACGTAGATAAATTCCAGTCAATTTAAGTTGTGCAACATATTCGGCCATTGCGGCAGAGACTTGGCGCTGAACGTACACAAAACGCTTTTCTGGATTGCTGACTTTTGCTTTTAGCTTATCTAGATTTTGACCTAAGACTTCAGCCAATGCCTGCCAACGTTTTTTATTCTCCCGCTGCTTGGCCTTCAAATCAAAGGATGGGTCTTCCTGAGCTTTTCTTTGAGCGTCTTGTATGGATTGGGCAATTGCTTTTGGATCGGCCCAAATTGCCCTGACGGGCACGCTGACAGCTAACTGCTGTCCATTTCGGTCAATTATCAAACCTCGATGCAAAGGATTATCACGAGTTCTTAAAGTGCGATTATCACCCCGTTTTATCAATAAATCCGGTGCTACAACTTGTATGTAAGCAGCACGAATACCAAGACCAACAAAAACCAATAAAATCGCTGTCACCACCACTACAAAACGCCAATGCAATAAACTTGGAGCACTGTTCACTTTTGCTTGCATAGCATTGTTTTTATTTTTTGAATTATCGCTGCCTCGGCTCATTTTATCCTCACTACCACTTCTTCACTGGGTAAGGGACGGTGCATGTTGAGCTGACTTGTAACGAGTGCTTCAATACGGTTATGTTCAGTCAAAGCACTTTGTTCAAGTATTAAATGACGCCACTCCACATCTAGCATATCTTTGTCTTGCATCAAACGTTCTATGGCTATGGACATTTGCCTATTATGGTGAGCACTGAGTATCACTAAGCCGGCACTAACTAAGAGTGCTAGAAACAACAAAACCCGCACTGGATGGCGGGTTAAGTCAGCAACGACAAAACTGAATAGATTAAAGTTCGTACTCAGAGCACTCATAACTTTTCGGCTACCCTCAATACCGAACTTCGCGCTCGCACATTTTTTTGTATTTCTTCGGCCGATGGTTTAATTGCTTTGCCAATCGGTTTCATCGCTTTGGCCGCGTCTATTTCTGCCTGCATAATAGGCATGCCATGCGGTACGTTTAAACCACGGCTTTGCTCGCGTATAAAACGTTTAGCCAAACGATCTTCCAAAGAATGAAAACTGATCACGACTAAACGCCCTTGTGGGGCGAGGGTATTCAGTGCAGCTTTCAAGCCCGTTTTAATTTCATCTAATTCGCTGTTTACGTAGATGCGTATAGCTTGGAAGCTACGCGTAGCAGGATGTTTGTATTTATCTTTAACTGGCACAGCTAAATCAATAATTTCGGCCAATTGAGTAGTGTCGGTAATAGGTGCAATTTGACGGGCATTAACAATGCCGTGAGCAATACGTTTACCAAACTTTTCCTCACCAAATTCTTTGATGACCTGGGTAATATCTTGCTCTTCAGCCACGGCTAACCACTGTGCAGCACTTAAACCTCTGGTAGTATCCATACGCATATCTAACGGCCCATTACGCATAAAACTAAAACCACGTTGGGCATCATCAAGTTGTGGTGAAGACACACCAAGATCCATTAAAATTCCATCAATTTTCCCTGTTAAACCCAGCTCTTCGGCTACCGTTTGTAATTCAGAAAAAGGCCGATGATGTATGGAAAAACGTGAGTCGTCTGCTAACGGTTTGGCCGCTTCAATGGCACTTAGATCACGGTCAATAGCAATCAGCTGACCTTTAGGTGATAAAGCTTTTAATATTTGCCTAGAATGGCCGCCCCGCCCAAAAGTCGCATCCAGGTAGATGCCATCAGGGTTAATCGATAAGCCGTCGATAGACTCCTGCAATAATACAGATAAGTGTGAAAAATCATTTTCCATTAAAGTGAGAAATCCTGCAGTCGCTCTGTCAATTCAAAATTGGCTTCTTGTTCAGTTGCTACATCTAAATTGATTTGTTGTTGCCATACGTCTGCATCCCAGATTTCAAATTTATTGAACTGGCCCACTAACATAATGTGTTTATCGAGCTTGGCATGTTGACGCAAAGGTGCGCCTAACAAAAACCGCCCGTTTTTGTCCATCTCACCTTCATTGGCGTAGCCCAACAACAATCGCTGCATTCTACGTTCATGAGGATTCATACTGGAGAGACGGCTTAATTTGAGTTCAATTTCTTCCCATTCGGGTAGAGGGTAAAGTAGCAAGCAAGGTTGTTGCGTATCGATAGTACAGACCAGTTGCCCCTGGCAATCATCCAGTAAGGACTGTCTATACTTGGTAGGCATAGTGACTCGACCTTTAACATCTAGATTGATTGAATTAGCGCCGCGGAACATTATTCCCTAACCTTTTTTATTGTTATTTTTATCTATCGAAAATTAATTAGTAAGCATAATACTTAACAAAATCTAATATTATTTTATGTATTCTTTGGATTATTTAACCCGCTAGATCCACTTTATGCCACTTATCCCCACATTATACAGTTTAGGTATCACTTGTCGATCATGTCAAGAACTAAAAGGTTCAATTTTATCTGTTTTTAGGTCTTGCCGTCACTGCTTTGTAGAAGTGTTTGAATTAGACAAGAAAACTGCAGACTGGCGTCACTTGGTAATGGCTAAAGTAATAGGCATCTAGGGAAAGTTAAGATGGCAATGCAGTCTGCAGCGGCTAGGTCGATGACAGCGATCCTAATACAAAAATGTCGAAGCCAAAAGCAATGGAAATCATAACCAAAAGGAGCGTAGTAAACCCGTCTTTATAACCTTTGTTGTTTACGTACTCTAAAAGTTCATCTTTTAATTTAGATATAGGTGAGTAACACACAGGTATTCTGGAAAATTGGTTATGTTCACAGCTTAAAAATATTATACTCGCCACACATGGTTAAAAAGATGTTATTTAACAATTAAACATCTGAAAGAATTGAAATTTTTCCTATCTACCCAAAGGAGCATCATATGCCGCTAGAAAACTGCATTCTGTCTATCGACCAAGGTACCACCTCTAGCAGAGCCATCGTTTTTGCCCCGGATTCGAGCATTGTTGCTTCATCACAGCAAGAGTTTGCCCAACATTATCCAAATGATGGATGGGTGGAACATGATCCAGAAGATATTTGGTCAACAACCGTCAATGTATGTGAGCAGGCGATTGCCCAAGCTACACAAAAAGGAGCCGTTGTTGTCGCTATAGGTGTCACTAACCAAAGAGAAACAACTTTGGTATGGGACAAAAAAACCGGTAAAGCCATTTACAACGCCATAGTATGGCAAGACAGGCGTACAGCACAGCAATGCAGAGGGTTACAAGATGCAGGGCATCTGCCAGCGGTTCAAGAACGCACTGGTTTGTTGCTTGACCCTTATTTTTCTGCCACAAAAGTGGCTTGGATTTTAGACCATGTTGAAGGTGCAAGGCAAAGGGCCGAAGCCAACGAATTAGCTTTTGGCACTGTAGACAGTTTTCTCATTTGGCGCTTAACTGGCGGTAAAATGCATGCCACTGATGTCACTAATGCCAGTCGCACCAATTTATTCAACATCCATAATTTATGCTGGGACGATACCTTACTCGATATATTTAACATACCAAAATCGATGTTACCTGAAGTTAAAGAATGCGCCGATGATTTTGGTCATACCCAAGAAGGTCTGTTTAGCTACTCAATACCCATAGCGGGTGTAGCCGGTGACCAACAAGCAGCCAGTATTGGTCAATGTTGCTTTAAGCAAGGTGACATCAAAAGTACCTATGGAACAGGTTGTTTTGTATTACTTAATACCGGTGAAAAGGCGCTGGTTTCAAAGAACAAGTTGCTTACGACTGTGGCTTACACCATTAAAGGTCAAACTCACTATGCTTTGGAAGGATCGATATTTATTGCCGGTGCAGCTGTGCAATGGCTCAGAGATGGCTTGAAAATTATACAAAGTGCATCAGAAACTGAAGCTATGGCCAAAAGTATACCCGATGACCATGGTGTGTTTTTGGTACCCGCTTTTGCAGGATTAGGTACTCCATATTGGGATCCCGATGCAAGAGGTGCAATATTTGGCCTAACCCGAGCCACCAGTAGTGCCCATTTAGCACGAGCAGCACTTGAGTCAGTATGCTTACAAACCTCAGATTTACTCAAGGCCATCAGTGAAGATGGTGTTAACCCACAAAAGTTAAGAGTAGACGGGGGTATGGTCGCCAATAGTTGGGTTTGTCAATTTTTGGCCAGTGTCCTCAATGTGACAGTCGAGCGCCCAAAAGTAATGGAAACAACAGCATTAGGCGCGGCTTACTTAGCAGGTTTACAGGTAGGTATTTACCAATCGACTGGCGAGTTGGCCAGCATGAATCAAATCGATAGCCGCTTTGAACCTCAGATGGATACAACAAAACGAGAGAAACTACTCAAGGGCTGGACAAGTGCCATTCAAAGCACATTAGGGTTTAAAGCGTGATTGACCAATGTACCTTTGGCAACATGCCAGACGGTACACCAGTTGAACAGTTTTGCTTAACCAATCGTCAGGGTGTTAGCGTTGAGATCCTCAATCTTGGCGGGATTATTCGCCGTTGGTTGATCCCAAACGACAAAAGTTTACACACAGATATCGTATTGGGCTTTGACACTGTGGATGAGTATTTATCTGATGACAGCTATCTAGGTGCGGTGGTAGGACGGTATGCAAACCGTATTAATAGTGGGAAGTTTTACTTAGTAGGTAAACACTATCAAACCGATATCAACCAAGGTGGTAACTGTTTGCATGGCGGCAGCCATGGGTTTAATAACAAGGTTTGGCAAAGCACCGTTTTATCTAGCGCTGATAACCCATCAATTATGCTACAACTTTTAAGCCCTGATGGTGATCAGGGTTTTCCTGGCGCAATATCCGTTAAAGTGATTTATACCTTAACCGAGCATAACCGCTTAAGAATAGAATATTTTGCCACGGCCGACCAGACCACATTATACAACCCCACCAACCACAGTTATTTTAATTTATCCGGGCATAACAGCGGTTCAGTCAAAGCCCACCAAGTTCAGATATTAGCCAGTCACTTCACACCAACAGACCAACACGCCATACCTATTGGCGAGATTGCTGCGGTAGACAATACTCCTTTTGATCTCAAAACCCTGACCACCATCAGTGTGCCCCTAGCTTCAAACCATCAACAGATTCAATATGGTAACGGATTGGATCACAACTTATGTTTAGACTCTTATGAACCTCAATCAAAAGCAGCCACCTATGTAGGCCAAGCAGTTGGAAGCCAAGCAGTTGTAGGCCAAGCATCCACAAAATCCTCCGATATAAGCTTGAAGATATATACCAATATGCCCGGTTTACAAATTTTTACCGCCAACCATTTCGCCAACAAAAAAGGCAAAGATGATGCACTTTATCAAGCACATCAGGGAGTATGTTTTGAAACCCAGTTCTACCCAGACGCCCCTAATCAACCCAATTTTCCGAGTGCCACACTAGAAGCAGGTAGAGAGTTTTATTGTGTGACTGAGTATGAAGTGTTGTTTTAAGTTAATTCAACCACACCAATATTTTTTTATTGTCATTTATCTAAAAAAATTAAAAAAGCCCGATACAACTAAGTTGTAACGGGCTTTTTTATACAACAAAAAGTTTACTTTTTAGTGGACTTCTTCACTTTAGGCTTTTCTTATGAGGCCGACTCTACTGCTGCTGGCTCTTCAGGTTGGAGTTGTAAAGCCTTAACAGGATTTTCGCCACCTTGAGTCAGTTGAACTAAACGATTCAATTGCCCAAGAGATAACATAACCGCATATATAGCACCTAAGTAACCAGATTTATGCAAATCGATTATTGT
This sequence comes from Paraglaciecola sp., assembly GCA_034111205.1. Lineage (GTDB taxonomy): Bacteria > Pseudomonadota > Gammaproteobacteria > Enterobacterales > Alteromonadaceae > Paraglaciecola. The sequence continues at coordinate 4,028 of JAWUXT010000013.1, read as the reverse complement.
ATCAGCGTCTAGTGCTTGTAAACGTTTTTCACTAATAGTTTGCATACCATTAATGTTGCGTTGTTGACCGTTGACGTATTGCGCACGAATAACAATTGAATCAAATAAATCCAAATCGCCAATTTTCTTAACAAAATCACGTGTAGCCATTTCGCTATTAGCTAATTCAGACAATAGTTTTTGACGGTTATCTAAAAAAGGACTAGGTGCGTCTTCGGTAAAAAGTGGCTCACCCTCTTTACCCAGTAAGTCAGAGTTTTCGTCGATAAACACACCTAATTTGTCTCCGTCAGGACGCACATCAAAAGGATAACGTTGAATATTAAGTGGTACCACGTGACCAGACCATTTTTCGTCTTGCATAAATAAATTAACACCTTGTTCTATGCCTAACATAGCAACACTGTGCGTTGTTTCACTTTTAGGATCTTTGATAAAGATGATTGGCATACAACTGGCGATTTGAGCGTATTCACGAATTGACGCAGCCGCTAAGTGGGTATCTTTAGTATGAGCAAAATCACCATTTAATTTTACGTGTACGTCTTTATGTTTGTTTTTATCTAGGGGGATGTAATTCATTGTCATTAACGAGTTCTCTAATTATTTTTCATAGGCGGTTTTATAAACTGTTTTAATGTTAACAGTATGCATGTTTAAATATTTGGGGTTCATTAGCGTTTTTACAAGCTACAAACAACACAAGTGTAATTTATTTGTAATAAACAAGGTTAAGGTCCATCTTTGTCGTCTTATAGAAACATAATGATTAATTCTATGATCTAAAGCTCTTTTGGGAGATGTTCACATAAAACCAATTTATACCCGTTTTCAATAATTATCATTGAGCATGGGTGTATATATTGCGGCGACAATGATACATCAACATTCTTTATCGAATCTATCGAATCTATCGAGTCTATCGAGTCTATCGAGTCTATCGAGTCTATCGAGTCTATATTAACATTAGCCCATAGCGTCAATATATTCTTGTAACTTGGCATCTGCTTCGTCACCAAATAATATTTCACAAGCTTCTTTCAAACCTGGTGCACAAAGGATGTCTTCTTGTCTAACGACTAATGATATTTTCGAGCGACGGCGCAAAAAGTCTTCTAGCTTAGTCACCATTTCACGTTCTGCAGCATGTTCGATTTCTACCCGTAAATACTCTGAGTTCTCAATCAGTAATTCCGCTTTCTCAGGATTTTCACGGATTTTTTCTAACATGTTAATGGCATTACGTCCGTAGCGCCGCCAAAACCTCTTGGTCAAAGGTTCTGATGATTGAGCAGGTGTTAGTGCATCAAAATCCATGAGTTGTGCACGATGAAAAAATTCATCACGCACAGTATCGTTTGGTTCCCCGTACCATTTGAAATTTTCATAAGGTAATGTAATGCCTAACTCTTTAACCAAACCTGCAACCTCGTCACCAACGTTGATACAATCGGTCAGTTTGCCACCAAAAATTGATAAATATTTATCATCTTTATTGGTGTCTATGGCATGTTTGCGCGACAGTTGAACCCAATCCGCTACGCCACCTTTACCTTTTATGGCCAATGGCCGAACACCACAGCGCTCTGCGATGATATCGGCTTGCGTCAAAGGTTTGGATAGGTCTAAAAGTTGATTCACATTGTCTAAAACAAATTGCCGGTCTTCGTCTGTCACTACCGCATTAGGATCTTCGACTTGAGTATCAGTTGTGCCAATACAGGTTTTGGGACCCATAGGTATGACAAAAAATAGACGGCCATCATCTGCAAAAAAGGTTAACACCTTATTACTATCAGTGATCTTATCGACAATCAGGTGAATGCCTTTTGAGAACAAATGATGATGTTCAGTTGTCTGAAGATTAACCTGATTCATAGGGTCCACAAAAGGACCTGCTGAGTTGATTATGACTTTTGAGCAAATTTCGAATTCTTCACCACTGATCACATCTTTTGCTTTAGTTTTCCATTCACCATCAATTTTTTCAGAGCCATTTGCTTGCACATAATTAGCAGCAATACAGCCATAACTCATGCTTGAACGAATAAAATTGAAGACAAAACGCGCGTCGTTATCATGTAAAAACGCGTCAGAATATTCAAAACCACCGTTTACTTTATCGGTGTTAACCACATTTTCAAGTGACTTGATTTTACCTGCGGTTAAATACCGCGGACTTTGAGTGAAAAAACGCCCCATTAACCAATAAACAAGCGTACCCATGAAAATAAACAAAGGGGGGAAACGAAAACCCTTTTGAATACTGGTAAAAAAACGAATTTCTTTCACGGTAGACGGGTAACTTCGCATCAGATGATTGCGGCTTTTACACAGCTTATTCACTAAGCCATACTCATGACTTTCCAGGTATTTAATCCCACCCCAAGCTAAGTTAGAGGAGTTGGAACTGGTAAAGCCGGCAAAATCACCTTTATCAATCAAGGCAACTTTTGCTCCTTTTGCCGCCAGTGCGGCTGCCGATACTGCCCCATTAATGCCCCCTCCGATGATCAATACATCGAAAGTTTTTTCTGGTAACTTTTGAATATTACTTTTTCTAAGATGATTCACACTGTTTCCGTTATTTTACGATTCTTGAATTAATCCGTCGTCGCTGCCCCACGCGAGTTCAGCATTTTGTTTATAGAATACTTTGTTAATTAACAGCGCCATGCTTACACAAGATATCAAGGTGATAAACATCAAATGGATATAGTGCAAACCAAATGGGGCATGAAAAGGTGAAAATTCGAACGATAATGAACCGTACAAAAACACCCCAAATATGACGGCAATGATACCCGCGTTGGCATGTACGTTTCTAAACACTAAACCGACTATAAATATTGATAAAATCGGCATACTGAATAAACCCCAAAGCTGTTGCAATAGGTTAATGATGCTATCTGCTTGCGCATAAACAGGCACCAACAACAAGGCGATCACGGTTAAGCTTGCCGTGATCCAAGCACTTAACTTGGACACGTTTTTTGGGTGGCCTATGTAGGGTTCGTGAAGGTCACAGACATACAGCGCCGTGGCCGAATTCAAGTTACTGTTAAAAGTCGATAATACTGCTGCTGCCATTGCTGCAGCAAATATACCCGACATCCAACTAGGTAGAAGATCACCCACTATTTTACCATATGCGGCATCGCCGATGTCGCCGTATAACTCAAAGGAAACAATACCTGGAATAACCACAATAGCGGGTACAATAAGAAGACGTATTCCAACAGCTGCAAACACACCCTTTTGTGCTTCTTTTAAAGATGGGGCTGCCATAGCGCGTTGGGTGATAACCTGATTAGTTCCCCAGTAAAACATTTGAATAAATATCATACCTGTTAATAATGTGTGCCAAGGAATAGGTGATTCATTGTCACCAATCAAAGTAAGTCTGTCAGCTGGAATACTAGAAAAGTCATAATCAATCGCATTAAGCGCCAAAAATACGATAGCAATGGCCATCGTTAATAGCAACACACCTGAATAGGTGTCTGATACAGCAACCGCCCGTAAACCACCAAAAATCGCATACATAGCGCCTAAAGTAGCAAATGCCGCTGCGATGTACATTAATGGCATATCCAAATCAAACATGGTTTTCATAAACAAAGAACCAGAATAAATGACCGCAGGGCAAAATATCAAAGCACTGCTCAAGAAAAATAGCGCACCAATCACAGCACGGATATTTTTGTTTTGATAACGTTTTTCCAATAATTCAGTGGTCGTGGTGCACTCATATTTGTAATACAAAGGCAAAAACACTTTGGCTAGAATTATCAGCCCTAATAAAGCGGCAAACTCCCACCATGCAAGCAACGCCATTTGTGTGCCATTGGTGCCTACAAGTTGGTCTGTACTCAAGTTAGTTAACGTAATGGAGCCTGCAATAAAATACCATTTCAGCCCCCCTCCGGCCAAAAACAACTCTTTATTTTGTTGGCCTTCACTTGCGCCTGACCTAGGGCCTTTGCCCTTACATTGTAAATAGGTCAGCAAAGCGATAAACGCGGTTA
>JAWUXT010000012.1:0-10603 GCA_034111205.1 Paraglaciecola sp. | reverse complement strand
CCTCGTTGTCCTCGGTGGTTTAAATTCTTTTGATTTAGAGTGTAACGATAAGCCTTTGTTACAGGGCTTTTCTTGTGGGCATCACCACGTTAGCAAATATTAAACCTGCCACCAGCGACATTAAGATCAAGAAGGTTTCCTGACCTATGTGATCGGTTTTGATAATATCTTGGCCTGAGATAAACGAATTCAGTCCAATATAGGTTTTTGAACCTGGAACCAACACAATTAAACCGGGCATAGCGACGATGGTAGAAGGTGCGTTAGCAATACGTGAAAACATATTAGCAAACACGCCAAGTGCAAATGCACCCACAAAAGCCCCCAGCCCGTTTTCAAGAAAGCCAGAGCTCCAAGTAGATGCAGAGTAAGCAATAAAGGTGGATGTTATTGCCCAAGGCACATGTTTCATGCGAGTACGAAATATCGCGACCAAACCGACACTCAGCATAAGTACACCCAGCCAGTTGACCCAAAATGGCAGTGTAGCCGCCATTGCCAGCTCTTGTTGACCAAATAATTGATAGCCCAGACTCACCCCTAAAAAAGCACCAAAATACAGTTTGAATAACTGCATGCAGGCATCCATTACCCTGACTGTTCCAGAAACCATATTGCGTGAAGATAATTCAGCTAATCCCATGGTTAATGACAAACCAGGCACTAATATAATCAAAGAGGAAAGAATAATCAGCCAGATGTTCAATCCTGATGCTGAGTAATGATTAATAGCACACGCCACAAGGCCTACGGTAAAAGAAGCCACAGGCTCCAACATTAAACTAACCCGTTTTGATCGCAGTGCCCATAATGTCCACATGTAGACCATAAAACCCAACAAACCAGAATATAGAATTTCTGACCAACCGGCTCCCATCAGCATTGCAAAAGCGCTGGTAGACAAGCTAAAAGCCATGCCTGTTAGACTTTTACCATAAGGGCTGGGCATGGCATCAATTTCAGTCAATTGCTTATCAGCTTCCATAAGCGATATTTGACCTGACAGTAACTCATGTGCCAATTCGTCAGTCCGAGACAAAGAATTCATGTCTAGTTCACCCGGCTGCATTCGCGCAGAGTGGTTATATTCATCTTCGTGGTGATCACTCCACAGCACAATCGTTAAAGTGGTAGGTGTTGAGTTAAAGGATGCATGCAAGCCAAAATGCGTAGCAATTTCAGTTAAATAGGCTTCCAAACGAAACGATGGCGAACCGTACTTGTGCAACATTTTACCCAGTTTAAGGATAAAACGACGTATTTGAATAAACTCTAACTTGTCCATTTCTCTACTACTACTTAAAAAATCAGCTAATGATGAGGGATGCTGTAAAAGCCAAATGCATATACAACGGTGATAATCAAGACGCGGATTCTAGTGATAGAACGCACTCGGCACAACGAACATTTCTTGACCATTTAGATTAGAATAACTAATGAATAAACGTCACTCTAGAAAGACTTTATAGCAACATGTTCTTAACAAAAACAGGCTTAATCCTTCAGTATAAAATATTAGTAGACCACATCGTATTTATTGGTATAGCCAATACAAATTATCAGCCGCCCCCATCATATTCTGGGTTTCCATAAATAAAGACTGACTAGATTTGATTTGATTTGATTTGATTTGATTTGATTTGATTTTTTAAGACAACGTTTATTCGATAAGTTTACAACAATATAAATTAAGTGATGTAAAGCCATGGCTGAGCCTTGAATCATAATGAAGTATGCGACTATGGTCTGTTAACAATATAAAACCTATCCAACACTAAAACCTATTAAGGTCCGAAAATTTGCAGACTCGGATGACTAAAATTGACAACTTTCTGCTTCCAACAATACCGAAATGGGTAAGTTGCAGTCTATTTAAATGCCATTTTTATGCCCATTTGTATTGCTTGCTTAAAATGATAGAGTTTGATGTTAACCGTTGGCGGTAATATATCTACGCAGCTGAGTGTAGGCCTGCAATATTGATTGAGAGACGTCAATCCTGCCTCCTTTATCGGGGTGGTTTTCATGCTGTAGTTTTCGATATTGCTGCTTGAGCTCAGATAAGTTCATATCCTTTAACGAATCAATTTTCATAGTAATACAGGCTCGATTGAGTTCTGCCCCAGATATACTGGCATGTAAATCAGCCCCTGCCATTTTTTGCCAAAAACTGTCTAACAAGGCTTCCACGTCATTCTCATTGGTAGAGCTTAAATTACTCCAGTCTAAGTAGTAGTTAGCAAGTGGGTCTTCTGTTTGAATATTGGCAGCAGACTCCAAAATAGGGAGTAAGGTAATACGCGTCAGCCCAATGTCTAACTGCCCTATTTTTTGTTCGCGCCATTTATTCCTCAACTGATAAAGACAGTGAAACAACACAAAGTGTGTTTGAAACATCATCAAAGCGTCTCCCAGAGCATGCTCATCAAACACCAAGTAAGGCGGACTTTTTAAGGCCTTGATTAAGTCATACTCGCTGATCCCCTCTTCAAACTGTGATCGAAAGGTGACAAGTGCATCGATTAGTAATCTTTGTAGTTCGTTAAACTTGTGTGGCAATTAACTCTCCGTATAAAACTTTGTATCTAAGCGTTCATTCATCTAAAGACTCTGGTCGTAAGTGGCTGCTCCATTTCGCCTTAATCATGATAAAACCCGCATTAAAGTGGGTTTCAAATAAACAAATCAAGTCTGCAACTGGTAAGCTGATATTAAGATCGTTGCAGTCTGAATATCTAACCAAAGCTCGCAGCTTTCTTATAAGCAGTGCGGTCTTGTATTTTTGCCAAATAAGCCAAGGTGTTATCCCGACCTTTAAGCAAGCCAAGACGATCAGCAATTTCTAGCATGACTTGCATCATGATGTCGGCAGCTGTGAATTGTGCACCTGCAAAATAATCGCGCTCAGCCAAAATAGATTCAATATAACCAAAGTCTAGGGCAACTTCTTTAGCAATATAGCCGTCCATCTTTTGGTCGCCGCTGCGGGTTTCCATGCCCATAAATAACGTAAACATCACAGGTAATGCCAAGGATCCTTCAGCAAAGTGTGACCATTCTAAATATCGATAATATTCTTTGGTACCTTTTTCAGGGCGCAAGCGTTTTTCAACGTCTTGATCTAAAATGTATTCCATTATTGTGCTGGACTCACACAAGGTAATATCACCATCAACAATAATGGGGGCTTTGCTCAGTGGATGAACTGCTTTTAAACTTTCAGGTGCTAGATTGGTTTTAGCATCACGCAGATAGTCAACACGTTGGTAAGGCATCTCAAGCTCTTCTAACAACCACAATACGCGTTTAGAACGAGACTTATTTAAATGGTGTACTGTTAACATAATATTTCTCTTTAAAATTCGTTATCAATTACAATTCGTCAGGACCGACGCACATCACAAGCTTGCCAAAGTGTTTGCCTAGTTTTAATAAGTTGACACCATCGGACGAGTCGCTAGTGTCCACTGGCGATTAACCAGCGCACTTTGAACCGTCGAATGATGGTGATTTACACTTGTCATACTCGTTGTCCTATCCTCGAATTAAGTTAAAGTGCAGTGACTAATATTTCTCGGCTGATATCAGGTGTAACGGCGCTATGTTCACCTAACTTTACCATACCGTGTTGCGTTAGTTTTTCGATTAACAAATCAATATCCGCTGCACCTAAATCAACATGAGATAAACGTGTGGGCACTTGCATCTTTTCAAAAAACTGCTCGGTTAATTCAATAGCACGATCAATACGTGAATCTTCATCCCCCTCTGTCACATTCCAGACACGTTCAGCGTATTGTAATAATTTTCCACGTTTTGCTTCTTTACGTATTTTCATCACAGCAGGTAATACTATGGATAAAGTACGCGCATGGTCGATGCCGTGGGTACCGGTTAGTTCATGACCAATCATGTGAGTTGTCCAATCTTGCGGTACACCGGCTCCAATTAAACCATTAAGCGCCATCGTTGCTGCCCACATAATATTGCCACGGACTTCTAAGTCTTTAGACGTTTCAGGGGCCAATGCTTTTGGTCCTTCTTCGATTAAAGTTAACAATAGCCCTTCAGCAAAACGGTCTTGCACCTTGCCGTTCACGCTATAGGTAAGGTACTGCTCCATTGTGTGCACAAACGCATCCACAGCACCGTTGCCGATTTGGCGATCGGACAATGAAAGTGTTACCGCAGGGTCGAGTATCGCAAAAATAGGACGAACTAGAGGGCTTGCGAAGGGTAGCTTATTACCATTACGGGTCACTACCGCACCAGTATTTGACTCAGAACCGGTTGCTGGCAAAGTAAGTACACAAGCAAGTGGCAACGCTTTGGTAATACGTACTTGTTTGCTCACTATATCCCAAGGCTCTTCACCTTCATAAAGCGCCACTGCTGCGATAAATTTAGAACCATCAACCACCGAACCACCGCCAACCGCTAGAATAAAGTCGATATTATTTTCTTTAATAATATCTTGTGCCTTCATTAACGTATCGAAACTTGGATTTGGCTCGATACCAGAGAATTCAAACCACGTATGCTTGGCGAGAGCTGCAACAACTTGGTCATAAACGCCGTTACTTTTGATTGAACCGCCGCCGTAAGTCACTAACACTTTTGCATCGATTGGGATCTGCTTGCTTAGTGAAGCTATCTGACCTTCACCAAATTGAATTCGAGTGGTATTTTGAAAACTAAAATTTAACATTAATATTATTCCTCATTATTTTAAAATTAAGCTAGAGCGACTAAATCATTCACGACTAAATCGAGTAATTGCATAAGCTGCTTTACTTGCGCACTATCGATACTATTAAACTTACAGCTTATTTTATTTGGAATGTTAACCGCGTCTAACTTTAAGGCCTGCCCTTGTTGAGTTAGCTCTACCAGCCGTTTGCGCTTGTCTTGTTGATGATCCTTGACTATATTGAGTAAAATTTTATCGGCCATTTTCTTTAACATTTGTGTCATGGACAATCATCAATCGCCGTTTTTCCACAAGCTGTGCCATAGTACAAGTCTAATAACCTCTTTTTTTCCAGAACTGGATCTCACCCTCGGTGTGTTCTACTAATAAACTGAAGGTTTTCTGCGCAATGACTTTGCCATCACACTCTATCACCATTCGCCAATCTCCGATTTTATCGTGAATAGGTGCCCATACTGTGTCACCTAGATAAAATTCCCAATCATTATTTCTTATATATACCACTCCCTCAAAGGGCGGCATTGGATGTCCACTCTCATCAGGCACGTCGGGGTGAAAAATAGTCCAATCTAGTCGTTTTCCTTTGGATTTTTTAGCCTTGAGAATAAAACCAAATTCAATTTCTAATTGTGTAGGTATATGCGTAGTCATGGTTTTGATTTTTGGAAGGCTTTTACTTTTTTCATCCCAGTTTTCGTAAATACCGTAACTGATCATGTCAAAAGACGCACGTAATTTAGACAATAAAACTCTTAAAAATCAATATCTTAAGTGATTGAAACACCCACGCTTGGATGCTGTTATCATAGCTAGCAGATAGTCATAAAGTGTAGATAATGCAGATTTTTCTGCAGTTAAGGAAAACGGCATCAATCAGCCGATTTCATTACCATGCCGCCCTTCATAACAAAATTCACATTCCGTAAACTAGAGATATCTTTCAATGGATTGCTGGATACTGCGATGATATCGGCAAGCTTTCCTTTTTCTAAGGTACCTAGTTTGTCCTGCACTCCGAGTAGTTCAGCGCTGGTGATGGTGGCAGAGCGGATCGCATCCGCAGCTGACATGCCAGCATCAACCATCATCACAAATTCGTCGGCATTCTCTCCATGCGGCGTCACCGCCGAGTCGGTTCCAAAGGCAATCTTAACCCCGGCTTTATAAGCAGTCAGAAAGGTCTGCTGGGCCGCAGCAGAGGCAGTATAGGCTTTAGCTTTGATAGCGTCGGTGAAAAAAGGATTTCCTTCCATCATGGCAGGAAGCTTAACGCCGGGTGATAAGGTTGGCACCAAGTAGGCACCGGTTTGGTTAAAAAGTGTCATCGCTTCGGTATCAGAAAACGTGCCATGGTCAATGCTATCTACACCCGCCTTAAGGGCGGCAATAACACCGTTAGTACCATGGGCATGTGCGGCCACTTTGACCCCTAAACCATGGGCTGTATTGACGATTTCAGTTAGCTCGTTATCTGTCATTTGCTGATCTGTACCCGTGGCAGTATCCGACAGAACACCTCCAGTAGCGGTGATTTTGATCCAATCAGCGCCCATTTTAATGGCATTACGTGTGGCTTTGCGGCATTCGTATGGACCGTCGCAAATGGTTTCAGGAGTCCAAAGCTTGAGCAATTCTGGCTTAACACCATCAATATCACCATGTCCACCAGTGGCAGCCAGGGCACTGCCCGCTGCGAAAATACGCGGTCCGGGTATTAATCCTTTGTCTACAGCATCTCGTAATGCATATATAGCTTCTGGCTTACCGCCAAGATCACGGACGGTGGTAAAGCCAGCCATTAAGGTTTTATTCGCAAAGTACGCACCCATGAGGGCTTTCATAGAAGTGGTGACATAAAGTGCATCGGTGCGGCTTGACTCACTTAACTCAAACAATAGATGAACATGCATGTCCATTAAACCTGGTAATACAAACTGGTCTTTTAAATCAATGAACTTGGCGTCTTTGTCTATATCCGCTACAGGAATATATCCCTTTTCAATGCGCTCAATGAAATCATCTCGCACCACAATAGTTTGCTTGCTCAAGGGTTTTTCACCCGGTGTCACTAACACGCTACCCGCATGAATTACCCATACATTGTCAGCAGACGCGGTCGATATACAAAACGTAAAAAAACATGTCAACAAGCTGATAATTTTGATCATCTTAATACCTATCCTGATTATGGTGATTTAACGGTAGAAACGTTTACAGGCACTTTAAAGAAGTGTTCTCATGCTTCCAAAACCTTGAGGTATTAACCCAGTAATGAGGTGATAATGCCCCTAAACACTGCATATTTTTATACCTTGTATAAGCAGAATAAACAACATCCCTGATCTATACAATACACATTAATTCAGTTGGTTTTATCGTCATTAAAATTGTTGCTAAAACCGAAGTGTGAGAAAGAAAATTTCGCTTAGATATAATGTTTATGCTTTATCAGGCGCAGAAATAACATGACTACCCTGTTAATTTAGTCTGTTAACTTACATATATTTCTGCTTGCATGATTCTTATATCCTATTAATCTAATCACCCTAAAACATCAACATATATGGAGCAATATCTGATTATTGTTCTTTAAAAAAGCTTCTGTAGGAGAAATTTTTGAATCTTAAAAACAAGTTAAAAATAACCAGTGCCCTAGGCCTTAGCTTGTTGTTGATGTCATGCGCTGAAAATGACAGGGCAACTGAAGAAATAGCGGCAAAATGTCTTTTAGCAGATATGGTACTTCACAATACAAAGATTTATACCGCACATGATGCACAGTGGACCGCTGAGGCAACAGCTGTGCTTGGAGATAAAATTATATTTGTGGGATCAAATGCCGATGCGGCCAAATATATGTGCGGTGATGCACAAATAATGGATATGGCAGGAAAATATGTCTATGCAGGTTTCACCGATAGCCATCAGCACGTAGAAGGTGTTGGGCAGCGCCCAAAAACCCTAAGCCTTTTTGGTATTACAACACTTAAAGAAACCGTTAATGCCATTAAAACCTTTGCAGCAAAGGTACCTGCGGATGAATGGGTTCAGGGCCGAGGATGGATTGAGCGGCAATGGACCGACAAGAAAAGGTTTCTCACAAAACATGACGTGGATCCATTTACCACCGATAAACCACTGTTTATGCCACGTGCAGACGGCGTTTCTGCACTGGTTAACTCTAAAGCACTAGAGCTTGCCGGCATAACCAAAGAGTCTCCAGACCCAATTGGGGGCAAATTTGAGCGTGATGCAGACGGTACACCAAACGGCTATATTCTTGCCACTGCCATGAATATTTTCCAGAATATCATCCCACCAAAAACACGGGAATATAAAAAAGACAGCCTAGTGCAAGGCATGTATGAAAACGCCAAGGTGGGTTGGACCAATACTCAAGACGCGGGAATGCCCTACGTTAACGTTGAAATTATCAAGGAAATTCACGCAGCAGGAAATATGTCTACCCGTATTTATGCTGCGGCAAATGTGATGGAAGCGTCGATAATGCTTGAGCGCGGCCGCGAAACAACGGCCGATAACATGTTCGATTTGAGGGGAATTAAAGTATATATCGACGGCACACTTGGTTCGCGCGGAGCCGCCCTTCTTGAAAATTATGCGGATGCTGATCATCAGGGGTTTATGAACCGCACCACCAAAGAAGAGCTTGACCCGATTTTACGTGAAGCACTGCGAAAAGGTATTCAGATCGAAACCCACGTAATTGGCGATCGAGCGCTGCGTACACTTTTAGATTGGTACGAAGAGGCATTTAATGCTGTACCAAAATCGGAATGGGCGGTGGCTGAACCTCGTTGGAGACTTGAACACGCACAAATCATTCCGCCCCAAGACCAAGAGCGTTTAGTTAGCCTGAGTATTCTTGTGTCTATGCAACCCAGTCACGGGATTGGTGATCTTAACTTTGCCCCCGATAGACTTGGCGCTGAGCGCCTAAGCCATGCCTACCCATGGCAGCAATTAATTGACCGCGGCTTGATGATATTGGGTGGATCTGATGCGCCAGTAGAACTGGGGGATCCGCGGATTGAATTTTATGCGGCGGTTGCTCGTAAAAGGCTTGATGGAACATCCGGTGAAGGATGGCACCCAGAGCTTGCAGTAACTCGTGAAACAGCCCTTAAAATGTTCACAATATGGCCTGCTTATGGAGCATTTCAAGAAGATATTCGTGGCTCTGTAGAAGTGGGCAAATATGCCGACTTTACAATACTTGACCGAGATTGGCTTAGCGTCCCAGAAGCAGACATTTTGACTTCAGAAAACCTAATGACCATCGTAGGTGGAAAAATCACTTATCAAAAATAGAGACCAAACAAAAAGGAAGATGACACCCTGTGTTATATTTAATTCATCAAAATCATTTACTTGGGTTAAATAATGGCCAAGCCCAATAAGAAAGCACCTGAGTCCTCCGTGGACATTTACTGCATTCAGTGCAAAACCCAGTTATTTAAATACCGCAAAGGCGGTAAAGGGTCACTGCTTAAATGCTTTAAACAACGTATCACTAAAGACTTCACGGTATTACCCTGCACTTGTCCAAATTGTAATGCCATCTTCGCCAGAGACACATTAATAAGGGGCACGCCAGCATTTAAAATGATTGGCGGTAAGGTATTTAGCAAATAGAGACTAGAAAATAGTCGATAGTAAATCAACAGTCAAAAACTGTTGACCACAGCGTTATTGGCTTTAAAAATAGCAACAGCAAATATGCTTAAACACCCGGTTGAGTACTCTTGGTCAAGCTAGCAATGTAATGCCGCAGATAAAGGGATTCAGGCAATGCTGGAGCATGGATGTGTCGAAAATTAGTTGCATCTGTATGACGTACATAATGTTGTTCACCCCCATGGTATGGAGTTGATAAATGAAGAACTTGAATAGTGTAATTAGTCGACTAAGTCGCTCTGGCCTTATGTCACGAACGGCCAGAGGCCGATCAGGCGGTTCATTAAGCCGTGTGGTTACTGATACTATTATAGGAACGGCTACCGGTAAAATAGGGCCAAAACCAAGCCAAAACCCACTGCAAACAGGTGCTCTAGCTGCCGTTGGAGGAATGGCATGGAACGCTTATCAAGCCTATTCACGACAAGCTTATGGCCGAAACACCTCTCTACAAAAGGCTAATTTACACAGAGCCTATCAACTAGGCATTTATGCACAAAGAAATGCTCAACAGCAAAAAGATGCCCAAAATCAGTCTCAGGATATGACAGAACAAGCTGCGTCATCATCTACAACTGCATTCGCAACAGAAGCAGCACTTCAATCTCGCTATATCCCCTCGGCCCCAAAACAAGCACTCACCTATTCACCCGCGACATTAACGCAACAACAGTTTGCACAGGTAGTGCGGGATGAAAGCCATGACACAGGTCAAATGCTGATGCTCCGAGCGATGATCACGGCGGCTAATGCAGACGGGCACATTGACGAATATGAGCGTCAGCGAATATACCAACAAGTCGATAATTTTGACTTAACTACCGAAGACAAAGCCAGCCTGTTTGACGAACTACGTCACCCCTTGTCACTACAAGAACTGGTAAAGGCTGTGCCTAATTCACAAACCGCAATAGAAGTATATGCAGCATCACTATTAGCCATAGATGAACAACAAGCTGCCTCGCAAGACTACTTAAGCCACCTAGCCTATTATATGTTAATACCACCAGAATTAGTCAAAGCCTTGCATGCTCAAGCCGAGCTAATGAGTTAATGTTGATAAACACCCATTAAATAGCTACCAAACAATTATGCTGAATAAGTTGTAGATTTTTTGTATTAAGAACTCTTGGATTCAAATAGTAAGTGCATCACCACGACATATCCCATATTGGATAGAGTCATGCCCACAAA
>JAWUXT010000011.1:0-41995 GCA_034111205.1 Paraglaciecola sp. | reverse complement strand
TCCGTTCGCATTATCGGGATTCGCTGCGACTAAATCTTGGGCTTGTTTAACCAGGTTTTCGAATCCATTTTCTTGAGCATCATCAACAAGTTGATAATTGACTTGTACCCAGTGTTGTTGAAGGTTAAGTAGTTGCGTATTAAAATTTTCTGCGGCAAAGGTATTAAAAGATGTGGCCGCTAACGAAGATGCAGTCAATAAAACTCCTCTCCCAAATTTGATCAATGCTTGAGTAAATGTCATAGGAATATCCTCTTTAAAGTAAAACACACAATCATGTTTGTGATGACTGTTTTAAATAACGTTTAATAATTAACAATTTAGACTGGATGGCGTTGTCGACTAATTTAGGAATACATCCGTTTATTCGAGCAAACAGTTTTTCTGGCCAACCGACTACCTGCTCTCGTTTCCTACTGTTTAGAAAAATCATGAAGGCTTTAGCGACGCTATCAACACTATCTACTGTGTTACCGAGTGCTGTATTCATGTCGTCAACATTGGCAGGGTTTATATTCGTATTCGTTGCACGGGGCGCAAAATATCCAAAACGCATACCGGTATCAGCATATTCACGAGCAAGGGTCTCAGTAAATCCACGCAAACCGAACTTCGAAGCACAATAGCTACTAAAACCAGGATAACCAATATAACCAAAGGCCGAACCAACCTGAATAACGTTAATTAGCCTTTGATCAAAGTGATGCTCAGCGCTCAACGCAGACTTGGCCAGAAACGCCTGAGTAAACAACATGGGTGTTATCAAGTTGGTCTGCATCAAATCATTGATTAATTCTGGTTTAGACGCTTCAAATGCCACAAAACTAGATAAACCTGCTGCATTAACCAATACATCGATAGGTTGATTGGCAAAAGCGAGGTCAAGGATCTGCGCACGATCTTCTGATTTGTTTAAATCACCCATCAAAATTTCACAGTTTCCGAGCATTGTGAGTTGAAGCTGTGCAAGTTTCTCCCGATTACGCCCCTGGATAAAAACTTTGTAGCCATTTTCACATAGAATTTTGGCAATCGCACCGCCGATACCACCTGATGCACCAGTGACTAAGCAAGTCTTAGTATTATTTAAAGGTTCCAAAGTTATGCTGCCTGCATTTGGCTAGACGACACTTCTAGGCTTCTAAAGATGTTGCCGTACAACACGTAAAACCGTTTGGTACTTTGAATAATGAGTGCTTGCTCTTTTGGACAATCGATTTTGTCCATCAAGGTTTCAAAAAACTTAACATGTTCGATATCTAATGAACCGTGAGATACCAAGTAGCTGAACGCTTTTATAGGTAAACCTAAAGCCTCTTTAATATTGCTGGCTGCGTTATCGGCCATCGCAATACTTGTACCCTCCAATACGTGTACCATCCCGAAAAACCCAAGAGGGTTGACTCTATTAACCATGTCATAGGCGTATGCAACCATCAACTCAGTGGCCATTGAAGGCGGAGTTGCGCGCACCTCCTCTTTGTCGTAACCACAGCTTGCAATGTCGTTTAGTACCCATTCTTGATGACCTAATTCTTCTTCAATATATTCAGCCACTGCTTCACGTAACCATTCTTTGCTTTCAGGTAAACGACTGCCCACCGACATTAACAATGGCACGGTATGTTTAACGTGATGATACGCTTGACTTAAAAATGCCACATAGTCAGCAGTTTCAATATCCCCAGAAAAGCAGCGATGAATGATTGGAGACGACAACAAATAATCACGTTCAGTGGTCGTTTCGTTTAAAAGTCTTTGATATAAGCTCATGGTATTTTTTCCTTCTTTCACCACTACAAATTTGCTGTGATTAGCGTAAATCGCAGCAATTTTTGCTTGGTAATGTTGATTAATTTGTTCACGTCTTGGACGCATGTTGGCGGTATACAATCCGTCTTCAAATCCCATGGCTTGAGTCAGTATTATATTTGCCTTAATTTGTGCATAATCGGGTAACTGGTTATTCATTTTATTGATAGCGTCTTGTATAACAGCTTCGGTAATTTGCTCTGATATGGGCACTAAAATCGCCATACAAAAAGGTCTACTATCACCTAGCACGACAGACTGCAAAAATAAGCCTGTCGCTTGCAATTCAGATTCAATCCACTCAGGAGAAATATTCCGCCCAAAAGAATTGATGAGGGTGTTTTTAATCCGACCTTGAATGTAAATTTTATTGTTTTCGAACTTGGCGATATCCCCAGTAAAAACCTGAGTTTTGTACCAAGAGTTAGCGTCCTCCAAATACCCTAAAAAGGTATTGCCGGTTATGACTAATTCGTCATTAATGACTTCTACTTTTAAGTACTCCAATACTGTTCCTGCACTTAAAACGTCATTGTTATGGGGCGTATTGATAGAGACAACAGAACTGCATTCCGATAAACCATAACCTTGATAAACAGGTAAGCCTATACTTCTGGCGTCTGCCAACATTGAAGCTGACACTCGGCTACCACCCACAGCAATAAATTTAAGTGACGCTGGTGGTTGCCAGTTATTTTTGGTCGCCATTACCAATACCTGAAGTAATTCGGGTACCAAAATCAAACTGTTTGGCTGAGTTTTACTGATGCAACTTAACAGCGCATGAGGGTTAACTAATCGGCTACCTTCAAATCCACGATCTGCATCACTCGCTAGCACCACAGTGCCAGAGGCTAACATTGGGCAATACACGCCTGCGATGTTTTCAAGTAGGGTTGGCAAGGGTAACAAACACAAATGCCGAGGACTCTGTAAACCAATACTGGCGACCAGTGTATTAGCCACTGCCAATTGATTTTTGATGCTTAAACAGACCCCTTTGGGTGTGCCCGTTGAGCCAGATGTATAAGTGATTTTGGCCGTTCCATTGGGTGCCTTTAATTGAGTTTCTTGCACCAGCTTGTAAGTACTAAGCGCGACGTATTTACATTCACATGCTTCACCAAATTTGATTTTTTGTTGACTGAAAAGAATGTTTGGCTTTACCGAAAAGAGCAATTGGTCATATTGGATTTGAGTGAAAAATAATGGAATAGGTGTAAAAATGACCTGTGTCATTTGGCATGCCAAATCAACCACGATCCAATCAATGGAATTGGCTGCATGCAAAGCAACTGAGTCGGCTTGTTGCTCTTGCAACCATAGGGATAATGTTTTTACTCGCACTGCTAAGTCAGCATAAGTAATACTGCTATCCGATGTTTCAATGGCAACCTGATGTTCAAGCCCTTGGGGGATATTTGAAAGTTGTAGTATCAATTCATTCATTTTAATGACCTTTTAAGCTTGCTAGTAGTCAGTGCAATTTTGGGTGCGAGTTGCTCAAACATCTGCTTAAAATGTGGTGACTTATTCACTACGTCCATTACGCAGGCGAGTGAAACGAAAACAACTTGAGGGTTTGTTTCGTAGTAAGAGCCCCATTTTTGTGATGGTCCTAGTAATTTATGTTTATCCGCAGGGGCGAGGTGGTGACACTCAATACCTGCTTTGCTAATTAATTTAACGACATGATCAGTACCAGCAAATACCATATGCTCATAGCCGTTACAAAATAATGAAACTGCGGTGGTAAGAAACAATGGAATAGTAAACTTGTTTGAATTGCTATAAAGATGACCTATTTCAGCAATGTGCTCACGAGCGACTTTTGTTTGTTGTTGCGAAACGTAATGCTCGATAGGTTGAGATAGGTATTGTTCAATAAATAAGTTTTCTGTTGCGGCTCTTATCCCCAAAGCCGCTTTGAATTTGCCATTATTAATGGCTAAAACACAAGGCATACTAATATCAATGTCTGCGCCATAACTAGATGCAAAGCCTTCTTTGATAAACTGCTCAGCGGCTAAACGTCCATCATCACTTTTTTGATAAACGTCGAGGGTAAATCCATATTTTGAAGGAATTGAAGGAGTTAAAGCTGTCAATTGACGAATAAAGGACACGTTGTTTAAACGTTGCCCAGTAAAAGGCACAGCCACTTTGTAGCCACTGACTAATGTTGTTTCTACTGCTTGCATCATTAATTGCATCATTAAGACCTTTTGTTACTTTCTGATAAAATAATAAAGGTCAAGCCTTAAAATAATCTTAAGGTTTTAAAAGAAATGAAAAATTTTTGATAGTGAATGTCTTTAGAGTTAACAAGACAATGGGTTACTTTGTATCCGGCATGTTATGTTTTGAGCAATCACGCAATACGTTGATTCAATCATTACAGTTGTGTTCGCCATACGTTTATCCCGTTGACTCACTCAAAGATGACCAACGGGCATCGGGCTCCCAGTTTTTGATCCAGGCAGGGATTTCACTCGCAGGCATAGGCTTAGCTATCGCATAACCTTGGGCTAGATTACAGCCCATTTCTAATAATGCTTTTCCTTGTTCACTGGTTTCTAAACCTTCTGCAATCACTTGGCATTTAAAGGCTTTAGACAAACCGATAACACCTTCGACTATCGCTCGATCGCCTGGGTTAGTTAACATCGTTGCAATAAACATTTGGTCTATTTTAACTGAGGTTGCGGGGAGGAACCTCAGATAAGCCAGCGATGAGTAACCCGTACCAAAATCATCTAAAGCAAACCTAATGCCCATGTCGAGACAGTCCTGAATGACATTAGTAACCTGCTCTAAATCATTAAACGCAGCTGTTTCCATCACCTCTAACTCTAGACTATTTGGCTCTACGTCGGGGTGCAAAGATATTATTTGTGCTAGTCGGCTCACAAAGTTTTTATGCTGTAATTGTAGTGCGCTGATATTTACACTAACGTGCAAGTCCAGACCTATGTTTTGCCATTGCTTAATCTGTGTCAATACTGAATTAAGTACCCACTCCCCAAGCTCTATAGATAAAGGGTTATCTTCAAACAACGTGGGAATTTCGATAGGTGGTAACAAGCCACGATCAGGGTGCTGCCAGCGTATCAATGCTTCTAACCCCATAACCTTGCCCAATTTCATATCCACTATGGGTTGGTAATAAAGTAAAAACTGCTGATTAGTCAACGCGAAGCGCACAGTTTCAAGACTTTCACGATGAGTTTTTAAAGTGATATCTTGTTCAATATCAAACAAGTGATAGCGGTTTTTACCCATCCCTTTTGCTTCATACATAGCTTGATCCGCATGACGTAAAAGCATGTCGGCATTGACGTTGTCTTCTGGATAAATGGTCACCCCAAGACTCGCCGTAATATTCAGCATAATGTTTTCCACAAATACTGGGGCAGAAGCCGCTAGTAATAATCTATCTAATAGAGGTTTACAGCTATTAATTTTATCTAAATCAGTTAACACCGCGACAAATTCATCCCCCCCAATACGTGCCAGAGTATCCCCTTCTCTTAGTGCCTGTTTCATACGATGTGACATAGTGATCAGTAATCTGTCACCGACCGCATGACCATGGGTATCATTCACAGCTTTAAACCCATCAAAATCTATAAATACGATAGCGACAGATTTATTATTGCGCTGACAGTGAAGTAATGTCTGGGCAAGTCGGTCTGAGAGCAATGTTCGGTTGGGTAGCTGAGTCAGTGCATCATAATGAGCAATTTGTTCTAATTGACTTTGATAGTTTTTAATATTGGTGATGTCAGAAAACAAAGCAACGAAGTTTTGTATATTGCCTTCTGAATCACACACGCCACTAATGGTCATAATCTCGGCATAAACGTCACCATTTTTTCGACGATTCCAGACTTCGCCAACCCAATATCCAGTTCTGGTTATTTCATTCCACATATCTACATAAAAATCAGACGATTGTCTGCCTGACTCTAAAAACCGCAGGTTTTGACCAACTGACTCTGCTCGGCTATACCCAGTTATATAGGTAAAAGCTTCATTCACATCAATGATGATGCCCGCCGAATCAGTAATCATAATACCTTCGTGAGCATGACTGAAAACCTTGGCAGGTAGACTCAGTTTTTCTTCTATCAATTTAAATTCGGTTATATTTTCGTGAGATAACATAAAATGTTCGCTGTCATGTTGAAAACGTGTGACACGAACATTGAACCAACGCTTTTGGGTAGGACTATGATAGGGATACTGCATACAAAATTCATCAACCTCGCCACGAATAACCTGCAATGCCCCATTATTTATCGATGCCGCGTCAGAGTCTTTCGATTGGTTGCAAACCTGAAAATAATTAATCCCAATAAAGTAATCATTGGGAATAGCTGCACCACAGTTTTCGTCGTAAAAATTTCGCCACGCCTGATTAACTATTAATATGTCGCCTGCTTTGTTCAGTATGCAAACATTAGGCGAAAATGCGTCAATTACTGTCTGAGTAACAAAATATTTAGCATATGGCAACGTTGATTGAGAACGTTTGCTAGCAGATAGATTGATTAATTCCAGCATAAAACACTTCCGGCATATTCATTTATGTTAATAATATTTGATGCTCGCAAAATATCCCTATATTGGAAGAACATGCACTATAGTATAAAATTTAGTTTACTAGCCCCAGTCTAATCCCCATTGCGGTGGTGCCTGCTTGGATCATCTCGTGAAGCAACATGTTTCGAAATTCTTCAGTGTCAGTAGCAAATATAACCCCCACACCTTCTTTATTGCAGTGCATCACCATACCTTTTTGAACCACACAACTAGGGGCTCCACCTTTGTGGGAAAAATAGATTTTGATAAAGTCGTTAGTGGCTAGCTCAGGCTTGGGTAATTCTATAAAGGCGCCAAATGAATTAATATTTCGTGTAAAAGCAGACCCTAAATTTTCACCTTTAAAGTGAAGCTGGACCTCTAAAACTAATGGTATTCTTGTATAGGTACGATGATGGAGAGACACTTTAACTCCTGATATTCAATTTAAAAACATCGGCTTTGACTTTAAAACCTTCATTCATTAATAACTAGAATTAGTGTATGCGTATCGCGATAAATAAAGTTGATTTGAATCAATTTAGAATGTACCAAGCATAAATACTATGGCGGTTTTAGCCAATTCTCATCAGCTTATGCTTGGACTGAAATCTTGAAATAAATGGTTTTTTAGTCTGGCAGATAGCGTCTTTAATTGACGGTGAACCTGAAATGACTTGATATATATATCTAGCACCTACCGTTTTAAACACTGACTTTATAGCGGTACTTTTACACCAGTAAAGTTGAGACCCATTGCTGCTATTTTAACACCCAGCTCATGACACCAACCCATCTTATTTAAATACTTTTGCAAACTAAGATACACAAGGATGCGTTATAAAATTTGGTTCCCTGCTCTAAAGTGATATTATACGGCTGATAATAAATGAAGAAGATACAAAATGAACCGTCGTAAAAAAGGTAATCAGATTTTAAGAGCACGAGTCAAAAAGGCAAATGCCAAATTGCACCCAAATAATAAACCTAAATACATTAGCAAAGCTGATCGGGAGGCCGAAACCACGGAGTCTACTGAAGAAACAAACCTGATTTCAGAAGAATGAGGTTGATATTGCAATGTTCTTTAAAAGAGGAGTGCAGTGCCTTTACTCGATAGCCTGCCCATGAAGAAACGGTGCTTTAATTTAAAAGGCAGCTTTAACCTCCCGCATATACCATCAAGAGTATCTCAAATAAAACCACACACTTTTGGCTACTTTGTTCAACAGCATGGTCTTGACAGACAAAACGTTTTTAACCCTCCATATCAACTAGTGTCTAGTTTGACTGGCGTAATAGGTCACTCTGTCCATTAGTAGGAATACCATTTCTTCCCCTTTTTGATAATAAAAACAATTCTTTAAATACCCATTTTCCAAAGGCAAACTGGGTATCTTTTGCAGATATATTTTGTTTATCTACTACTAACCCAATTAGCGTAAACAACTCTCCATCATCATAAGTGCCAACAGTGTTGTAGGCCCATTCACTCGGTAATTCAGCTAAAAAATCGCCAAAACCAGCCTTTGGATAGCTCTTCTTCACAGGTTTTTAATTGAGTTGCATACTCTATGGAACGTGCTTTTACAATTTTAGCCACGTCTTTAAGCCAGGCTTTGTCATTATAGCTACCGCGTTTATAACCACCCCAGCCTTCGTGATAATTAAGATACTGCAATTCAGCATCCCACTTTGAGATACCATTTATTTCATGGGTTTTATTAATAAACCAACCCATGAAATCCATTGCATCACTAAAGTCTGAACGTTCGGCCCAAGAGTTATCGGTTTCGCGCTTGTAATCATCCCAGGTGGGAGTCTTAGCCTGAGAATAACCATAGGCACTGCTAACACGGCCCCAGGGTATCAAGCCAAAAAAGAAATAGTCTTTGGGCGGGCGGGCTTTAGCTTTGAAAGAGCTTTCCTGATACATCATCGCCATAGGCACATGAATAGGTACACCCCACTTCTCTTTCATGTCGGTCGCAGTTTCAAACCAATCGCGTTTTTCAGTGAAAATATCACAAATATTACTAATATTTTGAGGAGGGGTGGCGGTGCAAGCCGCTAAAAATAGGGTGCTAGCCATGGTTATTAAAATAACGTTTAAAATTTGATGTTTTTTTGTGAACTTTTGTTGCATAACCTACTCTTAATTAGCGTGTTCTAGTTATTATGTGTTTTCCCTGGTAGTAGCTTTGAAGCCTGATATATTTCAGGCTTTTTTTTTGCCTAAAATTAATCAGTTGTGCTAACCAAAAAATAACTACTTAGGAAATCATGGAATGAAATATTGTCCTGCTGCTCAATCACCCGCTGTTTTTCAATGGATAACGTTGCGTGTTCTGCCAATTCCTCAGCATTCATAAATTGATAATCAGAATTTATTAATTGTTGTTTGTAGTCTTCTGCTAAATTTAAACCCAATGCACCATTGTCACATTGTTGGCTAATTAATTGTTCTAAAATTTTGGCTGATGGAGTTAAACTTGGATCCAGTACTTTTTGTTTTTCCAGCTCTAAAGCAACTGAATAATGGGTTGTGTTATTCGCTTGGTCGAGAACCAAAGCCACTTCTTTCATATCAGAAAACAACTGCAAGGCCCAAGATGATAAGCCTATCGATTGTTGCTCATTTGAGAGCATAAGCTCAGGATCTCGCCCCTGAACCACTACAGTGCTTAAATTCACTTCAGTTTCATGATATTGCTGTTCATCCATAAGCGCACTTGGCTTAGTGACACAGTACATTAAAAACACATCAAGAAAATAAAACTGGTTTTCTTCAATGCCTATGGCGCTGAATGGATTCACGTCTAATGCACGCACTTCTACGTAACTCACACCTCTTTTATCTAATGCCTCTGACGGTTTTTCTAACGACTGAGTTGGCTGTTTCGGCCTAATAGGCGAATACAGTTCATTTTCAATCTGTAATACGTTGGCATTCAACTGCTGATACTCGCCTTCTTTTTTACCAGCATACTTTTGGAAAGCCGAAGATGGCTGGTTAATTGCGGCTCTTAACGATGCAATGTAGCTATCTACTTGGTTATAACAAATATTTAAACCAGACTGTGCACTATTGGTATAGCCTAAATCACTCATTCTAAGAGACGTTGCGTATGGTAAATAATAGGTACCCTGGCCCAACTTTTCAAAAGGGAGAGCTATTTTCTTACCTTTAATGAACGATCCGCAAATTGCAGGAGATGCACCATATAGATAGGGTATTAACCAACAAAGGCGCCGATAATTTCTGATTAAAGCAAAATATGCATCAGAAATAGTGTCTTTATTGGCTTTTTCTGCAGATGTTTTATCTAACCATTGTTGCCAGAATTCGTTAGGAAGAGAAAAGTTAAAATGCACCCCCGAAATAGCTTGCATCATACTACCGTAACGGTTCTTTAGGCCTACACGGTACAGTGTTTTCATTTTGCCTACATTAGATGAGCCAAAGTTGGCGATAGGAATGGCGTCTTGATTCTCGATAAAACATGGCATACTCATAGGCCATAAACGTTCATCACCCATATTTGAAACGGCAAATTTATGCACATCATTAAGCTGCCCAATAGTTTTTTGCACAGACACTTCAGGCGGTGTAATAAATTCGAGTAAAGACTCAGAAAAATCGGTGGTGATAAACTCATGGGTCAAAGCTGACCCTAATGCCTTTTGATGTGGACTCTGTGCCAAACCGCCGTCTGGATTAATACGCAACGTTTCACGCTCTATCCCATGACGAATGCCAGTAAGAGTTTGAGCAACGGCTTTGTCTTGTAATACATTTAAACGCTCTGCAAAAGATGTCTGATTTACTTGCAAAATACTATCCAACTAAAATAAAAAGAACCCATCAGTGACTTCTAGTCTACCTGCAGTTTATAAATAAAGTAACTAGGGTCTATGGGTAATTTACATAGAGTAACAAATACGCCATATTGTTTGCTAGAATGTGTAAAATTGAGAACTTGTAAGCTTTTTTAAATATCTGACTACATTGAAGGAAACGCTATTTTGTCTAGTTCTGACGTAAGTATTTTTGATACCCAATTCGCAATAAATCAGTTTAGTGGTAACGAAACGTTACTGGTGAAAATTTTAGACAATTTCATCCAACAGTATCAACATTTTGATATGTTGCTCACAGAGCATCTTCAACAACAAGATTTGAATACAGCCAATCAACAAATACATACTTTAAAGGGAGTCAGCGGTAACTTAGGTATGAAGGCTTTATACCAAGCCTGTAAGGATTTTGAAGTCAATTTAGCTAACCAAGAAACCGCAAATACCTTAGACGATTTTTTGCAGGTTTTTAAGCAAACTTTAAGCGTAATAAAAAGTTTCTCGGCAGAAAAAGGTATTCAAGAAAATCCTGAAGCTGTCCCTCAACAATACGACAGAGCAGCGCTCATTGCAGCATTAAAGCGCAATGAATTTATTTCTGAGAGTAAAATCCATAATTATGGGAAATCAATAGGTTGGTCGTCTGAAAAACTACAAGAAATAAAACTGGCTATTGATAATCTAGATTATAACAGCGCCATTGCGTTGTTGGAGTAGTAAAAAATTTTGTTAGATTCCATAGACGTATTGTTTGATCATCCAGATTTTGTGGTGGTCAACAAACCCAATAATATAGCCGTACAAAATGAGTCCCATCAATCAGGTATTCTGCCAATCCTTTGCCAACAACTTAAGGTTGAAAAGCTATGGTTAGTGCATAGACTTGACAAAGTAACGTCTGGTATTTTAATTTTGGCAAAACACCAACAAGCTGCCGCTATCTTTGGTCAGTTATTTGAAGAAAAACAAATAGAGAAATACTATTTGGCTATCTCTGCGAAAAAACCAAAGAAAAAACAAGGTGCCATCAAAGGTGGTATGAAAAAAGTCAGAGATAGTAAGTGGATGTTGGACAGTAGCGATACTGCTGTGGCTATCAGCCAATTTTTTAGTTTCTCTATTGCTCCGGGTCTCAGATTATTTTTGGTAAAGCCTCTTACAGGTAAGACACATCAAATTAGAGTGGCCTTAAAAAGCATCGGTAGCCCTATTTTAGGAGATGAACTATACAAAGGCGCATGCTCTGACCGCACTTATCTTCATGCGTATTGCATTCGTTTTAGCTATCAACAGCAACCCATTTGCATTATCTGTCCTCCAGATAAAGGTAATGAATTTATATCTGATAAAACCAAACAACAAGTCACCGAATTAGCATCACCTTGGACACTTAAATGGCCAAACATCACGTTGCCCCCACAAAAACATGCAGGTTAAATCGCCTAAATTAGCGATTGTTGGCAAAGGTGCAATAGGCGGATTAATTGGTTTTAAGTGCTACCAGCTTGGCTATGACTATCAGCACTTAATAAAAACACAACCGCAACCACTGTTTAACGTAACCGATATAAATGGCGTGTCACATAGTTTCACACCAAATGCCTCAATGATAACTAAGCCGAACCCATTTGATTTGCTGATATTACCAGTCAAAGCTTACCAAGTACTGCCAGTGCTTGAACAATTACGTCCTTTTATTAAACCACATCACATAATAATTCTACTTCATAACGGTATGGGTACCATAGAACAGGTTAAAGAAAAGCTACCTAATAATCCCTTGATCGCAGCCACTACCAGTTATGGGGCATTTAAACCGGATGCAAACACACTACTAGAAACAGGTTTAGGTCACACCCACCTGGGCTGGTTAGGTAATGTTGATTCAGCGTTAAAACAATCAATTGAGCCAATACTTTCTGAACTACTACCACCTAGTCATTGGCATCAAGATATCAGTTTGGCATTGTGGAAAAAATTAGCGATCAATGGGGTAATTAATCCCCTAACTGCCATTCATAATTTAACAAACGGCGAGCTTGCAGATATAAAATTCAGCGCCAGTATCTCTAATATTTGTAATGAAATTGCAAAGGTCATGAAAGCGCTTAATTATCCAGTCACCAGCGAAGATCTAGTTGGAAATGTTCAGCAAGTCATAACAGCCACAGCAAATAATTACTCATCTATGCATCAAGATCTTAAGTTCAAACGTAAAACCGAAATTGACTTTATTAATGGTTATATCACCTCTAAAGCTGCTGAACTTCATATAGAGGTACCACATAACCAGCGCTTGCTTGAGCAAATAAGACAGTTAGAATAACAAAATCGGCTAAGCAGTAACGTTCAGGGCTGAAGTTACAAAATTATTGTTCTGTATCCCCAAATTGATTTAGATCAACAACAGCAAGATCCGCCTGTTTATACTGAGTGCATATTCAATTAACAGGTGCATGATTATGAAACAGAATGTTGGAGTTTTAGATTCTGCGATCCGGAGTATTGTAGGAGTGGCATGCTTAGCCGTAGCGGCCTAAGGCCTTTTTCCACAAGCCATCACTATTGCCCTTTTAGTGATTGGATCATTGCTTTGGGTATCAAGTAGTTTTGGGGTAAGTTTTATCTACAAAATTCTTAACCTAGACACATACCCTAGTGCAGGGCATGGTTTAACTCAGTGGTATCCAAAAACTTAGAATAAGTATAGCAATACATTTTATTGTTACTAAAAACACGCTTCGCGTCATCGTCCCGCGCGGCGTCCGCTTGATGGTTTCCTTAAAGCTTCACTTAAATAGAGTCCTTGCCGTTTGCCTCAAGAATAAGCCATTTTTTGCTGAAACGTTAAATGCCTAAAAGCAGAGTTTGGATGCGCCCGTCTCCAAAATCCAGAGCAAAGTAAAGAATTCAGTCCTTTTCTTTATCATCACTATGCCTCGATGGTTCGAATAGGTGTCTCAATAAAAAGGACACCGAAGTGTCCTTTTTAATATACAAAATCATTAGCTATTCAGCCGGAACTTCTGGCTTCATATGTGGAAACAAGATCACGTCTTTAATCGTTGGACTGTCAGTAAATAACATCACCAAACGGTCTATGCCTATGCCCTCTCCGGCTGTTGGAGGTAAACCGTATTCTAAAGCACGAATGTAATCTTCATCAAAGTGCATCGCCTCATCATCGCCAGCGTCTTTTTCTTCGACTTGTTTACGAAAACGGGCAGCTTGGTCTTCAGAGTCATTTAATTCCGAGAAACCGTTAGCAAGTTCACGACCACCCACAAAAAACTCAAAACGGTCGGTGACAAAACTGTTGTCATCGTTTCTGCGTGCCAGTGGCGAGACTTCCCAAGGATAAGCAGTGATGAAGGTGGGTTGGTCGAGGTTTTCTTCAGCCGTAGCTTCGAAAATTTCGCACAAATATTTTCCTGCACCCCAAATTCCGTCTACTTCTGGCTCTTTAATATGCAGCTGCTTAGCCATAACTTTAAGTTCAGCTAAATGGTTTTCAGGATCATTAATCGCATCAACATTGGCTTCTGGCCAATATTTGATAACTGCATCATTCATGGTTAAACGTGCAAATGGCTGGCCAAAATCGTAGTTTACTTCACTGACGACATTGCCTTCGGTGTCTTTAGTGGTGTTTTTGATGATGGTTGTGCCCAACACGTCTTGTGCCACTTTACGTAACATTTCTTCGGTGAGGTTCATTAAATCATGGTAATCAGCATAAGACTGATAAAACTCTAACATCGTGAATTCAGGGTTATGCCTAGTAGACAGACCTTCGTTTCTAAAATTACGGTTGATTTCGAACACGCGCTCAAACCCACCTACCACTAAACGTTTAAGATAAAGTTCTGGGGCAACTCGTAAATACATATCGATATCAAGGGCGTTGTGATGAGTGGTGAAAGGCTTAGCTGTGGCACCGCCCGGTATCACTTGCAACATGGGAGTTTCAACTTCCATAAAATCACGTTCGATTAAAAAATTACGAATGCCGCTAACCACTTTACTGCGGATCATAAACGTATCACGAGTTTGCTGATTAGTAATCAAATCCACATAACGCTGACGATATTTAGTTTCTTGATCAGCTAAACCGTGGAATTTTTCTGGTAATGGACGCAACGACTTAGTCAATAATTGGTATTCGGCCATATCGACATACAGATCGCCTTTACCTGACTTGTGTAACACACCTTTAACACCAATGATGTCACCGATATCCAAACTACCGTAACGTTCTTTTATGTCTTTTTGGGCATCTTTGGAAGCATAAGCTTGGATCTTACCGGTCATATCTTGTAATGACATAAAAGGTCCACGCTTAGCTAAAATACGACCTGCAATACTCACTACTTTACCAAGTTCTTCTAAAGCGGGTTTTTCATGCTCACCAAACGCTTGCTGTAATTCATCACTGTAAAATTCACGACGAAAGTCATTGGGGTAACCATTGGATTTGCAATTTTCTCTTATATTAGAAAGTTTGGCGCGGCGCTCTGCAATCAACTTATTTTCATCTTGTGTTTGTTCGGTCATCGACTTTCCTGATATCTCTTTGCTGTGATGGGTATTACAGACCAGACTTTAAACTGGCTTGAATAAACTTGTCTAAATCGCCGTCTAATACGGCTTGTGTGTTCCGGGTTTCTATCCCAGTACGTAAATCTTTAATCCGTGAGTCATCCAATACATAAGAGCGTATTTGGCTGCCCCACCCTATGTCAGACTTTCCGTCTTCCATAGTTTGCTTTTCTTCATTCTGTTTATGCATTTCATGTTCATACAGCTTGGCTTTTAACTGTTTCATAGCCTGTGCTTTGTTTTTATGCTGCGAACGGTCGTTTTGACATTGCACAACTATGTTGGTGGGTTCGTGTGTAATACGTACTGCCGAATCGGTGCGGTTAACGTGTTGGCCACCCGCTCCTGAGGCGCGATAGGTATCAATTCGTAAGTCAGATGGATCGATTTCAATCTCTATATCATCATCCACTTCAGGATAAGCAAAAGCAGAAGCGAAAGACGTATGCCTGCGGCTGCCAGAATCAAAAGGTGATTTCCTCACTAATCGATGTACGCCAGTTTCGGTACGGATCCAACCAAAGGCATAATCACCACTAAATTTAATCGTGGCACTTTTAATGCCAGCAACATCACCGTCTGACACTTCAATTAATTCAGTTTTAAAGCCGTGGGCTTCGCCCCAGCGTAAATACATACGCAGTAGCATATTGGCCCAATCTTGCGCCTCGGTGCCGCCTGATCCTGATTGAATATCAATATATCCATGGTTGGCGTCATTGGGACCGGAAAACATGCGTCTAAATTCGAGTAATTCGAGTTTTTTAATCAGCTCAGCAAGTTCAGACTCAGCTTCATCAAACGTATCTTGATCTTCAGCTTCAACTGCTAGTTCAACCAAACCTTCAACGTCTTCCGTTCCCTTCTCTAATAAAACAATGGTATTAACTACCAGTTCAAGAGCTACTTTTTCTTTACCTAAGGCTTGAGCTCGCTCAGGTTGATTCCAGACATCAGGGCTTTCTAATTCGCGATTAACTTCTTCAAGGCGCTCTTTCTTTTGATCATAGTCAAAGATACCCCCGAAGCGACTCACCGCGCTGCCTTATATCCGCTAACGCATTATGTACTGGGTTGATTTCAAACATAAATAATAGGATTGCACTCGAAATAAAAGAGTGAGGATTTTAACGGATTTTGCACACTAATCATAGAGAGAGCCTTAGAATTAACCGCGCGAACTTATTCTTTATTCACCATGGCTTTAAATTTAAATTTAGATTTGCCTTTATCTTTCTCAGAATACCAATGCCCCATAAAATCAGCATAAATAGCTTGCTCAATTTCTATCGCTCGTTCAGTAGGACAAAAAATAGTAATTTCAATTTCGGTATCTCCAAGCTCCGTGGTTGATATTTTAATATGTGGGTCTGGACCAGAAATAGTTATATCCAATCGCCTTTCTATCATTTGATTATAACGCACCGCCACATCGTAAAAATCAGCACAATAAGATTTTGCGTTTTCAATAATCTTATCAATAAAGACAAAGGGATTGACGCTTTGATCTCGGGTAATAATAAAGTGATGTGTGGCATAACGTTTTAAAAAGTTCAGATTTTTGATTGGGCTGGTCATCAATTTATTATTAGGAATAAACAACGTTTTACCCGTGTAATCGTAGGCCTTGATATTGACCTCTAACAATGTGGTTTTTATCCAATCTGTGGCTGAAACCTCGCCAACAAATTGATCGACTTCAATCCAATCGCCTATTCGAAAAGGTCGAGTCGACACTAAATAGAAAAACCCAATAACACATTGAATGAACTCTCGAGTTGCCAAAACAATAGCCACAGAAAAAGCAGCAATCGAAAATGCGAAATTTTGCATTTCCGCTGCCCAGAGATTAAACAGTGAAACGATGAGTACAAAGTTTAAAAAGTTTTTAACGTTGTTAACTAAATCTCTTCTGTCCTCACCTTTGTTTTTAGCATATTTACGTACTAGTTTTACTAATACGTATTTCATCAACAATGCCAAAAACGCAATTGAGAAGGTTAAAATCAGTTTGTTTTCAAAGATGTGTATTACAAATTCCATATACAATATTTAGCTTGATGAGGGTCTAAAACGCAGATTATACACAACTATGGATAAGAGAATATGTTGATTGTCACCTCATTAAAAAATAACACTTTACCTTAAGCCTAGGCTACAAGTAATATGCAAAACCTAAACCACAGGACCTTAAAATTGCGCATTGCTATTTCATCTCGAAACCCAAATTTATTTTTCAACCCGTCGTCTAGTTGCACCTAAAACCATGGGATTGAATATGTGTGGGTGGATATTTTACGTGCCAACTCTAGGCCAATCGTGAATGGTTATGGTGTACTTAGTCAAAGTGGTTATTTGACTGATAGAAGGGATCTTAATCGTAGTTTCCCAGGGAGCCAAAAAGGGTCTATTGGCGCAAGACTAGCCACTTGTTTTTTAACGAAATAGTCTCTAAATGTGATGTTGGAATTGATTTACACACTGGTGCGATTCATCGCAGTAACCTTCCCCAAATTCGTGCAAACTAGGACGACGCTGAAACACACGCCATGGAAATATCGTTTGGGTTACCAGTTTTACTGAATGCCGACATCAGGCCGGGCACTCTCAGACAGGCTGCTGGTGATTTAGGTATTAAAGTCATTTTATACGAGGCAGGTGAAGCTCTTAGATATGATGAATTTTCTATGCGAGCCGGTTTCAAAGGTGTGATAAACGTGATGCGTGAAATCGGCATGTTAAATAAGCGTCAGCGTAAAGGTCATAAAATATCTCAGTTTGTGGCACGTCAAAGTGGCTGGGTACGTGCAACAGAAAGCGGCTTTGTGAGTCATGTTGCGCAATTAGGCGACCATGTCAATAAAGGGGGCGTATTGGCCATTATTGCCGACCCATATGGAACCGAATTATGCAAAGTACTTTGCCCTGAAGAAGGTGTGGTTATAGACAAACAAAATACCCCTTAACTCAAGAGGGTGACGCGAAGTATCACATTGCTTATTTTAGAAAGCCAGACTCAGCCGCCGAACACCTTGAACTGTTACAAGACAATTTTGTCTTGGATCACCCTATTATTATTGATTAAAGAGTAACGTAGATGAATAACAAACAATTAGTTGGTGCACTTGAATTATGTGATTTACCACAACTTAAGCTTAACGGATTAGAAACAAGAGTCGATACGGGTGCCGCCACATCTTCGCTACATGTAGACAATATCGTTGAATTTAAAAAGGTAAAGGAAAAATGGGTGCGATTTGATATCCACCCTGACACACATGATGTGAACCAAGTGGTACAAAGAGAAGCCAAGGTCAAAAGTGTACGCAGGGTTAAGAGCTCCAACGCTACACATCAAAGACGTCTGGTAATCGAAACCGATATATTAATTGCTGGTATGCAATGGTGTATCGAGCTAACACTGACAGACCGCTCTGAAATGAAATATCTTATGTTGCTTGGCAGAGAGGCCTTGTCTGGGCGTTTAATTGTGGACCCAGAACATGAATTTTTACTATCCAAATAGGCAAAGACATTGTTTTTAGCAATGCCTTTGTAAGCATCAGACTGAAACCTAGCGAAATTTAACTGTTTAGGCTTTTAACTTAGTTAGGGTTTCGACCAACTCTTTTCCGAGAGACTTTAACGCTTTTTCGGTTTTCACATCGTTAATATTGCCATCGCCGTCAAACATGGCAAACGCGCCACCTACCGCTTTTTGGGTGGGTAATACCATAGTGCCCAAATTTTCCATCAACATACGCAATACAACTAAAACCCGCATACCACCTAATGCACCGGGCGATGCGCCCATGATAGCTGCTACCTTGCCGCGATAGGCAGCCATATTGGCTTCATCACCAGTTTTTCTGGATGCCCAATCAATCGCATTTTTAAATAGACTACTATAGGAACTGTTGTATTCAGGAGAGGAAATTAAAAATCCATCATGGCTTATCATTAATTCCTTAAAGGCTTGGGCCGCAACAGGCATGCCGTGTTGTGATTCTAAGTCTTCATTAAAAATAGGCATGTCAAAATCTTCAAGGTTGATGATAGTGACCTCTGCGCCAGCCTCCCGAGCACCTTTCGCAGCAATAGCGACCACTTTTTTATTAACTGAATCTTTTCTACCACTGCCTGCGAAAGCCAGAATTTTTATCATATTAGTTGTCTCACTTGTTAGTAAATATTGATAGATAAACCATACTCAAGATTAAGTATATTTCTATCATGTATAAACTAACAACCCGCTATTTAGCGGGTTGTTAGTTTTTGTCTTGCCTTAACTCGAAGCAAAAAACATTACATTTTCTCCATCGTCTCAATACCTAACAAGTCCAAGCCAGACTGTAATGTTTTAGCGGTCAACTGAGCTAGCATTAAACGACTATTTTTAGTCTGTTCATCAATCCCCTCTTTTAAGATTGGGCAAGCTTCGTAGAAGCTCATAAACAAACTGGCTAGCTCATATATATAAGTACAAAGCACATGAGGAGTAGCCTCGCTTGATACTTGTTTAATAGCTTCGACATATTGCATTAACTTGACTGCTAGCAGTTGTTCTTGAACTTCCTCAAGCTGGATATCGGCTTGTAAGTTCACGTCATCAACATCTGCCTTTCTAAAAATACTTTGTACTCGGGCATAAGCATATTGCAAATAAGGTGCGGTATTGCCTTCAAAACTAAGCATGGTATCCCAGTTAAAAATATAATCTGTGGTACGGTTTTTACTGAGATCAGCATATTTCACAGCACCAATACCCACTTTGTCAGCAATAATTTTACGTTCTTGTGCTGACAAATCGGATTCACGTTTATTGATCAGTATTGCAGCTCGTTCAATGGCTTCTTCTAATAGTTCGGCTAATTTAACGGTACCGCCGGTACGCGTTTTAAAAGGTTTACCGTCGCTGCCTAACATCATCCCAAATGGACAATGTTCGTAACTTTGATCTGCTTTGATAAATCCAGCTTTACGAGCAACAATGCCTGTTTGTTTAAAATGCAAAGCCTGGCGGACATCAGTAAAGATCAAGGTGCGATCAGCGCCTAATATACCATTGCGATAACGAATGGCCGCTTGATCGGTAGTAGCATACAAATATCCACCACCCGACTTTTGCACTATATATGCAGCTGGATTATCTTCTTTATCCGCCATTTCCTGCAAAAATGCCACTTGTGCACCTTGGCTTTCGACCACGATACCAGCCACTTTAAGCTCTGCTACCGTTGCTGCCAAATCATTGTTATAAGCACTTTCACCCATCACATCGCTGCGCTTAAGGCTGACATTGAGTTTTTCGTACACTTCCTCGCTGTGAGCGATAGATACGTCAATAAAGTTCTGCCATAGCTGCATACATTGGGCATCACCGCTCTGTAACTTCACTACATAATCTCGGGCTCGGTCGGCAAAGCCATCTTCATTATCAAAACGTACTTTTGCCGCGCGGTAAAAATCTTCTAAATCAGATAATGCAGTTTCAGCTATTTCGTTAGCTGCTAATTTGTCATTCAAGTGTGCTAACAACATACCAAATTGTGTGCCCCAATCACCCATGTGATTTTGACGAATAACCTTATGTCCTAAAAATTCTAGCGTTTTAGCCACGGAGTCACCAATAATGGTGCTACGCAAGTGACCCACGTGCATTTCTTTAGCTAGGTTAGGCGCGGAGTAATCCACCACTACAGTCTGTTGTTTTTCAGTTTCTATAGCAAGACGACTATCAGCGTTAGCCATTTGTAGTTGCTGAGCTAACCACTGAGGTTTAAGGTAAATATTGATAAAACCTGGGCCTGCGACTTCAAGCTTTTCAACTTCGTCATCTAACTCAACGGCATCCACAATTTTTTGGGCAATATCTCGTGGGTTTTGTTTCAGCACTTTTGTTAATGCCATGGCACCATTAAATTGATAATGTCCAAAACCTACACGAGTGCTGCGACTAAGTGGCGCGGGCGTGCCTTCTGGTGCGCCTATGGCAGTAAGCGCGGCTTGAAATTTTGCTAGTAATAATGTGTGTAAATTCATGTCTGCTCTTGTCTATAAAATGCTTCAGGCTGCTAGTAAAAAGCTTTAATGCTCTCTGGTAGTGTGAAACTCAATATCAGGATAACGTTCTTTGGCCAGAGACAAATTTACTCTGGTAGGTGCAATATAAGCCAGATTATCACCGCCATCTAAAGACAAATTGGCTTCTGCTTTACGTCTGAATTCGTCAAGCTTTCTAGGGTCTTTAGATGTTACCCACTGCGCTGTATACACGTTAATATGCTCGTACATGGCATCTACATTGTATTCGCCTTTCAAACGCGCAACGACAACGTCAAACTGCAACACACCTACAGCCCCAACTATCAAATCGTTATTTTGTAACGGCCTAAATACTTGGACGGCCCCTTCTTCAGCTAATTGAATTAAACCTTTTTGCAATTGCTTTTGTTTTAGCGGGTCTTTTAATCGAATTCGTTTAAATAATTCTGGGGCAAAATTAGGAATACCCGCAAAGCGAAATTTTTCTCCTGAGGTAAACGTATCGCCTATTTGAATAGAGCCATGATTATGCAGACCAATAATGTCACCCGCGTAAGCCTCTTCTAACAACTCTCGGTCGCTGGCTAAAAACGTCACTGCATCTGAAATCCTTACATCCTTGCCTATGCGGCTATGATGCATTTTCATGCCTTTTTCGTATTTGCCCGATACGATGCGGCAAAATGCAATACGATCGCGGTGTTTGGGATCCATATTAGCTTGTATTTTAAATACAAAACCACTGAATTTTTGTTCGCTTGATTCGACTTTGCGCTCACTGGTTTCACGCCCTTGTGGTAATGGTGCCCACTCAACCAAACCATCAAGCATATGATCAACACCGAAATTACCCATTGCAGTACCAAAAAATACTGGGGTTAATTCTCCGGCCAGAAATTCATCGTGATTAAATTCGTTTGATGCACCTTTTACCAGTTCAAGCATATCGCGTATTTCTTCAGCGTAAACACCTATGGCTTCATCAAGTTCAGGGTTACTTAAACCTTTTACAACACGCACATCTTGAATAGTGTGCCCTAAACCTGTTTTATAAAGATATGTTTCGTCTCTGAGCAAGTGATATACACCTTTAAACTCTTTACCCATACCAATTGGCCAAGTGATAGGTGCACATTTGATATTCAGGACTTTTTCAACTTCATCTAATAAGTCGATAGGATCGCGAGTATCCCTGTCGAGTTTATTCATAAAGGTAATAATGGGTGTGTCACGCAAACGCGTTACATCCATAAGTTTTATGGTACGCGCTTCTACACCCTTGGCCGCGTCTATTACCATCAAACACGAATCCACTGCAGTTAGGGTACGATAGGTATCTTCTGAAAAATCTTCGTGCCCAGGTGTATCTAACAAGTTCACTGTGCATTCACGATACGGAAATTGCATAACTGACGTGGTAACTGATATGCCCCGTTCTTTTTCCATTTCCATCCAATCAGACTTTGCATGTTGGCCTGACTTTTTACCTTTCACCGTACCGGCTTTTTGTAAGGCATTGCCGAACAATAATACTTTTTCGGTGATGGTGGTTTTACCCGCATCGGGGTGAGAGATAATCGCAAAGGTGCGGCGTTTATCAACTTCTTGTTGGAAAGACATGGAATACTCTTAAGTGACTTGTTACTAAATAATTTGGGCGCGTATTATATATGACTACAATAAAAAAGTCGCTGATCTGATGGAATTTTGTAGTTTGGTTAAGTTGTTGTATTAGGCTCCAAACTTTTAACTATAAGAAAAACTGTTATTAACACTATATATTATTAACTTTTCTATTTACTCAACCCTATGTTTAAATTATATTCGTGCTAGGTAATTTTTTTGCCGTGGGGCCGTGGGATAATTAAACAATTAACATTCATAGTTTACCATTAGTTTACCATCAGGAAACGACTTAACATGTCTCATAGAAAAATGTTTAGTGGCGCTCAACTCAGAGCTTTGCGCAAAGAAGCGGGCTATACCCAAGAAGAGCTGGCTCAACGAGTCGGTATTAGCCGTGAAACTGTTTCTGCCATCGAGAACGATAAACCTGAAACCATGGATAATATTGGAGTCGGTGTTGTGAACAAGTGGTGGTCTATTTGCCGCCAAACTGCGTCTCAACAAACTCGCGAATCTTTCTTCTCTACCGTTATGGATTATTTCGGCTTTAACTTAGGTTAATCTTGTTTTAGTCTAGACATATGTTTATACGCGCCTACCTCCCCCAGATTTTTTCAGCCCTTTTCGGAGGGCTTTTTGTATTTCTTGGGATTGCTACTTTTGGTAACGCATTGGCTTTTGACCGTATTTATGTAAGTTTGTTAATATTTACGGGAGTGATTTGTAGGAAGGATATCAATGTAGTCAGTGTCATCATCATTTTAGTTTTGCAATTAATGTGGGAAGGTTTAGCCTGGAATATACTTGTAGATGAAAATCTGGTTAAAGTCATATTCTATTTAGCCGCTCTCTATGCAGTCTTCTATTTTCGTTATGATTGGTTAGCAAAAATGGTGGCGACGATTGTAATCATAGCTACTGTAAGCGAAGTGTACTGGTACTTAAATGACTACAGTGCTCCAGAAATATATTGGTATATATGGATTATGATTTCTAACCTTTTCATTAGGCACTTAGTGTTCTGCCGAGTCAGTTTTGTGGACAGGTATTACCCGAGAAAAGGGGAATCAGTAAATTTAGATTGGGTTATCTATAAATTTAATGCCGCGCTAACTATACTTCAAGCCGCAATGGTTTTTGAGTACTTATCACGACACTTACTAGGCTTCGACGAAGTACTGATCGTATATTATTCCTACTCTTATATTATTCACATTATCGGAACAATTACTCTTTGGGCCATATTTACCGAAAGCTCTAAACGCCTAATTCCCAAACTACTTAAAGCTTAGACTCCACTTACGGCTAAAAAACCTACATAATCAGTTTTGTGGAAATTGTTCCACTACAATATTGATAATTAGGAAAAATGATGAAACTCTCTACACCAACACTGTTATGTTTAACAGCCTTCATGAGTCTAACCAATAGCTATTCTGCTCACAGTTCATATAACAAGGGAAACGTTAAAAACGTTGATGATTTACTCATACTCGAACAGTTCATTCTAGATAAAAAAACACTACAACTCCCTCTAGTTGTTGGCCTTTCTATTAAGAAGCCACCACAGAACACTCTGATAGCTGGCCTTTCTATTAAGAAGCCACCACAAAATGTTTTAATAGCTGGACTGTCACTGAAAAAACCACCCTATGCTTAGATCGTTTTCAAGTAGATAGCCTGCCTCAAAAATTCGCCGTCCTCATTGGACGGTGCTCAAAAAAACATATTTTTTTTACTTTTAATTATAAGAATCATAAACTTACCCAAAATAGTGCAATTATTTCACCCCGTGGAGTCAAATCCACATTTTTATTTGTATTATTAACTTCGAGAATGAAAGCAGAGATTTATAATAAACTAATTCATTTCTCTGCTGCTGTTTCAATAATCATAAGAGGAAATAAACATGTATATTAATGGTGCGGACTTAAGAAAAATGCGTCTCGATGCTGGGCTAACCACAGTTAAGATGGCAAAGCTTGCTAACGTTAAAACCCGTAAAACTTACGAAAATTGGGAAAAAAATATCGGTGCGCCGAGTATGAACCAATTTATTGCTATGTGTGTTGGCTGTAACTACAACTCATCTAAGTTTGTAAAATTAGCAGTTGATCGTCAAGACACGTCTGAAAACTTAAATGTAACTGCTGCACGCCGTTAAGCTTTTTGGGGGCTTGTCCCCCTCTCTCATATACTATTATATTGATAATATTCCTAATTATTCCTCCCTCGTTACACTACTTTCATCCTAAGTAACAACACATTATCAAGGCATCTTCTTTACCTTTTGCACTAGGGTAATAATTCACTCGTTGTTCGACCAAAATAAAACCGGCGTTGTCATAAAGGTTGATTGCAGCGGCGTTTGACTCACGCACCTCTAGCCAAACTTGCTGAATCTTATTTTGGTTACATTGTTCCAAAAAGTGTTGAAGTAAGGATTTACCTAATCCATTTCCTTGATGAGCGGCGCTTACCACTATATCCATCAATGTCACTTCATCTAGGACCGTCATGCCAATGTAATAACCTAAAGGCTGACTCTCTTGATCGAGTGAATAAGCAAAATAGGGCTTAGTTAAACAGTCTTCAAATATCTTACGGGACCAAGGTGAAAATTGTCCTAGCTTATGCAGCTCAAAATAGGGGTCACTATTTTGTGGGGTTAAAGGGGAAAACACTGGGTTCATCGAGGTTAGCAGATCCATTATTTAATGGAATTTTGAAGAGATAAAGCGCTTTGTAATTGTTGCCAAAGTTGCTTTTTGGTTTCTGGGTGATGTAACTCAACTAAAGCTGGTGTAATAAGTTGCTTACTGTTCATCCTAACCTTTTCACCTTGGGTCCAACTCAGCGGATAACCTGAATAGTGATTCAATTGCTCGGTTGAAATATATTTTTGTGGCTTTGCCTCTAAGCTTAAAGCCATAAGTATATCGGTAAATATTTGAAGCTGAGTATCGATTGCTGAAAATGTCACTAAAATCGAATCAGTTGATTCAATTTTTTGTGTTTGTAGTTTGAGTTGTTTTAACTTGGCCAATGCATCTGTTTTTGAAATCACGTCAGATGAAGTAGTAACATTTTCAAGAGGTTGGTTAACGACTTTTACTTGAGTTGCTTCTTCACTCGCTAACTGCCATGAGGCTATGCCCATTTCATTCAAAATAGCGCGTTGGTAATCACTTAATACAAGATGAGAAATATTTTCCATTTCGACAGATTAACATGAATTTAATTTATATTAGTAACGATTAAAAGGGAGTCTTTTAAATAAAGCGTCCCGCTTAAAATAACCACATCTGAAAAATATCTCTATTGAGAAATTTGGCAGGGGTGGAGGGATTCGAACCCCCAACCATCGGTTTTGGAGACCGCTGTTCTACCAATTGGAACTACACCCCTGCTGACGGAGTGAATTATACTGACCGGAATCCAAAGGTAAAGTGATTTTGCTTTTACTATTGATATCTGTTGAACAACTGCACGTTTTATAAGCTATATGTCTAAAGAGTAGCTTAAGTAGCTTGACGAACAGCTTCATACCAAAGCTTATTGGTTAATTCTACTAGAGGTTTCATAATGGTTGCCTTGGCAATCACTTCTGATATACGTTGCTCAGTATACTGAGCATAAAATGCATATAAGCTAGCTTCATCGGTAGAGCTTAAACCATTTACCGCAATACATGATGCCAAATCATAATATGGACAAGAAGTGGCACAGTACTCCCAATCAAAAATTTTACTAGGCTGGGCATAAGTGACATGGGATAAAGCCAAATCATTATGGCAAAATACAGCTTTAGTTGAGCAGGCTTGATGCCATATAGCCGCATAATTATTTATAATTTGTTGCTTTGAAGCCGAAATAGGCTCATCAATCAAACTCATATAATGTTGCCATTGGCTGGGTAAATCTAAATCTGGGGCAGTTATCTTAGTTTTATGTAAAATTGATAATGCAGATGCTAAGCTCTTGGTAATATTTAAGCTGGATACATCAGCTTGTTCTAGTGTTGGCATATCAAGCCATTGGTCAATTTGAAACCCACCAGACTTTGACAGGTACACTGGCTGGACGGCAAGCCCCTTATCCGCTAATACTAGTTGAATATCGAAGAGCCCTCTTCTATCTAATAAAGCTACTTTATCTGACTCAAACGTTTTGACAAAATAACAGTTGTTGGATGTTTCAAGGCGATAACTGCTGTTTATTGTGCCCGCGTTAAGAGTTGTAAGGTGGAAGCCTGACTGTATAAAATCCAAACATTTCAACTCGCCTTCCAGCATAACCTTTAAGTCGTTCATAGGGCTTCAGTCTGGCCTTCTTCTGTGACCGGTTCTATACCCCATTGAATAAACCCATATACAGAAAAACCGGTATAAAATAAAAATAATATTCCCGTTAAAGCCAAATCGTTCGCAAAATAAAGATAGGCCGCAAAAAGGTTAATGAGTATCCAGTACAACCAATTCTCTCGCACTTTATGCGCCACAAGTAAGGTTGTGAAAACGCTAAAAACCGTTATAAATGCATCTAGATAAATATAGGTTGTATCCAACACAGTACTAGCAAAGTGACTTAATATTAGGGCGCCAACTGTCAGCCCTACAATACAAATCACATGCCTTGACATTGGCCAGCTCTGCACAAACAAAGTATCTGCATGATTATCACGCCACTTTATCAAGCCATAAACAGCCATAATTAAGTAATAAAAATTGAGCCCTGTATGAAAAGGTAAAGACACGTTCCAAAAAAGCCATGTATAAATCCCTGTGCTTACCAGAGCACATGGCCAGCACCAGATGTTTTGCCTAGCAGCCAGCCACACATAAGCAACTGCTAAGACAACCGCAATCCCCTCCAAAAACGACGTAGCAGCTAATTGCGCTAGAAAACTTTCCATTAAATATCAGTACTCATTTTATCGCCGTTTAAAAATTTACAGACAAATATTGCTTGCCCTACTTTTGCATGGCTACGTTGCATTTCTTTTGCTAACAGCTGCATAGTGGGGAGATACTCGCCACTGACCGTTGTGCTTGTGGCAGTGGTCAACACTTTGATACTTGAATAAGTATTTAAACGGTCAATAAATTCTTGTATGGGCTCAAGGTATTGCTCTTTGAGAGGATACATTGATATTTCGGCAACTATTTTCATATTGATCTCTTATGATAAAAGCCGAAGTGACAGGTCAGCTCCGGCTTGATTTATGGTTATTAATACTGATATTTAAAATTGATACCTACACGTCGAGGCTCACCAAATTGTTCATATAAATGACCTACATAACCATCACGAGGATCGTTTCCAAAGTAAAAACCACGATTTGCATATTGTTTATCAAACAAGTTACGAGCATATAAACTAACGTGCCAATTTTCTATCCGGTAATCGAGGCTAGTATGAGTAACGAAGATACTGTCTGACTGTTGGTCGTGACTAAATGAATAAAAGAATTCATCTTTGGCATCAAATTCGATTAACCAATTAAGATTGTCTGAAACACGCCAATCTAGACCCGCATTGATATGGTAAGTAGGCGCATGGGCTTGCTCCCGGTTATCAATAGTACTGCCATTTTTAAGAGTAATACCGCTAATTTCA
The DNA here is from genome assembly GCA_034111205.1 of Paraglaciecola sp. GTDB lineage: Bacteria > Pseudomonadota > Gammaproteobacteria > Enterobacterales > Alteromonadaceae > Paraglaciecola. Next base: position 13,852 of record JAWUXT010000011.1, on the reverse strand, counting down.
GTCTTAAGGTAACCAATATTAGCAAAGGTATGCACGTTATCAGACAACATGTAATTTAAGCTAACTTCAACCCCATAGTTTTTTCCATCTGTGGCATTGTTGTAAAAATCCACGAAAGACTGGTCTTTTACAATAGAGTTTTTATATTGCACGTCGTCACGTTTTTGATAGAAGGTAGTAAAATCCAAAACCAAATGTCCATCTTGACTGGCGCCTTTAATTCCAAACTCTACACCTATTAAAGACTCGGCATCAAAAACCGCGTTATCGAGTAAATCTTGTCTGAATTCAACCAGGTCTTCGTCGTCGATTTTGCCTAAAGCTTGTCCATTGACCCCACCCATTTTATAACTGCGCAATAGACTGAGGTAAAGCATACTGTTGTCACCGACATTTTGATGATAACTAATTTCAGCTCCCCAATCACTATGGTCAATATCTTCATTGATAGCATTTGAATCATTATAATCCAGTGTTTGCGAGGCTAAACGTAAGCTTGTAGTAATCCACTGTTCATCTGACAACACATATTTATATTGACCAAACAATGCGCTGTCTACACGATCTACTTGGCTTTCAAACGGTGCGGCTAACCAAGTATATTCTCGGGTTAAGTCTTCTGTTTTATCTGCGAAATAAAATCCGACGACCCAAGTGTTTTCTTGGTCATTTTTGCTGCTTAGTTTTGCTTCAATTGTACTGTCTTCTCGCTGACGGAAGTAATGATCGGTAGACGAGTACTCGGCAAAATATCCTTCAGGGTCGTTAACAGGATCATATGGAGCGATGCCCACATAACTCCAATCCTCATCGAAACCATAAGCTAGATCGGCTTGCATAAAACTGCTTTGAAGCTGCACATTAGCCCAATATAAACCTTGATAATCAATGTTAACGCCCATAGCTTCACTTTCCTGCGTATCAAAGCCAGGCTCATCAGATAATGTGGTTCTGTCTCTGTTGAGTGAAAAAGCGTCATAACCATTATCTACATCTATCAAGTGAATGACTGTTTTAACGGATAGGTTGTCGGTCGCCAGCCAATTCAGTTTAGCACGCGCAGTTAACTCATCTATACCGTTGGTATCATCTCTGCCTAGCCAAGTATTTTCTACAAATCCATCACTGGTGTTTTGATGAACAGACAAACGATAATCAACGGTGTCGCTTAATCCTCCACCTACTGCAGCTCCCATTTGCCAACTGCCGTAATTTGCCAGGCCAAACTGGGCGTCAATACTGGTTTGCTCTGATGCATCTTTGCTTAACACATTGATCATACCAGCAAGGCCATCAGCACCAAAGCGCGCACTATTTGGACCTTTGAATATTTCGACTTGTTCGATATCAAAAGTACTCGCTCCAGCGAGCAAACCAGAATAATTGATACCATCAACCAGATACCCGACAGAAGGGTTGATTGGATCAGTAAACTGGCTACGTTCACCAATACCGCGAATTTGTACAAAGCGTCCACGGCTAGCGCCGCTGGCAAAATTCACGTTAGCAGCGCGATTTAAAATATCTTCGAGATGTTGCGCTTGGCGCTGTTGTATTGCTTGCTCATCAAGAACAGAAATGCTGGTAGCCATTTCAGATAAAGGGGTTGCAGATAACGCACCTCGAACAATAATACGTTCTAATTCATTGGGTGTAGAGGGTTGTTCATCAGTATTTTGCGCAGATACATAAGAATTGATTAAACATAGGCTGATTAAGCTAGCCAATGGCTTTTTGCTAAACTTCATTTAAGGGATCTCTTCATTATAGGTTGAAAAGATCCGGTAGTACGGCAGGTAAATGGGGGACAATCTATGACCATTCCTACGCCGGCATTATCCGGATCAGGTATAAGGGTTATGAGTGTTTCTCAAATCTCAGCCAAAAGGCTCCCCTTGGTTGCTAAATACAGGTTTGATGGATACTCCGTATTTTGCGTGAGCAGTGTAACAGGCACATAAAGCTTCGCAATAGATGAATAGTCATTTGTAACGGCAAAATAGTATTTATTTCGTTAATTTGAGTTTTACTATTTTATGATCTGAGAAAAAGGAACCTTCTTGAGTAAACCATACTTCACCATTTGGAGCCGCGCACACCCCCTCAACTTGTCCATAACCTGAAAGTGCGAATGTTTTATGTAAGCTGAAATCTCTATTAAGAATAGCCATGAAGGGGGAAAAACCTCCGATCCCATTTAACGTATAACCAACCAAAATAAATTGATTATTTTTTCTATCAAAATCCCCACCTGTAATGACACCTGGTAATCCCATTATTTCACTTACAGGGTCAACATACTGTGTTGCCTCTATTTTATTGAGTTGGTAGATAAATAACGTGCCGCTATTCCAGCTCTTGGAAAATAAAAACAAGCTGTCATCTAAATTGATTAACGTTTCAGCGTCGTAATCATGATTTAGATACTCGTTATTATTAATCGAATTATTGATATAAAATAAATTTAATGATGTGTCATTGGTTGTACTTTCGCTGTCTTTTTTAGGTATTATTTTAGGTATTATTTTAGGCGTTACTTTTTTAGGTACTATATGGATCTGCACAAACTTTCGCTTACCTTTATTGTTACCTACATCACCGATATAAAAATATTGGCTATCTCCCGTTATTGCCTCCCAGTCTGTATTCTTAGCAGAAATCAGCTTTTTATCAATAATCTTCCCAGAAGAGTCAATATTGAAAATAATAGGTTTATTACCAGAGTCATTAACCGTGAAAGCTGAACCTATTTGTGGACAGTATAGACCGGAAGTTTCTTTCAACTCATCTGATAAATTGTTCTCTTCTAAAACAACATAATGAGGATGACTAGTAGCGGATGAACCACCGGCCACTAATAGGTTTATACCTATAAGTAAAACGAATCTAAGCATCAAACTCTATACCTCTTAATAAAAACAATGAATTGATATAGCTTCAGTAAACAATTAGTTCATATCAAGCAAATGAGATTATCACTTGATTTGTAGCTAAGTAAATACTTTGGCTATGCAAAACCACATTCGTATTCTTGAATAAGTTTGCTTACACTACCAAGCAATATTCAAACATCTAAAATAAGAATCTTTGTGAATTTACCCAAGCAGCTATGCCATTGGTTTGAGCAACGTCGGTCAAACTTATGTCATAGGCAATTGTTAGTCATAACAGGCCATGAAGAGTGGACCAGAAACGCTGCTGTTACTTTATTAAAAGATAACGATATACACAGCATTTTATGGGTCGGTGACACTGAAGCTGAATATGAATATGAAAATGAATATGAAAATATAACTGTAAAAGACTACCGCAATAAATTAGGTCACGAATATGAATGGCTTGTATTAAACTGTTTTAGTGGATTTAGAGCCAACGCAGCTATGGCATTAAGTGGCACAGTCAAAGCTCATGGTTTGATGGTTATTCTGTGTCCAGAATTATCTGAATGGCCATACTATGCAGATCCCGAACAAAACAATCGTATTTCTTATGGCTATCAACAAAAAAGTCCCCAAAGTTTATTTATTAAACACCTGATATCTTGCTTTAGAGAAAATAGTGGCGTCGCTATATTATCTGCTGATAAATTTTCTGGTGAGGTAGTTTTTGTAGATGATAATTTAGAAATAGAGCGTTATTGCGAGCAAGATACGGCTGTAAAAAGTATTTGTAAAGTAGCTGAAGGGCATACTAATAGACCTTTAATATTGACCGCAGATAGAGGCCGAGGTAAATCTTCAGCTTTAGGTATCGCCGCCGCAAAATTAATGCAAACGTCGGCTAAAACCCTATATTTGACTGCTCCGCAAATTCATAATGTCGAACAGGTATTTGTTCACAACAAACGTATGTTATCTAATGCTTTAATCACTAAAAATGGTGTCGAATATCAGTCAAGTTCATTAACCTTTAAACCGCTAGATGTATTGTTAACTGATGAAAGTTTACCCGATTTATTATTAGTAGATGAAGCCTCTGCAATTCCGGTACATATACTTAATAAACTCGCGGAAAAGTTTCCAAGAGTTGTTTTTAGTTCAACAGTTCATGGATATGAAGGCAGCGGTCGTGGCTTTGAAATGCGCTTTATAAAGCAACTTTCGCAGTTAAAGCCAAATTTCAAAAGATTCAATATGCTACAACCAATCCGCTGGTATAAACACGACACTTTAGAACGATTCTGGTTTGATACCTTTTTTCAGGAGGTGCAATCAGATATTGAAAACATTGAGTCCATAAACCAGCAGATTAAATGCCGACACGTCTCAAAAGTGCAATTACTTCACGATAAAGAATTACTTGCAGATTTGTTTAGGTTATTAATAAACGCCCACTACCAAACCAGTCAAGATGATTTGCAACGTTTCTTGGACGCACCTGAAATTGAGTTTTTTATATTGACACGAGGTAAAGCTGTGCTTGGTGTGGCCCAAATAGTCAAAGAGGGAGGCGACTGTTTTAGTGAACTTGCAAACACTATTGCTGATTGTAGCAGACGTGTAAAAGGTCATTTAGTTGCGCAAAATCTAACATCATCCTATAACAGCCCCCCTTTCCTTTTAGCTCAACAATGGCGTATTAGCAGAATTGCTATAGACCCTGAACAGCAACGCAAAGGATTTGGAAAACAGTTAATTCAATACGTAGAACAGCAAGCAAATCAGCAACATATTAAGTTCTTAACCACATCTTTTGGTTGCAATACTGACATCATCAAGTTTTGGTACAACAGTGAATTTACCCTAGCTAAACTCAGCGCAAAGCCGGAAGTATCAAGTGGTGAGCACAGCGCTATTTGTATTAAACCTTTAACACGTGAGGCAGTGGAAACATCTGACACTATTCATGAAGCGTTTTATCAGGAGTTCCTTTATCAGATAGACAAAAAATTTCAATTCATGTCTGAAAGTTTACTTATCCAAATACTAGTATTTGAGCCAACTGGAAATCTAGGTGTATTTGAAAACATACAACTTCTTGAACAATTTGCCATTGGTAAACGGGCTTACTTTACTTGCAAACGTCTACTAAAAAAATACTTAATCATTAATCCTAGTTGTTTCTCAAAATTAGAAACACCAGAGCAAACATTATTGGTGGCGGCACTATTACAAAATCTGTCGGATCAGAAAATTTGTACAAAATTTAACTTTAGTGGCAAAAAACAAATCGAACACGCCTTAAAAACTAGCTTTCGGAAAATTTTATTCGATCCAGAATAAAATTCTAATTTAGGGCCTTTAAAATAGGCAACAAACTTGAGTAATCATCCGTCCACAATACCTTTTTATATTGCTCCTTTGATATCGCGGATTGCCTATACATTAAATTCGGTGATTGGGTTATTAGACTATTACTTGTTAACACAACCCACTGGGCATCATGTTCGTTTCCATTACCCGGGGTTTCAAACAACATAACCTGCATATCTAAGGTATTGCTGTGCTGTATGATGACAGGCAAAAGTGATAAATGCCGATTAGAAATATGCAAAACCATAACACCTTGGGTCTTGGTATGTTGCTGATACAATAAAAACGCTTCATGGGTCATTAAGTGCGTAGGAATTAAATCCCCAGAAAAGGCATCAATAATCAGCAAGTCAAATCCATTATTTAGGCCTAAATCTAATTCATGTTGCAAAGTAACCCGAGCATCACCTAATTTGACATCAACTGCAGCATTAGAATTCTCCAAGTAACTAAAATATTCATTAGCAAAGTCTGAAACTAGTGGGTTGAGCTCATAAAACGTATAATGGTCCCCAGATTGACCGTAAGCTGCTAACGCCCCCACTCCTAAACCAATGATACCAACTTGTAATTTACTGTCGCTAGACAGCTCCTCTATAACCAGCTGAACACCTGTACCAGGACGATAATAACTCAGCGGCACAGCTGATTTAGACAAAGGCAAAGATTGACTACCGTGTGAAGTAGTACCATCAATTAACCTTCTCTCGTTAACGTTGCCTTCAGCTATATCTTTAACTGTTAGTATTCCGTAAAAATTTCGAGCTTTTGCAATGTCGTACTGCTGGTATTGGTTATTTAGTTTGCTGAAAGCTAATAGCCAGACCAGCGCAACAACGGCAGTACCTGCGGCTAAAGTTGAAAGATGGCGATGGTTAACAACACCAGCCAGAATGGGTTTAGCGTCAGCAAGAAAATCTTGTTTATTCCACAACAAAGAAGCAGTCGCTAAGACTAGTACGCTAAAAATCGCCAATGGAAATTCTAAGAACTCGTCGAATACACTCTTAGCAACAAAAGACACCAAGAAACTACCAAACACCCCACCGCCAGATAAAACCAAATAAAACAAAGTTGTGTTGCCCTGTATGGGTTTAAGAGAATTCAATTCACCATGACAAATCATACAGCCACACAATAAAATCAGCAGATAAATCAATAACTGAGTAATGATGTCAAATTGCCCACCAATAAAATAAATTAGCAAGGCCACAAATGACAGAAGCATAAAGAAAGGTAGCCATAAGTATCTTACGTAGAAGCCAAGATTACTGAATGTAACCACATAAGTTAGTAAATATATGGCTAAAGGTGCGAGCCACAGAAAGGGCACAGGTGGTACATTTTGGGTCAATGCGTTAGTGGTTGACACCAACAAGACCACCCCTAATGCAGACAACATAAACCATAATGTAAGTCTGAAAGAACCGACTTTAGGATTAATAATATGTTCGGGGATAAAATGGCTATCTTTATTATTTTGCTTAACAACTTTAAGAAATATCCAAGCAACTAACAGCACAAATAGGTAATAAATACTGGACCACAACTTAACTTGCCAGTCGAGTGTCATGAAAGGTTCAATTAATATTGGGTAGCTCACTAGAGCCAAAAATGAGCCTATATTTGAAATGGCATACAACCTATAAGGATTCGCGCCATTCGTTTCTCTGGTGAACCAATGCTGCAATAATGGTGTGTTGGCTGATAATATTAAATAAGGAAATCCTAAACCCAAAAACAATACTTTCAATACGGCCCAGGTTGGTGGTCCACTTGAAAGTGTATTTTGAATATCAGAAATATTATAAGGTAACAAAAATAAACTACATAATAAGAAAACCAAATGTACAACAATCTGATGCTTCACTTTCAATATTTTCGTCAGAATATAGGCATATAAATAACCTATTAATAAAAAGAATTGAAAGAACAACATACAAGTGGTCCAAACACTCGCACCGCCGCCGAACCAAGGTAATATGATTTTTGAAATAATGGGTTGAATTTGAAAAATCAGAAAAGCACTAATAAAAACTGATATGAAATATTGCATTGGTTATTCAGACATTGACTTAAAATTAAATTTTATAGTAGGTTTTAAATAACATTTTATTAAAGTAATAAAATAGTGTTATAAAAAAAGCTCCCTAGGGGAGCTTCTTGAGTTAAAGTTTTATATTTCGGTTTTTAGCCTTTTCCTTTATATAAGGTTCCCAGCTCCTCGCATTTCGAGCGGTAGACCTATCCTTTTTTGCTTCCTTCACATGTTTGTAAGCAGACCTAAAGTCACCTTTATAAAAATTTACTTGCATCATAGCTAAATGAATGGCTCCAACTTTATCCGAGCCGCCATCTAATGCCTTTTGTAGCGCAACAATAGCATCGCTATATCTCTCTATAGCATAGTAAACCATACCTTGTTTTTGATATAAATCAGGATCAGAACCTAACAAAGCAGACTGCCCATAAAAGTCAGCAGCTTCTTTAAACTCTTTAGCTTGTTGATACGATGATGCAACACTAGTGAGCATTCTTTCGTCTTTCTTGACTAACCCAGACTTAATATACTTCTCTAATATTTGAGCCGCTTTTATGGGTATATCATTCATAGAGTACAACTGGCTAAGAGCTTTAATTTCAGCGGGTTTGGTTAAAAAACCTTGATTATAAGCTATTTCAAACGTAGACAATGCTTTTTTGTGATCTTCAACAAGCATGTAGAAGAACCCAAGTTGCGTCCACTGTGCCTTATCGTCTGGAAATATCCTTACAGTTTCTTCCTGCACTTCAATGGTTTCTTTGTACATCTTACGGTTGTAAAAAGAGGTCATTTTAAGCGCATAGGCAGTTTTATTAGGCTTATCAGCTAAGGCGATGGCCCTATTGATAGGCATAATGATTTCAGCATATTTCTGGGTCTGATAATAAGCGTTGGCTATTCTAAAATAGACATCAAAGTCTTCTTTACAAGTAACCTTCATCCATTGTTGATAGTACTTAATCGCACTATCATATTGCTCTTCCTGAAGGCTTAGATCAGCTATCAGCTTTATGGTACCAACCTGCTCGGAATCGTTTAATTTGCCAGGGGCAACGGCTCTTTGCAAATACTCAATGGATTTTTTTGCTTTACCCGTTTGAGTAGCCAGTAAATTACCAATAAATCTGTCAGTAAAAGCCCTGTCAAAAGTATTAGAAGTATCGATTTCATACAGAATCTCTAACGCTTCATCGATTAAATCATTGTTATAGGCTTCTAAGGCTTTCCCAACCTTTTTACCTACTTTTTGACCAGGAATATTAGTTGGACCCCGTTTATAATCAGCACATGCAATGGGAGCAGCTACCTGAGCATAAACACTCGTGGGTATGACAGCGGCAACAGAAATCACTGAAACCACATATAAATGTTTTAGATGTTTATTCATTATGATTGATCCAACTTAAAGTCTAGTTGCACTGTTAGGCCGAATTGCTTCATCGGTTTACCATCTTCAATCTTAGGCTTGTACTTCCATTTACCCAAAGCACGTCTTGCTTCACGGTCAAAAACACGTTTTGGGTCCGCATCAAGCACTGTGACGTCTTCAACTCCACCTACTTCGTTGATAGTAAAAGATAATTTAACCCACCCCTCTTTACCATCACGTGCCGCTTGAACCGGATACTTTGGTTCAATTCTTACGATTGGAGTCGCATCTCCATCACGCATTGCACCTACACTACCGATATTGACTGAAGCACCTCCAACGTCAACACTGGGCATACTAAAGCTCAATCCATCTGTATCGACTTTCGCTACATCAGGTTCAACAGGCTCTATTTTGGGAGGCTGTTTGGGCGGCGGTGGCGGCGGTGGCGGCACACGTTTTCTTAGTTGTGTAGAATCATCTGGCGTTGCCATAACAATATCAATAATAATCGTTTCACCACTTTTTTCAGGTGGTCTTCCCGTATTAGAAATTAACTCTGCCATCACAACAAAAAGAAGGAAGGCTATTACCCCTCCTATAAATATAGAAACTATTAATCGACCCATATTAACTACCTGCCGTTGCAATTGAGATACGATCAATACCAGCCATTTTAATTTGATCCATGACTTCAACAACAAGCCCATGTTCAGCTTCTTTGTCAGCTTGAATAATGATTACATCAGACGGCTGTTCTGCCATTAAACGTTCTAAATTTGAACGGACAAGGTCCACTTCAACTTCACGTTTATCAATCCAGACCTTTCCATCTTCGGTAACCGCGATGAAAATGTTTGCATTTTTTGGCATGACAGCTAATTCGCCATTAGGTTTATTAACCTCAACACCTGCTTCTTTCACAAAAACAGTCGTCACAATAAAGAAGATCAACATTATGAAAACTATGTCCAGCATAGGTGTCATATCTATTGTTGCATCTTCTTCTACTCGAACTTTACGACCCATAAGATCCTCTCTTTAATGATGGGGCAAGGCATCTACTAACTTTTCTCTAGCAATTTTCACTTTAGCTTCAAGACGAGAGCTAAAGAAAACACCAGATAAAGCAGCAACCATTCCAGCCATAGTTGGAATAGTAGCCATAGAAATCCCTGCAGCCATTAGACGAGGGTTGCTTGTACCCTGAGCAGCCATGGTCTCGAACACACCGATCATTCCGGTAACTGTTCCCAACAGACCAATAAGAGGGCACATAGCAACAAGAGTTTTAATTAATAACATTCTCGTACCAAGGCCTTCTGAAGCTTGTGAAATCCATGTGTCACGGATTCTATGCGCATACCATGAGGTAGTGTCTTCTCGAGCATCCCAGTTGGAAATAATTTCATCTCTCAACTTTGGATAAACTGAAGCTAAATACCAAAAGCGCTCTATCATAAATGCCCACATAAGAAAGAGCGCTACTGCGACAACATAAAGTACGTCACCGCCAGCAGCAATAAAATCCCTGACAGACTCCCATAGTTCTATCAGGTATAACATCTTAAGCTTTCTCCGTCTCGGCATGCGTAGCGATTATGCCCGCAGTCTGCTCGTCAAGGATATGCACAATAGATTTACTGCGCCCAGCAACAATACTGTGAGTCAATAATAATGGTAAAGCAGCAATAATACCTAGAGCAGTTGTTACCAATGCCATTGAGATACTACCGGCCATCAATTTAGGGTCACCAGTTCCGAACAATGTAATTTGTTGGAAAGTGGCAATCATACCGATAACGGTACCTAACAGACCTAATAGAGGAGCAATAGCAGCAAAAATCTTAATGATATTGATACCGCTTTCAATTCTCGGTAGCTCTTTCAAAATGGCTTCGTCTAACTTTAACTCTAAGCTTTCAGTATCAGCAGATTTGTTCGCTGTGTAAACTTGCAAAATACGACCAAGTGGATTGCTACTAGAAGGGTTAGACACATTTTTTAGTTGCGTTTTCATTTTCGCACCTACTAATGTGAGTGTAACCACTTTATACAAGCCTATTATTAGACCAATGATTAACATTACTGTAATGGTATAACCAACAGTACCACCAGCATGATAACGTTCCATCATTGTTGCTTTTTCTTTCAACAAGCTAAGAATACCGCCTTTTGAAGGATCCGCATAAAATGGAACAAGACCTGAAGTCGCTGCTTGTAATGCATTAGCAGAACTAACTAGATATCCATCAGGTTGACGACCAAGAGGTTGAACCATTTCATTTTGGTCATCGTAAACTAAATAACCTTGCTCACCAATTAAGTTAAATGTACCAACACGAACTACTTCTTGTTGCTGAGAGCCACCGTCTAGATTTACGACATCAGTTGTAAAGCGTGAAACTTGTCCTGACTCAGTCATTTCAGTTTGTAGTGCAAACCAAAGATCTTCTAACTCTTTAATGTTAGGAAGACCTTTAGCTTCTTCAGACATACGCTTTAAAAACGCACCACGTCCTGGGAATTCAGCACTTACAATTGAAGTAGAGATTTGGCCATAAGCTTGGGCAGATGCTTGACGGACTACGCCGAACATTTCACCTAAAGTACCTGTAGCAGTTGTCAACTCAACTACTTTCTCGGCTAATCTTACTTCGTTATCGGCAAATGCTTTTTGCAACCTGTCGCCACGAGACGTTTCAGATTTAAGATCGGCTTGAGCCTTTCTTACTAAAGCTTGTTTGTCCGCACGAGCTGATTGAAACTCTGCTTCGCGGTCTTTGTTAATACGAGCTTCGGATACACGGCTTTTTTTAACTTCATCAAGAAGCTCTTCTAACGAAGTTGCGGCTTGTGCTGAAGAGGCCAGTAATGTAATCGACACAGCCGCTAATATGGATTTAAATACAGTTTTCATCAATATTACTCCGCAGCTTTGATTGGTAGTTTAAGAAGGTCAGCTGGCAATAGTTTGTTCGCCATACGAACAGCTATTACAACTGGATTAATAAATTCAGCACCCAGCTCTTCCCAAGCTCTAGCATCATTGTCCCAGACCCAAGCACTCTTTTGATCAAGTGACAAAGCTAAGAGTGCTGTTCTACCTAAATTGAAAAACTCTACCGTAATTTCAGTTCCTTGATAATCCAACTTACCTTGATAGGCATCAATTGTCCCACCGTATGCATTTTCGATTTGATATGCTTCGATGACCTGACGGAACTGTTCAGAAGTTGTAACATTTGAATTAGCCATAATATCGCGTAAACGTTCTACACGCTCTTTACGCTCATTAAGATTAATTGGAATATCAAGATCAATGAATTTCTCAAGGCTATCAATCATTCTAAACATTAGCGGAACTACGCCACGTTTAACGCCATCAATACCATCAATCTGTGTTTGTAATGAATCGATACTACGCTGTTGATCTGCAACCAATGTAGATACGTAGTCATTGTAGACTTTCAGATTTTCTGTTTCGTCAACTACTCCGCGATACTCAATAAACAATTCCTGTGACTGTTCGTACAGGTTATTTATTTTCTTTTGGGATTTCGCTGCAGCCGCGTGAATTTTAGCTTCTTCTTTATGAAGCTCGTTTAACGGATCTGCAGAGACAACGGAGCTACTGCCGAGTGCTAACGCACCAACGACTGCAGAAGCAATAAGGTTTCTCTGGCTCATTTTGGACATAATTCCCAACCAATTTTTTTGTTTTAAATCCTCGTCAAACCATATATTTTGTTGACAAGGGGCTATTAAGCTCTGTTATTTAAGGGGCTTAGAATTTATACTAATAAACACTAAGACAATAGAATATTCACAGGATGTTACCAAATTGTCAAGGAAGTACTTGGGCATATCGCTCACATTTATTTAAATTAAATAGTTGCAATATTTTAAAGAGTGATTTCTTTATTGCCAAGCCTTAGATATCAACTAGCCTAGACTATTGTTTGCGGGACTTTGGTAATATTTAATATGTGGTCAAGAACAGCAACTAAACAAAAGTACTTATTTAGACATCATACAATCATGAAGCTACTGATTATGTTAACCTCCCTCGTTAATAGAGTATTTGTAATTCTCTACAAAAGGTTGAAGTTGAGATTCAATTTTCTTACCGTATCCCAATGCATTTTGATGCACACTTTTTCTAACTTGCGCAACACTGGCGGTGAATACAGCTCGTTTGCTCTCGTGAAACTTTAACATAGAACTTTCGTATTCTAATCCACAGAAATGACACAACTCCTTTAATGACGTTTCCGGGTGCTCTACTAGATCTTGATAATTAATCGCAAGAATTGATGATTGAAATTTTTGTCGCCAAAGTCGATTTAAGTCCTCTTCTATTGAAAAAAACGCGGCTGTGTTTTCTAAACTTACAGACCATGTAAATCCGCTGCTAAAATGTGTTTTATAACAAGACCAGACTGTGTCTAAAATGTTTCTTTTAATAAAAATAATAGGTGAATTCGGGAATATCTTTTTGATTAGCCATAAATAGCGGTTATTAGTCATACTCTTGTCAACCACTACTCCATGAACTCCATATTTTTCATGAGCATACCGTAAATACGAGCGACGAATTTCTACAGCATGTTTTTCAATTACGTTAGCGTCTAATTGTTCAGCTCTACTACCAATAGGCAGCCCCTTTGTTAGACACCTTGAAGCGCGCTCCATGCCATTAAACTCTCCTCCATCAATGATTTGTGAGTGACTGCATAACATCTGTTCCAGTAGGCTTGTTCCACTTCTAGGTAAGCCCACTATAAATATAGGATTATCTGCATCAACTTTTCTATCAGACTGCGGAGCTTCTACAAAACTGGCATGCTGAGACTCAATATAGCTAACATTTTGACGATCTTCTGCAACAGAATAAGTTTGAATTTCAGCAAGGTATGCGTTGGACTGTGAAGCATATTTAAATGCTTGATAAAAATCCTTAATGTCAAAATGTGCTTTAGATAAAGCAGCATAAAAAGAAGATTTTGAGGCTTGATTTGGGGTACCCGCTACTGAATCTTCGACATTTAACATCCGTTTAAGTAAAGGAGAATCGGTTAGTATTTTGTGCGATGAAGCTAAGATTAGCCATGTTTGCCCCGATGTTGGCCAGTGTTTCAACACAAGTTCTGCGTATTTAATTGCTAATTTTGTTTTACCTAACTG
>JAWUXT010000010.1:0-11248 GCA_034111205.1 Paraglaciecola sp. | reverse complement strand
GCCAATCACCATATCAACCTCTGCATCTTCCAAAACCTGATCTGAATTGACGATTGTATAGGGGATCGCATGGATATTGACGCCGGGCGCTTCCTTCTCGATAGCGCAACGTAATTCAGCCCAAGCCATATCGACGACTGTATCTGTCACCGCAATTCGAAATGTGCGTTTGGCAGTCGCGGGATCAAAACTTTTGGGATCCACCGCTTCTGTGAGTGAAATAAGCGGATCGCGGACTTGGTTCCACAAATTTTGGGCATGCAATGTAGGTTGGATTTTACGGCCATCCTTGACAAATAACTCATCTTTCCATGCGACTCGCATTCTACTGACAGCGTTAGATACCGCAGGCTGTGTCATGGATAGTCTTTGAGCTGCACGGGTAATGGACCGCTCAGTCATGATGGCATCAAATACCATTAAAAGGTTTAGTTCTTGTGGTCGCATAACGTTTTCGTTCAAATAATTATGATGCAACAATACATCACAAAATAAAATGTGTCACATACAAATATATAGTTATATTTATATTAATTTGGCGGCCATACTCCTCGCCATCAAATAAGTAAGTTGAAGAACAACCCTAATGAGCACAAACAAAACGTTGCTCAGTATTCGTGTTTCCTGTAAGCGTCTTTAATTGCTCTAATGAAACGAAGTCATATAAATTACATCCTTTGGAAAATATTATAAATTTTGGAGAATATTATTATGCATTGGCTGGTCTTATTACTGGCTATATCTTTTGTTTCACTGCCAAGTCTTTAGCGGTGCGTTACATGCATCATTCAAACGGTGGTTTAAATGATGATAACCCCGTTTTAGATTTTCTGAGTCTGACCTATGCACGCGAGTTTTAACCTTTTTATTGAATAGGCGAGTACTCGGCATTATTACTCGCACAGCGGGTTCATTTATACACAACAACCTAATTTTTCATTGAATTTTTGGATGTTAATCATCCTATAGCACCTAAGGCACCAACACTCATGAATACTACATTTTTAAAAACGATAATAATTCTCAGTCAATCTGGGATGCTTCTATTGGCATCCGTGCTAACCAGTTCGAGCCATGCAGAATTACTTAATCCTCAAGTCTTGTTACAACAAGTGACTAACGCTACCTTTCAGCGAATTGAATTAGACCAACAAAGTATTCAATCTAACCCTAATCACCTTCGGGAGATTATTGAGCAAGAATTGATGCCACATGTTGATCATAGATTTGCTGCATTCAAGGTGCTGGGAAGCCAATTTAGATCCGTTCCTAAAGACAAAATCCCAGAATATGTGAGCGAGTTTAAGCAATACCTAGTGTCTAACTTTGCGGTTGCTTTAGCGAGTTATGGGGGACAAGAACTTTTGTTTGAACCTGTTAAAGATACCGAAAATCAAACGAGTATGAGCATTAAGTCAATCATTAGACAAGCGGGTCGTCCTGATATCAACATTAGCTTTAAGTTGCGTAAAAGTAATAAAACACAAGAATGGAAAACCTATGATTTGGTAGCTGAAGGGATTAGTTTGTTGTCGAGTAAACGCAGTGAATTTGAATCGATGATCCGACAACAAGGTATACAGGCTGTAATAGACGTTATGAAAAGTAAAAATAATAAGCCCTTGAACATCGCCTCAAATGTTAACTAGACCAAGGTGGTTTATTACGTCAAGCATTGAAATGCGATGTTGGCCGGACTTTTACGTTTTACACCTCTAAAAGGTCTAAACATTGTTTTGATCTTTTAGAGGTTATTTTAAGAGCATTTAATCAAGAGTAGTTTATAAAAAGCAGGTCGTAGATAAAGTCAGCCAATAAAGATTAAATCGATACTCAGTTACAGTGTTGCACCAAACAGATAAATGCATCCTTATAAGCTAAACTATTACCATCAATAAGGGTGATTATCTTCATCTTAACCTTCATCCGCATCCAATACTGCTCTCACTTTATTTGCCAGTGCTTGCATCGAAAAAGGTTTCTGCAAAAAATTAGCGCCTTTTTCTAGATTAGCTTGGTTTCCAAGTACATCCTTTGGGTAACCAGACATAAAAATCACTTTCAAATTAGGCTTAAGAGTTTGTAATCTAACAGCGAGATCCATGCCATTAATTTGGGGCATGATGACGTCGGTCATCAATATATCAATTTCAGATATATGTTCACGGAATAGTCCTTCAGCAACGTCACCGCCCGATGCGGATAACACATTGTAGCCGCTATTTTCCAGCATAGCGGTTTCGATTTCGAGTAGCATCTCTTCATCTTCAACTAGGAGTATTGTTTCCGTGCCTTGACTACATAAATCTTCAGTGATTTTCTGTTTGGTACCCTCTACGGCCTCTACTTTATGAAAATAGATATTAAACGTAGTGCCTTGTCCTGGCTCACTAAAAACGTTGATAAACCCAGCATTCATCTTGACCGCGCCTAACGTAAAAGATAGCCCTAAACCAGTACCCGACCCAGGGGCCTTGGTTGTATAAAACGGCTCAAAGATATGGCTTTTTGTAGCATCATTCATGCCACAGCCATCGTCACTTATGGAGAGTTTTACATAGTCCCCTGGTGGAATTTCGTCATCCTGTGTGGCGGCAAAATCATCCTCTATGCTGCAGTTTTTCGCAGTAATTGAGATATGTCCGTTGCCAGAAATCGCATCTCGGGCATTAATACATAAATTAGCAAGCACCTGATCAATTTGAGTCGGGTCGACTTTGACCGGCCACAGGTTCTGTGATGGTTCCCATGACACCTGAATGCTCTCGCCAATAAGTCGTTTTAGCATGTCCATCATAGTGGAGACCGATTTATTCAGATCCAGTACTTTGGGTTCAATGGTTTGTTTTCGGGCAAAGGTCAGCAGTTGTCGTGTGAGTTTGGCTGAATGTTCGGCGGCTTTAGTAATGGCCTGTATATGTTTCATCAGAGGATCATTGGGCTCTAGCTTGTTTGTTAGCAATTCAGCCTGCCCAAGAATAACCCCCAGCATATTATTGAAATCGTGGGAAATCCCCCCTGCTAGATTGCCAATGGCCTCTGTTTTTTGGGCTTGATGTAATTGTTCAGTAAGACTGAGTTGTTTGATGGTTTCGTTTTTTTGATGTGTGATGTCTTCAATAATCGAAATAAAATATTCAGGCTCATGATGGATGTCTCTTACAAGGCTCATTGTTACTTTGACCCAAACGACATCACTGGTTTCGTGATAACAGCGTTTTTCTCTGGTGTAAGTGCTGATCTCATTGTTAACAAGCTGATTCATCGCCGCTTGATCCATAGGTAAGTCTTCTGGATGTGTTAAGTCTTGAAAATATTTAGTGAGGAGTGTATGTTGCGAATACCCCACAATATCGCAAAGTTTTTGGTTAACCTCCAACCATTTCCCATTCAGACCTAATCGGGCCACACCCATTGCTGCTTGCTCAAAAACACTTCTGAACTTGTTATCACTTTGTTGTAATTCAGCTTCTATTTTTTTGTTGCCAGATATATCTGTTATGGTCAGCCAGTATTCGCGGTCTTTCATGGCAACCATATGCAATAACCCCCAAAAAACAGTTCTATCATCTCGCAACAAACGCAACTCGAAATGTTGCGGTACATCCGATTCTAGACATATTTTGAGCTTCTCATAGAAAATAATCTGGTCTTCTTTTAAAAGTATTTTACTGATAGGTGTTTTACATAACGTATCACGACTCAGACCCATCATAGTGGCAGCGAACAGGTTGCATTCTTTTATTATTCGTTGTTTATTAAGGGTTACGTAACCTATTGGTGCTAAATCATATAAGTCAAAGTAGCGGGCCTGCGAAGCATCAAGTAGCTGCTGCGCACCGCGCAGCTCTTCGTTTTGCATTTCTAACTCAATTTGATGCACCAGCAGTTCGTGCAGAAGTTGTGCGGTTTCTGATGGCGAGTTTGTAATTGAATCTGCATCCGGTGTGCTATCAAGTAAGCGTTCAGCGCGTTGTCGCAATCCCTGTTCACTTTGAGTTAATCTTTTACTCATGCTTTATGCGTCCGTATTGGTTGTTTGTTATGTCGCTCGGTGGTGGCAATGGCGTATACCTCCCCAGCTTTATTTATCAGACCCGTGGCAGTTAGCCACACGCTGATAACCGACCCGCTTTTAGTGAGGCGTTTGGTCTGATACGTCTCTAGAATTTCTTTTTGGCTCAATTGCTTGATACGGCTTAATTCTATGGTTTGTAAGTGTTCGGGGACCAGTTTAGCAATATTCAGCATTAAGGCCTTTGATTCACTCCAGCCATACATTCTTTGTGCGGCATTATTCCAAGCCATGATGTTGCCATTGAGGTCCTGCAATAGAATGGCATCGTTGGCATCGCGCACCACCGTCGCTAGGCGCAAATAGTCGTTGGCTTTTTTGAGTGATAGCTCTGCCTGCTTGTGTTCAGTGATATTGATAAAGTTGATTACTGCACCCTCAATTCGATTGTCAGTGGTGCGGTAGGGCAACATGCGTAGCATGAAATAATTGCCATCTTTGGTTTGCACTTCAACTTCTCGGGGTATGAGGCTAAGCAACATAGACTGAAGGTCTTGCTCGAGTTGATTATATTCACTCAGGGTTGAGGTAAAGTGCATCAAGGGGCGGCCAATATCCGCATCAATCAGGCTGATGATATTAGTCAGGCCAGGTGTGAAACGCAGTACATTCAGCTTTAAATCCACAAATATTGTGGCAATACCGGTTCCAACAACCAAATTGTTCATATCGTTATTGAGGTGAGCCGACTCCAATGCTTTAGCTTGTAATTCGGCATTGGTAGTGGCCAGTTCTTCGTTTACCGACTGCAACTCCTCTTTAGACGTTTCGAGTTCTTCATTGGACGATTGTAACTCTTCGTTGATTGCTTGTAGCTCTTCGTTTGCTGACTTAAGCTCTTCGTTGGCTACTAACTGTTTCTCGCTCGCACTTTGTATAAAACTATCTTTATCTCGTAATGCTTGTTCAAGTACCGTGATACGTGAATCAACGCCTAGACTTTTGGTACTGGTAGAAAGGGCGCTCGAGACGCCAAGCTCGCTCGATGCCTCTTCCAAAACAACCATGAATAGCGAACTTGCAGCAGTACCTGCCGTGACTGGGCTAACACTTAGGTTAACCGTACTAAGGTGTCCATTCGTTTTGACGCGCACACCAAAGCGCCGCACCACTTCATTTTCAGTTGACGCTTTGTGAAGCGCCACTATCAATTCGGGTTGTAAGCCATCACGGGCCATTTTTAGGATATTGTAAGAGTCTAATCCACCTGTCACCGGCTCAAGATACATACCGGCGCGGCCATGTAAATAGAGAATGTCGCCCTTTTGGTTGACTAAAACACCGGATTGAACCAGCTGCTTTAATAATGTTTTTTCAGCCAGTTCTTGCAGTGGTATATCGTATGCTAACGCTTTTAGCTTGTTATTTTGAGGTGCAGTGGTTTGTGGAGAAGATAACCTCGAAGATTTATGATGAGTGGTATAACCATCTGTTTTTCGTTGATACAACTTATCTTTGTTATTAGTTGTGGTAAAAGACAAACTCATCCCTCCGAGGGTTTCGGAGCTTCCTAAAAACAAAAAACCACCAGGGTTTAACGCGTAGTGAAACTGTGAAATTATTTTTTCTTGTAGGCTCGGTTGCATATAGATCATCAGATTGCGACAACTGATAAAATCAAGTTTTGAAAACGGTGGATCTCTGACGACATTATGCTCAGAAAAGACTAACATCTTCCGAATTCGTTCGAGAATACGATAGGTTTTAGTTTTAGTATTAAAAATAAAATAACGTGCTAGGCGCTCGGGTGTCATATCCTTGGCAATACTTTCAGGAAACACCCCCTGACGGGCTTGTTCAATCGCTAGTGTATCAATATCACTGGCAAACACTAATACCTTAAAACTGTTACCAGGCAACCGGTCTAGCTGCTCTTGTAGCAAAATAGCAATAGAATATGCTTCTTCGCCAGTAAAACAGCCGCACACCCAAACCCGGATTTCAGAGCCATTCGGCTTACTATCAAACAATGTGGTGGTGACCACTTGTTCAAGTTCGGTGAACGCATCAGGATCTCGAAAAAAACTGGTCACGCCAATCAATAAGTCGTGGAACAGTAAATCAATTTCTTTTGGCATCCGTTGCACATATTTGACATATTCTACGAGTCTTGTAATTTGGTGTGTTGCCATACGCCGTTCAATACGTCGATTAATGGTGCTCTGTTTATATTCAGAAAAATCATGACCCGTTTGGGCACGCAACAAAATAAATAATTTTTTCAAAATATTATCGGTTTGCAACTCAGAGGCAATCGTAGGTAAACGTGGTCGGCCATAGATATGCTGAACATAATTAATGAGTTGCGCCGGCATATCCGCTGGCGCCAGCACATAGTTTACCAGCCCAGTATTGATAGCGCTGTTTGGCATGCCATCAAATTCGCAAGACTCCTGACTTTGCGCCATGTTCATACCGCCTTCAGCATTCACCTCTCGCACGCCTAGTGTGCCATCACTGCCCGTACCAGAAAATACGATACAAATTGCCTTTTCACGCAGGTCCTGTGCTAGTGAGCGAAACAGAAAATCAATCGCGAAACGTTGACCTCTTGGTATCACGGGCTCTATTAATTGTAGTGAGCCATTAATAAAAGCCATCTCCCGATTAGGCGGTATAATATACACGCAGTTTGGTCTAACAATAACGCCATCCTCGACTTCGAATACCGACATGCGTGTATAACGTTGTAGCAGGTCAGTGAGGATGCTTTTGTGATCTGGTGCGAGGTGCTGCACTACCAAAAATGCCATATTCATGTCTTGGGCAACGGGCATTGCAGAAAAGAAGGCCTCAAAGGCGGCTAAACCACCTGCAGAGGCACCGATACCAATAATCGGAAAACTAAATATTGGTGGTGTGAAGGCATGGACTTCTTTAATGTCACTCTCAACAGCTTTAGTCGTTTCAGCTTTATTTATCGGTGTGATGGACTGCTTATTTTTTTTGGTGGCCATGCTCTAATACCTTATGATACTCAAAATATAATGAACTGATAATCCCTTACAAGAGGTAACAAATTTTAAATATTGACACAATAATTCACCTGAATTGAGAATCCAAATCCTAGATTGCTTACATTACTCCTATTGTTCTGGTGACGCAGGTATATAATTTTTGTTTTTTATGGAATGTTAATTTAACTTCGGACAAGTATATCCTCATACCTGATGTAGCTCACGCTATAAAGGCGCTTTAAACGCAATATATTGATGACCGCGGCTGCGTGAGAATATCTTCACTGATGCATGCCACAACAATATTTGTAAACAATATTTTCTTGCAATAATCAGCTATTTTTATTAATTTCGAGCATCTTCTAAGACTTTAAAAGATATTTAATGAAGCATTTACTCCTTTGTGCCATAGCGGCAGGTATTTCGATTTCTGGTTGTTCGCCAACTACAGAAAATTCTGAAACAACACAACCGGTATTAGCAGAAACGGAATTTCGTGCCACAGGCATTCTCGCAGGCTCCTTACCTGACGTTATAGAAGCACTTGAAAGTAACCAGATAAGTTCACAAGACTTAGTAACGTTATACCTAGAGCGAATTCAAAAAATTGACAAAGAGGGGCCAAAATTACAATCCATTATAGCGCTCAACCCAGATGCGCTGACAATTGCCAAGCAGCTTGATCAAATGCGTGCAGCTGGCGAAATTATGGGCCCCTTGCATGGAGTGCCTGTTTTACTGAAAGACAATATTGAGACAAAAGATCTTATCGCGACTACTGCTGGAGCTTTTGCACTCAAAGATAATATAACTGGACGAGATAGCCCTTTAGTTGCTGGGCTGCGTGCTCAGGGCGCGATAATCTTAGGCAAAACTAACCTGAGTCAATGGGCCAATTTCCGCTCAGAGGGTTCGATGAGTGGCTGGAGTGCGTTGGGTGGGCAGGTCAGAAACCCACATATGTTAGACCGTAATCCCTGTGGCTCTAGTTCAGGCTCAGGTGCGGCGACCGCGGCTTCCCTTGCCGCTGCCTCAGTAGGCACTGAAACTAACGGTTCGATCATTTGCCCGTCAAACGCCAATGGTATTGTTGGGTTTAAACCTACCGTGGGTCTTGTACCGCAGCAGTATATTATTCCTATTTCTGAGTCTCAGGATACAGCAGGCCCGATGACTAAAACAGTGATGGGCGCTGCTTTGATGATGAATGCCATGGCTACCACCACGCCTGATACGGACTATAGTGCGGGCTTAAAAAAAGACGCTTTAAAAGGTGTGCGAGTGGGGGTATTAAATTTTGCCAAAGGCGACTCTAAGCCAATACTAGAGCATTTTAAAACCGCTTTGATGGATCTTGAGGCTGCAGGGGCTATTCTGGTTGATATAGACCAGCGCCCAATGACCCCCGAGGATTTTGGTAAGATGGGCTACGATATTCTTAAATACGAATTTAAACATGGTTTAAATGCGTATTTGGCTTCGACGTCAGCCGAACAGGTAACGCCTCGCACCTTAGAAGAGTTGATCGCTTTTAATGAGGCGCACTCAGACATTGAGCTAGCATTATTCGATCAAAATATCTTTGTTGCTTCACAAGCCATGGACTCGCTTGACAGTGAGGCATACAAAACAGCGATTGAAACAGTACAAAAATCGACTCGACAAGAAGGCATTGACACATTATTGCAAGAGTTTGAGGTGCAAGTACTCATTGCTCCTTCAGGTCCTACTGTGCCAAGAGTAGATCCTATCAACGGCGACGTTTGGCCTAGTAATTGGCCAGGATTTGGTGGCCACGCCGCACAGGCTGGCTATCCTCATGCAACAGTACCGATGGGAGGCATCCATGGGATTTCGGTTGGTTTATCATTTATTGGCGGTAAAAATACCGATGCTGAGATACTTTCCTATGCATATGGATACGAACAACATTCGCTGCGCAGACTAGAGCCACAGTATCTCAAAAATGCAGAAGCCATACCTTTTATTGCTGATGCGATGAAGCCATATAGTGAGGCTAAGTAATAACGGTTGTGACCTAATTCACCGGCTTATTGCCAAATTTAGGCTTTAGGTAAAGCCTAAATTTGGCTGAGACAAAAAGGGCTTAATGGTTATGGTTTTTACTTATGGGTAAAGTCCATAACGTTTTAAACCCTCTTTTCATTGGGAAGGGGATTACAATAACAGCTGTTTTTTTGATTTATTGGATAAGATTTAGTTCGCTTAGTAGTTCTCAAAACACATACTTAATCATTCCATCATAACAATAAGCTCATGCCTGCCATGTTTGAGAACAACAAAATCCAGATTTGCAATACGTTTGGATTTTTAAGCCTCATGTTGTTAACCTGACCCCTGATGATTTATTAGGTGTGGTGTTTATAGTGTGAAAATACTAATTTTTATATTCTTAGTTCTGAGCATGCCAAGCAATGCAACACAAACCGTTACTCTGGGAACGCTGGTATTTCCCCCTATGGCCAGAGTAGATGCACAGAGCAACAAATGCGTGGGCCACTTCGTTACTGTTACGAAAAAAATACTAGCCGAATATGCTATCAATATTGATGTCATCTGCGCCCCCCCTATTAGGATATACCGACTCTTAGAAAATGCCAAAGTTGACTTTACAATCAACATTAAAAGCACAAAAGCGATGCCAAAAGACATGGTGTTTGTAAACACTCCTTTTAATACTTTAAGCCTTGATTTGTATACACATAAGAGCACCGCATCGACGAAAAGTATCGCGGCTATCCGTGGTTTTAGTTATCACGGTTTTAGAGAGGAATTAACAGCTCAAGGATATGAATTTTTTGACTTGCCTACTAGCATATCAGCCATTCAACTTTTCCTAAAAAAACGAACTAGCCACTTAATTTCTTATCGTTCCCCCGTCGATTACTATATCCAAGAAAAAAAATTGAATCTTAAAGATAACGTCATTATTGAACCCCTTGTAGATGTACCTACATATTATGCTATTTCTAGTAAATCTCCTCATCTTGAAAAACTCCAAGCAGCCTTCAATGATTTCGCATCTAAACATCAATTATCGTTTTTTGACCAGATAAAATAATCAGTCAGATTGGCAATGTCATTCACTTTTGTCAGTCTATTATTTACAGGGTTTTAATAGTGGACGTTGTTGATTCTAGACACAACTACAAGGCGGGTTTTGCAACAAATCTAAGTTCACAGGTCTGCATTTATCTAGGCATTACTATACCGTGGTAATGCTTTAAACAAGCTGCAACGCAGCCTAAAGTTTCTATATTGTAATTAGCAGAATAAGTTGAGCATCAATGAGCGCTAATAAATTTGTTTGAGCTGCGATACCCTTTATTACATCTAATACAGAATTAATTCCAACACTCTTTTCTTGGCATTATATGATCTCTTGGCCTGCGACGATCAATTCGTAAGATAAGCTATTTATTTACTCGACTGTATTGGTCAGTTTTGTTTTCCCTCATCTGTTTCTTCTGCTCGTTGATACAAGTCATTATCAACACGAATATCTGTAATGCGCCGATAATTTTTTTAGCCACGGACCATAACAGCAAAGTCTATAAAGTTTACACTGACGCCATATATTAATATTTATAGTGGGTATCTATGTCAATTCAAGATTATCAATACAATGATAATGAATGGGGGAGGGGGAATAGAAAAGATAGCGAGTCCAAGTGCTATCTTTACTAAATTAAACGAGGTTACTGTCCAAAACGTTCCGCTGCTGCGGGTTTGTTGTCGATAATACTTTCTATGCGTTCGATAACCTCTGGGGTTAACTTTTCAAGGGCATTCATCGCGCTTAAGTTGTCTTCTAGTTGTGACAACCGAGAAGCACCTAATATAACCGTACTGACGTTTGGATTCTTTAAACACCAAGCTATTGATAAATGGGTTAGGCTGATACTTAACTCATTGGCTAGAGAGGTTAATTGCCGAATTTTATCGAGTTTCTGTTTACCGTCTTCGCTAGTCCATAAATCCCGTAACCATTCATAGCCTGGCAGGGCTAAACGACTGTCATCTGGAATGCCATCGTTATACTTACCCGTTAACAATCCGCTGGCCAATGGCGACCAGATTGTGGTGCCCATGCCATATTGTTCATAAAGCGGAGTAAACTCACCATCCACCTTATCTCGGTGCAATAAGTTATATTGAGGTTGTTCCATAGTCGGTGGGGTTAAGTGTTCTTGCC
>JAWUXT010000009.1:0-10625 GCA_034111205.1 Paraglaciecola sp. | reverse complement strand
TAGAGAAGAGCACTTGTTGGTTGTTACCCCGTTGAATAACATGTTGTGGCACACCAACCGCTGAGACCCTTGGCTTTCTTGACATAAGTATGACTGAGTTGATGAGTTTCAATTTTAATTTGGATCTGACCCTTTTTATTTCTTTTTATTACGCTTAGCGAAAAAATTGGCATTAACTCAATAATGTTTGGATATCGTTTTCGTGATAAATCGTAAACTTCTGCTAGTCTTTTACTGAATACTAAAAAGATAGTTTGGCGACTCTACTCATTTTCCAAACCAAAACCAAGGAGGTAATACCATGAACAATCAAATGCTAAAAATGTGTCAAGTACTATGTATAGCAGGTTCGTGCTTGCTATTGGCCACGGGTGTAAATGCAACAAAAGCAGTCAAAATCGACGTATGCCATGCTCCGCCGGACAACCCATTGAATACCAAGCATATCCAAGTCGGAGGCAAAGGCCGCGCAATTACAAGCCACTTAAATCATGGGGACTGGCTGGTCTCTGCGGAAGTGTGCGACGCAATACCAGACAATAATTGCGACGGAGTCCCAGACCCAGTTGCGGATGATGCAGACTGTGAGGCACAACTCGGTGTTTTTGGGTCTTGCGTTGATAATACTTGCCAACAATTGCCTGCTGACACACCTATTGGTTCTATCACAGCGGACATCAACCGCGGTGGTACTCCTACCGGAACAGATCGTGGTGTTGAATCTGCGGCAGGTAATCTTGTGGCTGACGCCCAGTTATGGGCTACATCGAACGATGGTGCTGAAATCGCGTTCATGAATCCCGGTGGAATACGATCCGATTTGATCTACCTCGCTTCGGGCAATGAAGGCAACGGAGTCGTCACGTTTGGGGAGGCACTCACCTTTCAGCCGTTTGGCAATACCCTCAAGACGTTCCAAATGACGGGTGCACAGATTGTCTCGGCCCTTGAAGAACAGTGCCAGCCTATGGGGAGTAACCGGCCGATCCTACACCTAGGCGTGTCGGAAGGCTTTACCTATGACCTCGACAACACCATTGCTAATGGTAAATGCACATCAATCACCATTAGCAATGTCGCACTTTATGGCGTACCTCTGAATGCTGCAGGAGCTTACAATGTTACAGTGAACAGCTTCCTCTCCGACGGCGGAGACAACTTTGGTACTTTCAATGCAGTGACAACACCAAAAATCGATAGTGGTTTAGACCTCGAAGCTTTAGTAATCTATCTGGGCACCTTCGGCCCGGTAGACCCGCCGAGCAAAGACCGCGTCAATGAGAACCGCAGTGGGCCATGAACTGATTATTTATAAGAACGCTGTCACCAGCTGGTAACCTTTTTGAATGTTGCGGTGGTGTGTCCATCGCAACAGTCGATTTGGCTAGGAGTATAAAGATATAAAGAAGACAGACATCATTAAAGACAACAACAAAAACACTCTAGATGCAGGATTAAATAGCACTAACCAGTGCATTTTGAGTGAATAAGGTGTTGAGTTACTGCGGTGTCTGCGCTGGATGTGTATTGGCTTTCACAATAGTCAATCAAGCTGTAATCAAAGCCTTAAGGAATGTCATACCTGTGATTGTAATTCTATTCGCATTTTTGAATGTGAAATTTTGCAGGCGAAATAATTCTTTTCGTAACTGCTTTTATTATTTCATAACTGCTTCAGGTTATTTCATAACTCCTTCTGAATATTACGTTATAGACAGTTTCGTTCGAGTGTTTTAGCCTCATTACAATTTATTAAAAAGCATCATAAATATAAAAAGTCCAAATAAATACAGTAGGGTTTTCTTAAAGCCATGCAATCCGTTAGCACTTTATATTGCGAATGGGATATGAAATTATTAAGAGGCAACTAATGATGCTTATTGGGCCTATATCGATCTTAAACAGCAAACAGTCGCGTTTTACTAATATTGATGAAGTTTGTCAGCTCTACTGGCTCACTTATCGCCTCGACCATGGTCACATGTTAGGGCTCAATATAATCACCGGCGATCAATACATGTACTTGGTGTTACCCTGACATATGTGGCAATCTGATTTTTCCAAGTGCCAACTAGCCAATGTTAATCTGTCGCGCACCTTAGAAGACGCTTGTACGCCGACCTCACCGTAGTTCCCTTGGAACGCATATAGGGTTTATACGGCTGGTACTCTGGCCGTCGCCATCATTGGTTATTTACCCTGCGACTTTTTTAACTTAATCATCCCAATTATGTTAGTTTTATTTGCGTTTTAAGATGTGAAAATTTTGTATACTTAGATTGAAACCACACAACTGTTGTTTTTTAACAGGTGCTAACTGAGGTTAATATTGTTGAAAATATATTTAAATAGCGTTTATTTCTGGTTAATTCTGTCAATAGCGTCATTTGTGCAAGCAGGTGAACATTTTAAACAGACCATAAAAGTGCCGTCTACAGGGCATTTATTCATTGATATAGATCGCGGTTCTGTTGAAGTGCAGGGTTGGGATAAGAGCGATATATTAGTGCTTGGTGAATTGGATAGCGATAGCCAAACAGTATTGTTTAAGAACAAAGGAGAGAAAACCTTAATCAAAATAAAGATTAGCGAAACCTCGTATCGTGGCAATGCACATTCAAGCGATGGTAATGAGCTTAAAGTATTTGTTCCGCAAAATATCCAAATTCACTTCAAAGGTCTAGACACTGATTTCAATATTGTAGGCATGGTCGCGGGTGTAGAAGGAAAAACAATTAATGGTGAGTTACTGATTAAGAATGTGCATACCAGAATCAAAGTATCCTCGATCAGTGGGGATATTAATGTGACAGAGTCCTATGGCATCGCTTATGTTGAATCGATACAGGGTGACGCAAACATAATTGGCAAATTCGAAGAGGTGGAACTGCGATCTGTTACTGGCGACATTTGGGCTGATATCACTGAAATCAACAAATTGAGTAGCAACAATGTAACTGGAAATTCCAAAGTAGTAGGCAATCTAAAAAAGGATGCTCAGGTTAAAATGACCAGTGTAGAAGGAGACTTACAATATGAATCTTCCGGAATACTAAATGCTGAATGTGAAGTTGCCAGTCAATTTAGTGGTGAAATAGTTAATAATTTAACCACTGACCGGCCCAAAACTTATCATATGCAACAACGTCAATTGAACTTTGTATCTGGTAGCGGTTCAGGTACCTTGGTGATGAAGACTATCAATGGCTCGGCAAGCATAGACCAAAAGGATTAAGGTAAACAGACAAATTTCCTTCTGCGAACTTTGGAGAAATTATTTGGAAAATATTTTACATCAGCTTAGGCAACGACAAATTTTTAAAGTCGCAACGATTTATGCCGTTTCAGCCTGGCCATTGATACAAATTGCGGATTTGTCGGTTCCTGCCTTAGGGTTGCCAGATTCAGTGATGACAATGTTGTTACAAGTTTTTGTGGCAGGATTTCCAATTACATTAGTATTCGCTTGGCTATTTAATTTTACCCCCGATGGAATTGTCCGTGCTTCATCAGATAGACATTCAGAAGGTAATCAGCCAATTAATATAAAAGCCACCCTAGCCGTGGTGGGATCATTACTTTTAGTGACAACGATTTTACTCGCTTCACAATATTTCTTCGATGATAAAAATTCACATATTGACGACAATCCAATCAATAGCGACAGTGAGCTATCAGCTCAGGTTCCCCCATCAATTGGAATTGAAAGTAACACCAAAAATGAACAACTGAACAGTAAAAAAGAATCAATCGCCATTTTACCTTTTGTGGCATTTAGTAGTGATCCCGAAGACGAATATTTTGCTGATGGGATGGTTGAAGAGCTATTGAATTTGCTGTCTAAAATCCCAGATTTACAGGTCGCTGCCAGAACGTCTTCATTTGCATTTAAAGGCGTTACTAATAAAACCATCACCGCAATAGGTAAAGAACTGGGGGTGGATACCATTCTCGAAGGCAGCATCCGCAAAAATGATACCACCAATAAAATAAGGGTCACCGCGCAACTTATTAAAGTTAGTACTGGCGAGCATTTATGGTCCGAAACCTATGACAGAGTTTATCAGGATATATTTCAAATTCAGGATGATATAGCCAATGCTGTGGTCAACAAGATGAAAGTTACTTTGTTGGGCGCTGCGCAGAGGATTGATATTACCGCAGAAACATTGAATGTGGATGCCATGATTGAACACGGCAAAGGTCAAAAAGAGCTGAGTCATAGAAGTGTCGCCTCTATTAATAAAGCTATGACTCATTTTAAACATGCGGTGTCTCTCGACCCAAATTATGCCAGGGCCCACGTGGGCGTTGCTGACGCAACTATATTGTCAGCGCTATACGCCAATACATCCAAGGAACAGGCGAGTATAAACGCTCAACAAGCCATAGATAAAGCGCTATCAATAGATACAGAGTTCGCTGCAGCCTACGCATCTCAGGGGTTATTAATGAGTTGGGAAGATGTACTAAAAGCTGAACAGTCTTTTAAAAGGGCGATAGAGCTGAACCCAAATTATGCCATGACGTACATGTGGTATGGCTCTTTACTAAAACAAAGTGGCAAGCTGAAAAGATCTCAAGAGTTATTTTTGAAAGCACTAGAATTGGACCCAAAATCACCTATTGCTGCAAATAATGTTGCCTGGGGTTATTACCTGATGGGCGATGAGAAAAAGGCCATGGAGATCTTTTCGCAAATCATTTCCAATGACCCTTATTATCCTGGTGCCTATAGCCTAGCGGGTGAAATTTTGACAAACCATGGCCGCCTGGACGATGCAACTAATATGTATAAAAGAGCCTTAGAGGTAGATCCGGTCAATAACCATGCAGTTCGAGGATTACTGATGGCCAGTATGGATGTGGGCGATTTTGAGGCAACTAATCAGTGGTTTGAATATGCTGAAAAACGCAAAGCACGGTTTTCAGAGTCGTATCTTAACCTTTTAAAAGCCAGATTCAATTTGGTTCAGGGAAACCGTGAGGAGGCCCTACGTTATCTGGAAATGACCGATTTTGGTAGGGAAGATATGATGAGCTTTATAGAAGGAGATAAAGCATTTTATAAAGAAAATTATGCAGAGGCGATTTCAGTCTATCAAAAATTGCAGCAAGAAAAACGGGGCTCGGAAGCTTCCTTCTATTCGATACAAGATGGACGAATTGCCGCACATTTGGCCTTTGCTTACCAACAGCTAGGTGAAACAGAAAAGGCCAAGGTTGTCATAGATGAGTTTGAACAATATACAGTCAGCAGCAGAAGTACCCGCTCAAATAGTCCTCCCTACTACATGAATATGGCGCAGATAAACGCATTAAAACATAATAAAGAAGAAGCCTTTTATTATATCCAAGGCGCAATAGATGTAGGTTGGGTTAGGGTGTGGGAAGTTGAACACGCACCTATTTTTGACTGGCTCAGCCAAGACATTCAATTTACTCAAATGATGGGCGGTATTAAAGCAAGGCTGGCGACAATGCGTAATCGTATGCATGATGACGATGAATTTTTACTGGCGGAAGCTGAATACAATTGATGAAGCGTTTATATCAAAACGAGTTAATCGTTGCAGTTATGAATAACACGCCTGTAAGTTGAACGGTTCTGGCTAAGACTTCAATTTCATCCTTTTGAATACCTTGTGACCAATCGTTTTAATCACACTGTTATAAATAATCCTGATTGGAAATGTTTGGCTTCAAAAACGCTTGAAATTTTAAAATAGTGATCTTTATTTCCCGTTCGCAATAAAATACTCTAAGAGCAGGTCTGTTAGACTCTAGCAAGTACCTCTCAACAATGACAAAGAGGAAATAATGAATACATATCAAAAATCACAGAATGCAATTTCTGCCCTGACTGCAGAGCAGTTCCGAGTGACTCAAGAAAATGGTACTGAGCGCCCTGGTACCGGTGAATTGTTAGATAACACATTGCCTGGTATCTATGTAGATGTGGTGTCTGGAGAGCCTTTGTTTGCCTCATCTGCCAAGTATGAATCAGGATGTGGCTGGCCAAGCTTTACTAAAGCGATAGACTCAGTCAACGTTAATGAAATTACTGATAACTCGCTTGGTATGACGCGAACTGAGGTGCGCTCTTCTCATGGAGACAGTCACTTAGGTCATGTGTTTCCTGATGGGCCCAAAGACCAAGGTGGTCTGCGTTATTGTATTAATTCTGCTTCACTGCGTTTTATTCCTCGGGATGAAATGGCAAATAAAGGTTATGCAGCTTATTTAGATCAAGTAGAGGATATTTAGTCATGGCAAATGAACGTGCAGTATTAGCCGGAGGTTGTTTTTGGGGCATGCAGGATCTTATTCGTAAAATGCCTGGGGTTACATCGACTCGGGTCGGTTACACCGGTGGCGAAGTGCCAAATGCGACATATCGTAATCATGGTAACCATGCAGAGGGAATTGAAATATTGTTCGATAATGAAGTTATCAGCTATCGACAAATTTTAGAGTTTTTCTTTCAAATTCATGATCCCAGCACAGAAGATAGACAAGGTAACGATACCGGTGCGTCTTATCGTTCGGCTATTTATTATGTGTCTGATGAGCAAAAATTAGAAGCAATAAAAACCATTGCTGACGTGGATGCCTGTGGATTATGGCCCGGAAAAGTAGTGACCGAAGTAGAGCTTGTGAGTGACTTTTGGGAAGCTGAAGTTGAACATCAAGACTACCTAGAAACACGCCCCAATGGCTATACATGCCACTTTGTAAGACCTGGCTGGAAATTACCTTCAGCATAGAGAGTTTGAATACGTGTGATTCTTATTAAACTAGCAATAAAAACTTCCTGACATGACAACTACCCCTAGTAAAATTGGTTTGGGTGGTGGTTGTCACTGGTGTACCGAAGGCGTATTTACATCACTTATTGGTATAACTAAAGTGAATCAAGGATGGATAGCATCAAACGGGGAGCACTCTAGCTTATCTGAAGCGATTGAAGTGTATTTTGACCCAGCAGTCATTTCGTTATCAGACTTAATCGAAATCCATTTGCATACCCATGCAAGTACATCTAATCATTCTATGCGCGGAAAATACCGTTCAGCCATATATACCTTTGACGATGTTCAATTTAAGCAAGCGTTACACATTTTAAATGTATTGAGAGCAGATTTTGATAAAGCGGTAATTACCCAAGTCTATGCTTTCAAAAGCTTTAAACCGAATAAGGTTGAGCTAACAGATTACTTTTATTCAGCCCATGACCGGCCGTTTTGCCAAACCTATATTCAACCTAAACTCAGGTTATTAATAGCCCGTTTCAGTCGCCATGTTGATCAACACAAAATGGCAGAAATTGGCTTGAAAGTGAGTGATAATTATCCCAACTAGTTTAAATTAAGTTGGAGTTGGAGTTGGATTGCATAAACTTTAGCCGGTGTCTATTCCACCAAAAAATCACCATCAGCAAGTGAATACATTGATTTTTTTAGAATATTAAATAGTAAACCGTCTCCGAACGCATTAAAAAAAACATAACGCTTGGTAAACTTATCAAAGGCTATACAAACCACTATTCTCTTATTGATTTAATGATATTTTGCATAGATAAAGCTTTTGGTTCATCCCCCAATTTGTAAGCTGAAAATTGATTAAAGTTTACTTCCTGCCACTTGCTTTGTTGCATGAAGTCTTGGTAACTATCCACATTTTCTTTTGTGATAACCTCAAAATCATACAAGCTAGGGCTGGCTGAAAATCTGTCTATGCCGTTTTGATAATCAAAAATCTTTGTAATGGCGATAGCCCCCATCAAAAAGTGCCCGCCTGCCGAAGCAGTGAGTTCTCCTTTTTGGATTTTTAATAGAGCTTCGGGCAACCAATCAAACCCTCCCACAACAATTGGCTTATTGGACAAAAGTTGATGTTGAGCCAAAGTTTCTAATGCCAACTGATCACCCGCGCACCAGAAAATATTAGTATGTGGATAACGCTCAAGCATCATTACAAAATTAGTACCAATGTTTTTAGGATCCCAGTAAGTAGGGAAAATTTGGTTTATACGAACCTCATTAGTACGAGCTAAATCAGTAAGAACTTGTTGTCTGGAGATAGATAAGTTATCAAAGTCACCTCCCATCCCTATTATTGTAGGCTTAACGGCTGGGTGACGAATACGATGTTCTTTGAGTAAAGCATTTAACAGCAGCCCCCCACCATTAGCGTTATCGAAGGCAACTTCTCCAATCCAGTGTTTATACTTTTGTTTGGGTCGTTGCAGTTCCATCGCTTCTTTTCCAGAAAAAGCCTGTTCCAATGTTACAAACAAGATACCTTTAGCTTCAATCAGGTCAAAAACACTCGCAGCATTACCATAAAATGGTCGGAATATAAGGTAATCAGGCTTTATTGGTCGGGCAACGATACCTTCAATTATGTCCAACGTAGAAAAGCGATTGGATCCACCATAAATCACCTCAAGGTTCACATCCAAACTCGTAGCTGAAGCGGCACTGACTTGATGCACTATGTTCCAAAACGCGGGCCCTTTTTCATCCGGAATAATCAAAATTACTTTGGTCGCAAACGTAATTTGAGAAAATAACAAAGTAGTGACTACTGTAAATATTCTCGAATTCATAGGCCCATATATCCAACTCAATACTGACTAATTTGGGCAATCATAGTTGAAAATTACGTTTAAAACTAGTGATTGATACAGACTCGAATGGCGCGCTAACGTGGGATTAACTTTATGTCGTTTTTCAGGCTGGATATTACCAAACAAAGGATACAAGGAATAAGGTTTAGCCATAAATAGCGGATATCGCAGATGGCTTATTTAAATTTGTTCTGCCCCCAAGAATTTTCAAATATCTTGCCATCACGTCGGCCAAAATAATCATATGTTTAATGGCTAGATTGACCGGACTATGGTTGTTATTAGTTATTGTTCGCTAATCGTTTGCGATTAAATTCAGGCAGTTTAGCGCGTAGTTTTTCTTGAATTTGCGGTAGTAAGGCAATATGTTTCTTATGAATAACGTGATTAATCGAAAGCTTTTTAAGCTCTATTATTTGAAAGTCTTCGTCAAAATGTTTTTTTATCACTTCATCTATCACATATACTGCATAGTAATATCGGTCGGCTTTCAACATACTTAGAACACTGGAGAATAATTCATTATCTACATGAATCGATTTAAATTCTTTTTTACCAATAAGCCCTACCATCCTGTCATTTGTCAGTATAGAGACTCTTTTATCAGCTAAAATACTTTGATTACAAGGTACTCCCTTGGCGCAAATTAAAGATAGGCTGACACGCTTTAAATCTGGTTTTACCAATATCACATTGGGATATTTTTTTGCTATTTCACCTAGTCGCACTACGTCAGAGTCTACAACACCGTCATTTAGTAAAATTAATCCCCGTAAAGAAGGAGTAGGAATTATTTCCACTTTAAAACCTAATTCAGAATAAATTTCGACAAAAAGATTAGAGTAGTCATCAATATCAGGGTACACAATATGGGTTATTAAGAATGGTTTTGAAGGTTGAGCAGAGCTTATAAATGAACAAAAAGTTAGTAAGTAAATAATGAATATCCAAGTTTTCATTTGTTTCACCTGTTGTCTTGATTCTATTAAGATTCGACGTTCTACTCTTACACCATAGCACTTTATTGCAGAAGTATTCGTATGATTAACCTCATCTGCTTTGGACTAAATGGGATATTAAAATACGTCTTTGTATTCGTTACATAAATTGACTATTTCGTATTTTATCTGTTGCTGAATAGTTGTGAGCTAAAAGCCAATAAAATGTTACCGTGATTAACAATAACTAAAAACAGAGTCATCCAATGAAATTCATCCTGAAAATTCTCGTCGTTATTATTGCCTTTGGCGGCGCTA
Organism: Paraglaciecola sp.; assembly: GCA_034111205.1. Classification (GTDB taxonomy): domain Bacteria; phylum Pseudomonadota; class Gammaproteobacteria; order Enterobacterales; family Alteromonadaceae; genus Paraglaciecola. Next base: position 737 of record JAWUXT010000009.1, on the reverse strand, counting down.
CCGGTGCTTGGTATATCCATAACAAACAACCGATACGCAGTGGTGAAGTCAGCCTTGCTAAGCTGAAAGCGCCGGTTAACGTACGTTATGATGAACGCGGCGTACCGCATATCCAAGCTCAGAACGAAGCCGACATGTATCGCACTCTGGGATATGTGCATGCCCAAGACCGCCTGTTTCAAATGGAGATGGTGCGCCGCTTAGCGCGAGGTGAGCTAGCAGCCATACTCGGACCAAAACTGCTCGATAGCGACCGTTTGTTTCGTACTCTGGGCATTCGCGCTCATGCAGATACCTATGCAGCGAAAATGGACACTAACACTCCTGCAAATAAGGCGTTGGCCGCTTATTTAGATGGTATTAACCAATATCAGAATACTCACCCAGCCCCTATAGAGTTCGATATTCTTGGCATTACAAAACGCCCTTTCACCACAGCGGATACACTCAGCGTCGCCGGTTATATGGCTTACAGTTTTGCCGCTGCTTTTCGCACTGAGCCAGTGCTAACTTATGTACGTGACCAATTGGGTGCTGACTATCTTGAGGTGTTTGATCTGGCTTGGCACCCTGACGGTGTGGTGCCACAGAGCCTTACCGCCCAAGATTGGTATGGCCTTAATCGCCTAGCTCATATCAGCCAACAAGCGATCTCAGATAGTGGTTTAGCACTATTTGAAGGCAGCAACGCTTGGGCTGTATCTGGAAGTCGCACATCCAGTGGTAAACCACTCCTA
>JAWUXT010000008.1:0-14122 GCA_034111205.1 Paraglaciecola sp. | reverse complement strand
GTGTACGCAGCGCTAAAGCACTGACCACAGAAAACAGCAGTCCAATCACAAACACAGTAGCAAACATCACCATAGACTGTGTGAAATTGTTACTCACTAAGTCTGCGTAATCGGCTAATTTTGCAAGCTGTTGCACTATTACCCTGGGCTCTAGACCGCTTGAGATGATTTTATGCTCGGCATGTCGTATATATGAGTCGGTAAATGTTGGGTTTATGAACACTAAATAAAACCAGTTATATAATGCAAAAATGTGCGCGGCAATAAGGCTGATCCCTAAGCCGACCCCTAATGCGCCCATAAAACCTAAAGGAGCAGGCGAGCGCTTTTGTTTATAATCTTTTATTCCCATAATGACAGCTAACGAACTTATGAACATCACGCTGTAACCAACCATTTCGCCCATAGTGAAGTAGTCAGGAGTTGTACCTAAGGCTAAATGGGATGCGTAAAATCCAATAACTAACGCCAATCCATAGAGTGAGCCAAAGCGAATAATCGAAGACATGTTGTTGCCTATCATGTTTTTAGTTACCTAACAGTTTGTTATTTAAACGCAAAGTACAGCTTTTGTCGGTTGAAATTGAGTGACATTATATTTTTGAGTCGCAATGAGTCGCAATGAGTCGCAATGAGTCGCGACGAGACTTCATCTTTGAAGTCCCTTGCAAGCGTAACGTCTTTAGTCGTGATTAACCGAGCCGATACTATGGATGCTCAAATCGGCTCCTTTAAATTCTTCTTCCTCGGTCAGTCTAATGTTTGTCACTTTACTGACAAGACCATAAACAACCAAGCCTCCTACTAACGCAATCACTATGCCTGCAACTGTACCTATTACTTGTGCGCTAAAAGCTACGCCGCCCATGCCACCTAAAGACTCAAGGCCAAATATGCCAGCGGCAATCCCACCCCACGCTCCACATACACCGTGCAATGGCCATACGCCTAATACATCATCTATTTTTTTAGTTTGTTGCATGACGGTAAACAATTTTACAAAAATCCAGCCGGCTATTAATCCTACAAATAATGAACCAATAGGATGCATGACATCTGAACCTGCACACACAGCAACTAGACCTGCCAGTGGGCCGTTATGAATAAAACCGGGATCATTTTTACCAAACCATAAAGCCGCCAAAATACCGCCAACCATAGCCATAAGTGAATTCATTGCTACTAAACCGCTTATCCCGTCCATGCTTTGTGCCGACATGACATTAAAGCCAAACCAACCAATACATAATATCCATGTGCCTAGAGCTAAAAATGGGATATTCGAAGGAGCAAATGCGATAAGTCTATTGTCTTTTTCACGGCCTTTACGTAAACCCAAAAAGTAAACGCCCACTAGGGCTAACCAACCGCCCATTCCATGCACCACAACCGAGCCAGCAAAATCATGGAAACTTGCACCTGTGGTTTGCTCTAACCAAGCCTGAAAACCGTAGTTACCGTTCCAAATTATGCCTTCATAAAATGGGTATACCACTGCAACAATAAGAGCAGAGGCAATTAAAAATGGATAAAACTTGGCTCTTTCAGCTATGCCTCCAGAAATGATGGCAGGAATAGCTGCGGCAAATGTCATTAGGAAAAAGAATTTTACTAAGTCATAACCGTTGTTCGCTGCTAGCTCTTTAGCGTTGCTAAAAAATGTGACGTCGTAGGCTATCCAATACCCAATAAAGAAGTAGGCAATACAGGAAACCGCAAAGTCAGTAATGATTTTTACCAGGGCATTTACCTGATTTTTGTGCCGCACTGTACCGACTTCTAAGAAGGCAAATCCTGCGTGCATAGCAAACACCATGACCGCACCTATGAGTAAAAAATAGGTGTTGGAACTATGCACCAGTGTTTCAACGGCGCTGTTAATATCTTGCATGTGGGCTCTCGATTTATAGTTAGAATAATATGCTTAGGGAGTTTTTGGGCCAAAGGCTGTTTGTTTATTTGCTGTGTGCGTTATATCGCGTCATCACCTTCTTCACCTGTGCGGATACGTATAGCGCGCTCAACTTCCAAGACGAAAATTTTACCATCCCCAATTTTACCACTATTAGCTTTGGCAATAATAACTTCGATGCAACGTTCAACTTGCTCATCTGTGAGTACAATTTCAAGCTTAATTTTGGGTAAGAAGTCTACTTTGTATTCTGCTCCACGATAGGTTTCTGTGTGCCCTTTTTGACGTCCATATCCTTTTACTTCGGTCACAGTTAATCCTGAAATACCAGCCTCTGTTAATGCTTCTCGCACATCGTCAAGCTTAAAAGGTTTAATTATTGCTTCAATTTTTTTCACTTAGTTGCCCCATTTTTAAATTTATTTAGATAATATACAGTAGCTTGCCAACCAGTTGAGTTGTGCTTTTAGAATCAAAATAGATAGTTAATAACTAGGTGTTAATTAGTTGTTAACTTGTAGAGTGTAAAATAGTCCAACTTTAAGACAGCTCGTTATGGACTGTGACTAGAAGAGCATGAAATAATCTGTACCCGAGTCGAAATTTTATACAATCACGGTTGAATACACATAAATGAACATATTACAGCGCATCCAAATGATATTGGTTATTTGTTTAATCAGTGTCGGAATTGATCAAGGTACCAAATGGTATGCTTCAGAGTACTTACCCAAGTTTGAAATGACCAGTTACTGGAGTGATATGTTGCGCATTGGGTATGCTGAAAATACGGGGGCTTTTTTAGGTTTAGGCAGTGGTATGTCGGACTCAGCCAAGTTCTGGATATTCGTGTGTGCAGTGGGATTGATTTTATCAACATTGCTGGTTTATATCTTAAGAACAAAGACACAAACTGCTTACGGATTATCATCGCTAATGCTTATTTTTTCAGGGGGCATCAGTAATTTTTTCGATAGGGCTGTCAATAACGGCGCGGTGATCGACTTTTTAAATGTTGGTATTGGCTCTTTAAGAACGGGTATTTTCAACGTTGCCGATATGGCAATCATGCTGGGTGTATTTCTATTATTGTTTGCTAAAGACAAAAAGGCTGACAGCAAGGGGACATAACAAATGGCAAATAGCCCAAAATCAGGTACCTATCAGTCACCACTAGGCAAATTATTTGCTCGCCAGCAGCCAAAAGTAAAAGCTAAGAGAGGCATGGCTAAATTACTTTTAACTTACGCAGAAAATGACAGTGAGCGTATTGCTCACCTCATTAATAAGTGGATGAACGAGACCCATCCTTCCTCATAATGACCCACTCACAAGAGATATAGCCCTAAGAAAAGGTAAATTAAAAGATAGTAAACCTGTTTTGAATTTAATTCAGCATAGGTTTCTTGCATTCTTCAAGACTCGATACGAAGTCGAATTGACTAGATAAATAATATATATCATGGGCTTAAAGGGCCCGCAGTTAGATTATAAGTTATATGAATATTACGACTTTCGTATAATAGCTTATAGATCATTAATCGCGCATAGTGTTGCATGGCATGAAATATTTGAACTGGAGAACGTCAGCTTAACGAAGCGTCCATGTACAGAATCAACTTACGCACATATAACAATAATATTAATGCTTTCTAGAGGAACAATAAAGTGTCTAACAAATTTATAATTAAAAACTTAGTGGTTGCCATGGGAATGAGCTGCGTCGCGCTTCCAGTGATTGCTGCAGAAGAGCAAAGCAAGAAAGATGACGCAGAAACGATAGTAGTGGTGGGTTCACGCGCTGCCCCCCGTTCCGTTGCTGACTCCCCCGTGCCGATAGATGTGATCAGTGGCAGTGAATTGATGGCTAACGGGCCTTCTGACATGGCAACGCTTTTACGTACTGTTACTCCTTCATATAATGTAAATGCCCAAGCCATTTCAGATGGAGCAACCATTGTCAGACCTGCCAATTTACGTGGCCTTTCTCCTGATTCGACTTTGGTGTTAATCAATGGCAAACGTCGTCATAAAGGTTCTATTATTGCCTTTTCAGGCGGTGGTATCGCTGACGGTGCCCAAAGCCCCGATGTATCCACTATACCTGCGATAGCTTTAAAACAAGTAGAAGTATTACGTGATGGTGCATCGGCTCAGTATGGTTCAGATGCAGTTGCCGGTGTAATTAACTTTGTGCTTAATGATAACGACTCTGGCGGCGTAATAGAGGCGAAAATGGGCCAGTTTTCTGAAGGTGACGGAGACTTAATAACAATATCAGGTAATGTGGGTTTACCTTTAAGTGATAATGGTTTTATCAATTTAAGCTTTGAATCTAATCAGCAAGATGCAACGAGTAGAAGTACCCAACGTAGCGATGCTCAAGGGTTGATTGATGCCGGTAATAGTGACGTTAGAACACCTGCAGCACAAGTATGGGGTTCACCTGAAATTTCAGATGATTTGAAATTATTTGTCAATGCCGGTATTGATTTAGATGGTGACAGTGAGGCTTACCTGTTTGGTAACTGGTCAGAAAAAACAGTTGAAGGTGGCTTTTATTTTCGTAATCCTAATACCCGAGCCGGTATATTTCAAGGGCCAACACTTGAAGATGGTTCCGCTTCTATTCTTACCGCTGACTTAACACCTGGTGCAACTGATAACTCGGCTTGTCCAGTAGTTGCTATTGTCGATAACGCCCCTGATGCGGCTGCACTTGCCTCTTTATCTGGTGCTAATTGTTATGCTCATAATCTACGATTTCCAGGTGGTTTCACGCCTTTCTTTGGCGGGGATGTAGTTGACTTGTCCTTGTTTGTTGGAACACGTGGTGAATTTAGTGACGGTACACTCTATGACTTTAGCGCTGGTGTGGGTGAGCATTCGACAGAGTTTCGTATAGGTAACACTATCAACTCATCTTTAGGCCCAGATACGCCAACACAGTTTACACCTGGCGCGTATGCGCAATTAGAAAAATCAGCGAATGCTGATTTTTCTAAAGAAGTAGATGGGGCAATGGGATTAGAATCGTTAGTTGTTTCATACGGTGTTGAACTTAGACAAGAGACCTTTACCATTACCGCAGGTGATGAGGCGTCATTTAAATTAGGGCCTCTTGTAGACCAAGGTTTTAGTATTGGCTCCAACGGTTTTCCAGGTTTTAAACCAGCTGATGCAGGCTCATCATCACGTACCAGTAAAGCGGCATATTTTGACACAGAAGCGCAAATTACTGATGCGTTTATGACTCAAGTCGCATTTAGGTTTGAAGATTTTAGCGATTTTGGCTCTAACTTTAGCTGGAAACTAGCTAGTATTTATGATGTATCTGATTCATTTAAAATCCGAGGCTCTGTGGGTACTGGCTTCCGTGCACCGACTATTGGACAAAGTAATGTGCGTAATGTGCAGACTCAGGCTGTAGATGGCGTGTTGGTTGATATCGCTACTTTGCCTCCAACTAATGAGGTTTCGGTTAGATTTGGTGGAGTAGAATTAACACCAGAAGAAGCGACGAGTTTTGCGTTTGGTGGTGTTTATCAAGACGGTGATTTCTTTCTTACTGTCGATTATTTCAACATCGAAGTGACCGACAGAATTACGCAAACCTCAGCAATAGAATTAACTGACGCTGACCGATCGGAATTAACGGCTCTGGGTGTAACAGATGCCATAGGTTTGAGCAAAGTTAAGTTCTTCACCAATGACTTTGATACAACGACACAAGGTGTGGATATAGTCGCTAACTATTCAAATGATGCTTTCGGTGGGGAGATGGGGTATGCGCTTGCCTATAACTGGACAGAAACGACAGTCGATAAATTTGGTGCAAATGTTAACGAAACAAAACTTAATCGTTTAGAACGCGGATTACCTGAGCAAAAAGGCTCATTTACAGTTGATTACTCTGCTGATGATTGGACATTAATGGCAAGAGCAAATTATTATGGAGAATGGTTCCAATTCTCTCCAAATATTACTGGCGATGCTGTTGTTCTTCTAGATGCTGAATTTGCTTATAACTTTGATGGCGGAACAGCTATTTCTGTCGGTGTTAATAATTTGACTGATGATAATGGTCCTGTTGCTGTAGGTGCCCCTAGTGGTCGCTCGTATGCTTCAACTTCACCATACGGATTCAATGGTCGCTTTATGTATGCAAAAGTTTCACATCGTTTCTAAGCTAAGCTAATTTAAGTTAGTTTACATTTAGTTATGGAAGTAAAAACCAGTACTTATGTATTGGTTTTTACTTGTTGTGAAATCCAACCTTCAGGTGATAGTATTTTTTAAAACAACCCAAAAGTACTAGCCCATGATAAATAAAATAGCCATTGTCGGGGCGGGTGTGATTGGCGCAGCGGCTGCGTTAACATTGCGACAACAAGGTCATGAGGTATTGTTACTCGATCGAGAGGGGCCATGCGCCGGCGCCTCATTTGGTAATGCTGGTGCAATAGTCAATGGTTCTTGTGTACCTACTGCCACACAAGGCATTTTCTTCGATGCCATCAAAATGCTCAGTCAATCTAATTCTCCTTTATCCATTCCCTCTTCTTATTTACCAAAAATTTTGCCTTGGCTTATGCGTTTTATGTGGCAAAGTCGCGCTTCTGCAGTCAACTACAATGCACTAAATTTGCACGCATTATCACAACATGCTGTACCAAGTTGGCGCAAATTAACTCAGGGTACGAGCCTTAGTCAATTCTTCAATGGGAAGGGCTGGCTCAAAGTATATCAATCAGATCAGGCATTTAATGGGACTCTGCGCTCAAGACAACTCTTGGATCAGATGGGAACCAAATACCAATGCTTAAATGCTGCGGAAATTCATGATCTTGAACCCCATTTGGCCCAATCGTTTAAGCATGGGTTTTTCCAAGAAGATAGCTTAAATGTGAATGATCCAAAGCTATTGGTGCAAGGCATGGTTGATTTGTTGGTAAAGCGTGGGGGGCATTATCAACAACTTGATGTTGATTCAATCCAGGAGCGTAATGGCGTTATTCATCTTAAAGGTAAAAGTGGTGAATTACTCAGTCACAAAGTGGTGATTGCAACAGGTGCCTGGTCCCGTTGTCTGGCGAAACAATTGGGGGATGATATTCCCTTAGAGTCTGAACGCGGCTATCACTTGATGTTACCTGAATCAAGCCAATTACTGATTAGTAGGCCGATCGTCAATGGTGAAAGTAACTTTGTATTATCACCTATGAACAAGGGGATACGCATGACAAGTCAGGTGGAACTTGCAGGTTTGCATGCACCGCCGAACTTCAACAGAATTCGTCAACTCTTACCTCTGGCGAAACACATGTTACCTCAGCTTGAAACCCAAGAAGAATCAGTCTGGTTAGGTCATCGTCCGTCACTGCCTGACTCTTTACCTGTTCTGGGATATTCCAGCAAGAGCAAAAATGTTGTTTATGCCTTTGGTCATCAACACTTAGGTATGACATTAGCGGCAATTAGTGGTGATATTATTGCCGATTTACTCAGTAATAAAGTCCCCGTTGTGCCAATTTCTCCTTATCGAGCAAACAGGTTTGGCATATTATGAATGATTATGGATTTTTATCCGTTGTACCTCCGTTATTAACTATTTTTGTCGCGCTTTACAGTAAGAATGTATTACTCGCCTTGGTCTGTGGAATTTTGAGCGGTTCATTGATTATTGCTGACTTCAATCCTTTCTATGCCCTGATAGATACTGTGGAAAACCACGTACTAAAAGAAGTCTCTAGTGGCGCTCAGGTACAGGTTATTCTGATCATGTTTATCATAGGCGGGTTCGTAAAATTACTTGAGGTGTCTGGTGGTGCAAGCGCTTTTGCCAGCAAATTAACGTCACTTGTGACAAGTCGTGCCAAGGCACAACTTTTAGTCTGGTTTTCAGGTCTAGCCATATTTTTTACTGATTCAGGTAATAGTCTCATTGTGGGTCCACTATATCGTCCGGTATTTGACAGATTCAAGCTCTGTCGAGAAAAGCTGGCCTATATTATCGATACCACCTCGTCTCCCATCAGTATTTTGATCCCTTTTATTGGTTGGGGGGCTTATATTACTGCCCTAATTGAAAAGTCTTATACCGAAATTGGACTAGATGAAAATGCTTTCTCGGTGTTGATAAAGGTTATCCCTTATCAGTTTTACGCTTTTCTTGCCCTCGCGACTGTGCCTATTCTGATTATATTAGGCAAGGATTACGGGCCAATGTTAAGTTCACAACAAGCAGTGGAAAGAAATAGTGCAGCTAATAGTGCAGCTAGCAGTGCAGGTAATAATGCCACTAATAATGAGTCATCTAGCAGCGACGGGTTAATAAAGGAGCCTTTTGTTAACAACACTACTGCTGTGAGTGGCCCACAAGATAAAGTTGGTTTATTCCTGTATCCCTTAGGTGTCATGTTGCTATTGGTTGGGGGACTGATTACTTGGCATGCAACACATGGAGGATTGTCGAGTGTGCATATCAGATCCACCTTGGCGATAGCTTATTTAACTGCGTCATTAACTTGCATGGAAATGATGCGTCGCCACCAGTCAAAATCATATAATGAGTCTCTGGGCGTCTTTATTAAAGGCGCGGAATCCTTAGTGTATATTTCCATTGTTCTGGTACTCGCTTGGTCATTAAGTTCTGTCACCAAAGATCTACACACGGCGAATTACCTTGCGTCTATTTTTGTTGGTCGTATCGAACCTATGTATTTTCCGATGATAGTGTTTGCCTTAGGTGCGGTTATTTCACTATCAACCGGGTCATCATACGGCACATTTGCGATACTGATGTCTATCGCTATTCCTGTTGGGTATGAGTTAGGGGCGTCGATGTACTTATGTATTGCGGCTGTACTCAGTGGAGGATTATTTGGTGATCATGTTTCACCCATCTCTGATACTACAGTTCTCGCGTCTGCTGGGGCTGAATGTGAGCATTTAAGCCATGTCACCACTCAAGGTGCCTATGCAGTTGTCACAGGGCTAGTCGCGTTGTTGGCCTATGGTTTTGCTGGCGCTTATGAATCTGTTTACGTGCTGCCTGTGGCAATTTGTTTACTGTTTGTAGCTCTGTACATTTTGATGAAACTGTTTGGTAAACGTTTATGAAAGCTTATGAAAGATCAGCGCCCCAATGAATGTCACATTTTATCACTACAGTGAAATATTTTGAATTCTACTCAACTATACAATGATCCGAGTTCGACTCGTTATCGTTCAAAGGGCATTAAATGTCTAAAAAAATAACTCGAAGACAAGCAATAAAAATAGTCTCAGGTGCAGTATTACTGCCTTTGACGGGCTGTTCAACCCAGTTTGAACAAGGCAATAAAGTTGTGTTTGCACACGGTGTTGCTAGTGGTGATCCAGATCAAAGCAGTGTGGTGATCTGGACCCGAATTAGTGGCTTAACAAAGCCCATTATGGTGGATTGGTTTGTGGCTACCGATGCTACTTTTAAACATGTGGTCAGTAACGGCATCTTTAATACAGATAGTAGTCGAGACTATACCGTTAAAATTATCGCGAATGATCTTGAACCTGGACAGACATACTTTTATAAATTTGCAGTCGCAGATACCATTTCGCCGACAGGGCAAACCCAAACCCTTCCAGTTGGACATATTGAACAATTAGTACTGGCAGTCACCACCTGCTCTAATTATCCCTTTGGATATTTTAATGCTTATGATGCCATTGCAAAAGACGCGTCCGTCGATTTGGTGGTGCATCTTGGTGACTACATTTATGAATATGGTGTTGAGGGGTTTGGCGGCGAAATAGGACAACGTATCGGACGAAATCACCAGCCGGCCCATGAAATACTGTCTCTTGATGATTATAGAAAACGTCACGCCCAGTACAAAACCGATAAGGGGTCACTAGCCATACATGCTAGGCATCCATTGGTGGTTATTTGGGATGATCACGAAACTGCCAATAATCCTTGGATGGGCGGTGCCAAAAATCATCAAGCTAACGAAGGCAGTTGGGAAGCCAGACGCCTTGCGTCTTTACAAGCCTATTACGAATGGTTGCCAGTGCGTGACCCCATTAAAGCGAGTGAACGGGCAAACTATTGGCGACATTATAAATTCGGCGACCTTGCCAGCCTTATTACCCTTGAAAGTCGACATACTGGCCGCAGTAAGCAAATTAGTTACAGTGAAAGTTTGCCAGATATTCAAAGTGTCAAGCAAGCTCAAGAGTTTGCGGGAAATGTGATTAACGCACCTGATCGCGAGATGTTATCCAAAGAAATGCAACACTTCTTAAAAGAAGAACTTAATGAATCCGTAAGCGCGGGACGTCGCTGGCGCATCATTGGTAATCAATCTGTGATGGCTAAATCAATCGCACCGGATTTAGATGACCCCATACTTAATAATTTAAAAAACGAACTCAGTTTAGAAAAACAACAAAAGCTGGCTGAACGTACTCATCTTGGGAAATATTCATTACCCTCAGACCTTGATACTTGGTCGGGTTATCCTGCTGCTCGTGAACGATTTTATCACATTGCTAAAAACGCCAATGTGCAAGATTTACTGGTCATATCCGGTGATAGCCATAGTTTTTGGCAGAATCAGTTGTTTGATGACAACGGGCAATCTATGGGGGTGGAACTTGGCGCTACAGGCGTGACTTCTCCTCGTTCGATTATGGAAAGTCTAGGTGGGGATATCATGTTGCGCTTTGACGAACTTAATACGGCTAATAACCAAGAAATCATTTGGAGTGATGGCCGGCACCTTGGTTTTATTCGTTTAGAAGTCAATCACAAGGGCACACATGCGGATTATATCACTGTTTCAAATGTAGAATCACTTACGTATAACACTCAGGTATTGCGTTCTGTCGATATCATTAATAGAGATGGCTTACTTCAGTATGAATAATAAAAAAGCACCTAAGAACGACAACACTTGTGGTTGGAGCGAAACGATTGCCAGCAGAGCTTCCAATGCTGCAGTAGTTGGTGATATTAAGGCTGACTGGTTAGTTGTTGGCGCTGGATATACAGGATTGTCTGCGGCGAGATCACTGGCTTTGTTGCATCCCAATAAACACATTGTGCTGATTGATGGTCAAAAAGCAGGTGAAGGAGCCAGTGCCAGAAATTCTGGGTACTTGGTTGATTCTACCTTAAACGATGGCCATCTGTCGGATACTGGATTATCTGCATACCAACAAAAATACCAATTGAATTTAGCCGGATTAGCCGCGACTAAGCTGTTGGTGGAGCAACATAAAATACAATGCGATTGGAGCGAGATAGGAAAAATACACGCTACAGCGACCGTTCAAAATGAACAAAAATTACAACAGTTTTCCGAAACACTCGGACAGTTAAATCTCGACCATAACGTACTTTCTGGGGCCCAATTAAAGCAAAGGTTAGGAACCAGTTATTATCGGCTAGCCATAGAAACAAAAGGGGCTGTTATGTTACAGCCCGCTAGTTTGGCAAGGGGGCTTATTGATATTCTGCCTGAAAATGTGAGTTTATTTGAACACTCCCCTATGCTTGAATGGCAGGCAACGAGCATTAACAGCAACAAAACATATAGAGTCAAATGCCCTAACGGCACTATCAACGCCAAGGGTTTAATCTTTGCCGTAAACGGCTTTATGCCTGCAATTGGTTTGCAAAAAAATAGGGTGTTCCCCTTAACATTAACCGCGAGTTTAACGCGGTCCTTAAGCGACCAAGAATATGAATCTATTGGCAGTCCATCACAATGGGGAGTGCTGTCGGCTCAGGCCATGGGAGCGACTGTGCGATTAACTCAAGATAAACGCCTTATGATCAGAAATACGGCGGAAGTTTGGGGTCCTATGTCTATGTCGGCTGCGGATTTGAAACAACGAAAAGTCACTCATATTGAAGGATTATGTAAAAGATTTCCGCAGCTTCCTGCCGATTTAATTGAATATACTTGGTCGGGGATTACCTGTATCAGTAAAAATAACGCCAATGTGTTTACCCAAGTTGATAAAAATGCATTTGCTGCAGGTTGTTACAACGGGGGCGGCATAGGGCTAAGTATTTTATATGGTCAACAAATTGCGTCTTATGCTTCAGGTAGTACTAACAGCACCATCAATATGATTCAAAATCGTCCCAAGCCAGAAAGACTGCCACCACAACCATTTTTAAACTTGGGCATCGCATTAAAGTTAAAAATGGACAGGTATTTCGCCATAGCAGAGCGATGAACAATATTTTATACGGATTGGTATTAGTTCAAATTGTCGCATAACTTTGGAAACACTAATAAAAAGCGAATACAATAAACAATTTTATGGGCTTTTTGTTTGCAAATGTTGTCTTGCAGTCCTACTCCGGCGCCTTTTCTACCGGACTACCCAAACATTGATTTATTGATAACCAATGGAAGCGTATTGGATGGCTTAGGCAATAAGGCAGTTGCTGCGAATGTGGTTGTCGTGAATGATAAAATTGTTTTTATTGGCAAAACAGCATTTAATTAAAGTGAATTAAACAAACGGGTGAAACACATCATCGATGCAAAACAACGCATTGTAGCCCCTGGATTTATCGACTTACACGCCCATGGCTCCCCCCTTAAAACACCTGCGTTTGAAAATTTTTAGCTATGGGAGTGACTACAATCACATTGGGTCAAGACGGTGATAGCCCAGAAGTATTCGACTTAAAAGGTTGGTTAAATAAAATTAGAGAACAGGGCACTGCCGTCAATATTGCTATGTTTGTTGGTCACCCTAGATAACAGTATTTTGCCGGATAAGGTTATGGTAAATATGGTGTAGTCTGTTTAATTCCTCACGTTCAATATGAGGATTTTGTAGCAGCGTTTGAATGCTTTGGTCTAGTGCATGTAAGGTGTCGCGTATATGTGAGTTAGGCACTAGGCTTTGTATCCAAGTGATTGCAGCAATCCTTTGGCCTTCTGTGACGGGGGTTACCCTATGCAAGCTACTTGATTGATATAACACTGCTACAAAAGCACCGTTGATGACCTGAGCGCAAAAACTAAAGTGGGTTTTTAACATCGATATCGAAACCTGTGAGCCATCCGGTGGTATGGAGGCTATTTTTGACGCCCCAGTGCGCACGAACATAAGGTGCATAATTTGGGGCTTTATTATGGGTAATACTGCTTATGAAGTACCACATTTCTTGTGACCATGTTTCAGCAATAAAACGCCTTGATGTGACACGAATAATGCTCCCAAAATGCAGGTTTGAATTGTTGAACATTGTCATTTTATTGAAGAAATCTAGTTTTTGAAGATACTGCATTTCTAATGATTATGGGTATGCATGTATATTTTTGTGATGTGAAATTGTCTTATATGATGCATATTCATGTCATATTAGTGTGTTATGGTGTTCTGAATAAGTGATCAATTGCATATTAATATAAAAAATAATCACAGGTTTTATGGAATGCCGTTGATATTATTATCTCTTCTAATGCTACTAGCTTACTGACAATAAGATTCTACCGGAGCTTTAGAAACGGAAACTACAAAGCTCTCATGTAAGGACGTAGTTGTCCTGTAGCGAAATGAAGTATGTCAATAAAGTGTTTTTCACTTTTTCCATGCTGATGTAATTATTGGAATATTTGATTTTATGAATAAAATAATGCTATCCGTCATGATTTCTTCTGGCGTTGCCTTTACGACTACAATACAGGCTAATACTCTTGAAGAGTTGATCACGAGTATGTATGGCGGGGATGGCATACAATTAATTAGTTCTAGCCTTGGTTTTAGCCATGCCCCACATTTTCAGGATGATGCTTTACAAGAACTTAATCAACTAACGCAAGGTGCGCTTGAATCCAAATTACCCACACCAAGTACTTCTAGTGGAGTCGTTTATCAGTATGACGCTATTCTGAATGATTTTGTGCAATCAAGAGAATCTTTAGGCCCTGTTTTTGTTGAGCAAGCTAATACCTTAGGCAGGGGAAATGTAATGTTTGGTTTCTCCTTCAGCAACGCCAATTGGACTAGTTATAAAAATCAGGACTTACGTAATATTAACTTGATACTCGATCATGAAGATATTGCAGGTCCTGGCAGTGATATTTGTATCGGGGGACCAGCGGACGCATGTTATCTTTTTGAGGAGGATGACATTCATTTAATGTTAGATATTAATTTTAGTACGAAAGGTTTGTTTTTTTTCAGTAGTTATGG
>JAWUXT010000007.1:0-8274 GCA_034111205.1 Paraglaciecola sp. | reverse complement strand
CAACACTAACAGTCGATTGCGCAGACTTGCATGAACTAATAAATTAAACATGCAAGCTCCTAGCGTACTTGGTTAAGTAAGGACGTTCCGGCCGTAACGACTCGATTATCTGCACCTAAGCCTTGTGTAATTAACACTTTGTTTGGAGAAATCTCACGATACTGCACAATTTGCGGTAAAAAACGCTCGGCAGATACTTTTATCCACACAATGGGCAAGTTAGCACTATTAGTCACAATGGCGGCGCTTGGCAATAAAATACCTTCTAAGGTGTTTTCAAGCTCAGCGAACACTGTGACCGGTTGGTCAATTAATAACAAAGATGCAGAGTCAGTGTGGATTTCTAGCGCAAAGTGCACGGACACCATACCTGCATTGAGTTGCGGCGCATAACCACGATACTGCAAATTAAGCTCAGGAAACTCTTTGATTTTAGCTGTGTTAAGTTGCCTCAAAATAGACGAGTCATTGGTGAGCGCTTCGATGTGGCGTAAATTTGATGCCACGACTTCAAATAGGGTCGTGCCAGCCTCAACCCAGCGACCTCGTCTAGCTTGGTGGTTAATTAACACACCTGATATCGGCGCAATAAGTGGCTCAGGCTTCTCTAAACCTTGCTGTAAAACCGCTTCTTGTTCAACGAGAATTTGTAGGTTCGTTTCAAGTTGTTCTAAGGCTTGTTTTGATGCCAACTCACCCAGGTCACGCAAACGCTTAACATCCCGTTTAGCCTGCATAATTTGACTTCTTACTGCCAATAATTGGCTTGTTTGGCTGGCTAACTCAAAGGCGGTATCTTGGTATCTAACATAGCCAAGTATTTGACCCGCAGACACCTTTTCGCCAGTGGCAAGAACGCCTGAATCTGGTGCCTCAAAACGACCATCACTGCTCGGTTGAACGAGGGCTTGGCCTTCAGGGTGAGCACGGACAACACCGGCTAAAGTGACACTGCCTTTCACACTTTGCTTAGTCACAAATTGAGTTCTAATACCCAAGAGTGCTTGATGCTGCATCGGGATGAGCGCAGAGCCATCAGCCTGCCTGCCCAAACTATCAACTGAGTTGGTATCGGTATCGCTAAGGTGCTCACCATTCGGGCCGTGGGCACCAGGAGACGCAATTGCGTGCCAAGCTGAAAAACAGATAAATATAATTAGGAGTGTCCTCATGATCTCACTCCTTTGTTTTTCCGTCCAAAGAAAAAGCCAAAGGCAAAAACGACAATCGATAAGCCAAGCGCCCACCAAGGGAAATGATGATGCTCTTCCCCCTGCTCATGCGATTCATTGTGAGAATGCTCGGCATTATCTGACTGTGCATTCGTTTCGGGCATTACAAAGTTACCCACCAATAAGTCACCGTTATCTTCTGTCAAAATGGTCGCAACCACTTCGTGCTCACCACTAACATTAAGCGCACTGATAAAGCTGACGTCGTTAACGATATAGCGGTTTTGAGCCTCATCAAAACTAGCGCTGGCAGTCAAAGCACCGACTTCTAAATCTATGCTGGCAGATTGAGTAGGTGTATTTGTTTCAAAATCATGCAAATAGATAATCAGTTCGTTGCTAAACACCTCACCTAGTACTTCAAACGATTCAGTAAACATTTCAAACTTCGGTCTTTGGATGGGTTGATTGCTTTGCTCCATATCAAGATGCTCGCCGTTAGGGCCATGAGCACCTGGTGAAGACTGAGCTGATAAAGAAAGAAATAATAGGGCTAATGCCAAAAGAGATAAAAAGGGCACTCTAGCGAAAAACACGCGAAAGGCAAAACTACGATATACCATAAGATTTTAATCCAAAATATTTAAACACAACAAAAAAGCCTACAAGAAAAAGACAATTGCTAAAATTTAGGACTTATATTTTGGGGGAGGTGTGTTGTATTTAATAAAGGGGGAAGCCCACCAAGTAACGAGATTGTCTAAGTTTGCTTCGGGCAGTCTCTTTGGAATGGCTGCAGGTGCGAAAATCAAAACGCCTACAACACCGCCATCATGATAGGAGTTACTATGTTCTAGCGCTTGTTTTGAATAACTAATTTCAAATTTTTCAACGTCTATTTTATCGTGCTCATGCGGCTGTCCCACATCATGAAAGTAATCATGGACTGTGGTGTTACCATCATGATGAGTATCATGCACACTTAATGCCGCGACCAAAGGAGATGGCGCAGCGATGCAGATTAACAAAATGATAGAAACAAAATTCTTAAGCATTATATGGCTTTTAAAATAACAAGTGGAAGAAAGATATCAAATTCTATTTGTTCCAACAATTTTTTTATACCAGCCATTGCTTTGTCTCTCTCATATTTGGGTGTCGAGTTAGATAATTCGCTTAAGGGGTCCGACTAATAAAGATTTTTGAACCTTCCACAAAGTTCTTCGTTCTTTTATGTGTTTGGCCGTTTTCTAGTAGTAAGTGGGATGATAAGAATCAAATCCACTGGTTGTGTATTTTTCTCTAAAGTGACTAACTTGAAGAAGATAGTTAAATCAGGTTTCTGCTATTAAGCATCGTTCAACGAGCAGCTTGCCATCAGACGCTTTTAGCACTAACCTGCTCTTTCACCATTATATGATGGGTTTTCTCAACAGCGATACTGACGTATTTGGTTGGCCTACCATAGCCGTAGGCACCCACATTTTTAGAGTATCAAACAGAAATCAATTAGTTATCGGCAAAAATATTAATTCAGTTGAGCAAAAATTGTGAAAGGTGATATCTGCCGAATTTAAGGTAGATGTGCATATAATGAGACTTTAAAGATAAGACTGACGACTAGGAAATAACAATGGAAGGTACAAAACGAGCAAATGTTAAGATAGGTGCACAAGTCTCTATTGTACTAAAACAAGATCAAAGAACGGGTAATTTAACCGGGGGAGTCGTTGAAAAAATCCTCACCAACTCGCCTAATCATCCCCATGGAATTAAAGTCCGATTAGACAGTGGTGAGGTAGGCAGAGTTAAACACATTCACCAGTAAATACTACTGCCTTAACAACTCCAACAATATTCACTTGCGCTGTACGTGCCATTATTGTTTGCATCCCATGCTCGTCGTCCATCGCTATAAAATGCTACGTTTCCGTCTCCTGCTTGGGGAGTGCCGGTTACTGGCTTTGCCTCAATTAAATAAGCACTGCCACTGGCCGCACTGATATATAAATCGTATTTGCGATTAGCATAGAGCTCCGCAGATGGCGAATGTTGATGAAAAACAGCAGGCTGTCCGGTGTCAGCTGCAGAAACTGCAGCCGCCTTGTAACTAAAACTTGCGGCTTTATGTCGCTCCATAGCAGCCGCTAGGCTCATCAAATCAGCTTGGGCAGCACCTCTATTCGTGCTAACAACAAACCCTTGGTAACTGGGGTATGCAATACTCGCAATAATGCCAATAATAGCCACCGATATCATCAATTCAATTAATGAAAAGCCTTTTTGAGTTTGACTGGATGTATTAAAATTTAATTTCATGGTCTCTCGGTCTCTGTTTTCCAACTGCTTTTTTGGACTCGCTCAAAATAGCTGTGGATGTTTTCGGCTAGACACTCGAAGTCAGAACCACAAGCAACCTTATTACCGTCTTCATCTACCTCAATAACAGTCGAAGCACATTCAGTTCCCAAACAGATGATAGGCTTAATAATATCTTCAATCAAAATTTTGGTATCTGGAGCTATACCCGTTTGTTTTAATTGTGCGTAACGGTCTTCATGTAACTGTGTGCCGTCATTGTTAAGGTCAGTCACTGAGTTGCCATTGATCAATTCGACCAGATAAGCACGGCTGTTTCCTGTTGGTGGCGCGCATTCGCTTTCACTAGCCGTTGCGGGCAAGTAGGTCGTAAATATCACTTGGTAGTCCAAAATTAATGGCGAGGCAAGTACCTTTTCCCCACCAAGTTTAAGACTAATATACCAACCTTGGGACTCTGAAAATTGCTCAAAGGCCAATTCTTTGGCTACGGAATCTGAAGATGTCAGTAAATGTTCGGTAGCATCATATAAATCACTTAAACCTAAAGGTATAGAAGGCAAACCAAAGTTACCATCAGTATCAAGGGAAAAGACACCATCGTCTTTGATCATATAAAAATGGTCATTAATAGTTGTATTTAATGGATGTGCACGGAAACCAGAACCCAGTACAACTGCATAGTAGTGATCGGTACCTAAGCTTATTTCAGAAATATCGGGACCATAATAAAAGCGTCTGTTGTCTGCCTCTATATCGCCCCCAAAATTAGCGAGTAAACCGCCGGTGACCAAACCTGCGACTGACTCTTCATTGTGAATATCCAGTCTAAACAATTGACCTCCCATATCTGCAACATACATATGATCGGCAAATCCATCATTATCGCGATCAATAACAGAAATCCTGGCAGGAATACTGTATCCCATTTCTGGCAGAATTAAGTCTGCATCAGCATCACTTGCCGACCAAATAAGTTCACCGCTATCGGCATCGACAATAAACACTGAGTTGCCAACAGCATCAGTACTTCTGAGTAATTTACTGTCTTGATCTTCATCATACCCACCGCCAAATATTAAAACATTTCGACTCGTAGCCCCTACTTTAATTTTTGTCACGGTGGGCTTTGACCACGTTTGTCCCAAGTTTACAAAATCCCCCACTCCACCTTCTATTTTAAACATCAACCTAGGATTAGTTTTGCTCGTAATATCAAAAGCGTAATAATTATTACCCCCACGGCGCATGCCAACGTAGAGGTAGATATTACTACCTACGGTTCTAAGCACCATATCTCCATCTAAACCGTAAATGTGTGAAAACGTCGAAGAATCAAGGTATAAATCGTACAAATTATCCATTAAGTCTTTCGGCATAATCGCAAAGTTTTCTTCACCTGTGGCTGGGTCGAACGAGTGTAAAAAACCATGATTTGTAGCCACAAAGACGGCACTGTCTGTAAGGGAGTAATTAACAATAACTGGCTGAGAATGAATAGGATCGCCCATTGCTTGTCTGGCATCAGTTGAACTGCCATCAGCATCGTCATCTTTCACATCGACTCCGCGGGCCCATTTTAATACAGTTTCACGCGTAGTTTCCGGATCAGCTAAGGCACCCACCGCTAAATCTGTAATAGTTAAACTGACGTTATCTTCATGCAGCAAGTTGTCAGTTTTGATTATTGTACCCACGCCATCAAAAGCATATACCTCACGAGGCAAACCCATTTGACCAGCGGTTCCACCTTCTCGCACGTCATTTCCATCAGCTAACAATGACCAAAAACTGTGAGCACTGTCGTTAAAAAAGCCAGTAACACTATCCACAGCGTTGAAGCCGTTTTTATCTAGAATATCTGCACCATCTAACCTGTACCTCTTTACATTTCCAGGCCATATAGTGCCTTCTGCAGGTTTAAACAAAGCAAAATACAACTCGTCGTTATGGGTTAATCGGTTAAGTTGGTTCACCGCTACACCGGGTGAGACAAAAGTAGCATTAACATCTTTTACCGTTTTCAATATGGATTGAAAAACCCCCACTAATTCGTCAGTATTATCTGCAGTATAGAAATCACCATTGCCGTTAACCGCTAAGTCGTTCAGAAAGGCGTTTGCAGTTGAACCCGCTGCGAAACCAATAGTGTGTGTGAAAACTCGCGTATCAATCTTAGAGTCATCACCATCACCTATATTTTTAGTTAAATCTACTCCACATTTTTCGCCACCAGAACCGGTACAGGACTTACCAAGTAAAGTTTCAATTTCAGTCACACTATGATTATTATTAGCCACACCATCCGATAACAGCACTATGTGGTTATTGGTCTGACAGACTTTATCCGTAACTGGGCTGATGTAAGTGGCACCATCGGGGATGGACTCATTCATACAGTAGTAACTACTTAAATTATCTACTGTGCAACCTGAAGGTAATACAGAATCCGTTCCAACATATGACAACCTATGGCTCACCCTGGTGTTACGTCGTACAGTACTTGAAACAGATGATTGACCACGGTTTTTCCCATAAGTAACGGGGAGACCACCATAATAGCTAGCAGCCTCGTATAACGTATCGACTATTGGCGTCATGCCACTTGCACTCAATGAATCTACTTGGCTGACCAGAAGCTCACGCACAGTTGAGGTACTGCCAGGTGTTGCATTTCCTTGATACTCAACGACTAAACTTACTGTCCCTGAAGGTTTTCCGTTATAGGTGTATGCGCCACGAATACCCACAAAATCTGAAAGTACAAACATCATATCGTTGCCAGACGACCAACCTGCCCGTCCAACAATTTGTTCTACGATGCTTGTCACTGGTGGACTTTGATAAGTATAATTTTTATACCACTGAGGAATGCCAGACCAAGCCACAGCTGTCGTTTTTGGCTTATCTCTCAATAGATATCTCGAGTAGCGTCTAAAATTACCGGGATCATCTTGGTCAACTCCTGCAATATTAAAACTAGCAGATGAGCTGCTACTACTTTGGTAAGCAGTAAATTCCAAATAAGCATTTAAAATACTCGCACCTTGGGGTAAGGCTATGTTTCTAAACCTGACGCCAATATACTTGTTTGAGCTGTCCCTAAACGTGAGTTCGGTTCCTGTTGATTCATATCCGTCGCTGCGCTCTTCAGCATTATTGTTTTGTGAGCTAACCTGATAACTTAACTTACCTTTCACACAACCTGTTGCGGTAGTGTCGTCATACACCACCACTAGTTGAGGACCTAATCCTTGACCATCCTCAAATGCAGGTGATACACGTTCACTGCTGGTGCTGATACCTTGACCATCAACAATAATGTTTAAAGAATTACCACCGCACCAATCAGATTGATCGACAATTTCTTGTATAATACTACTTAGGTCAGGGGACACTGTCGTTTCATACGACACTGGCCAGTCATTATCAGTATCCCAAAGCACGGAATTAGATGTTTTAGTCCGAGCAGATATATTATTACTGGTTTCACTGAATGTTATTGAGTTGCCAATGAGCTCACCACTAAATGTTAAGTTAGTTGCGCCACTATTAAATCCACTTGAACTGAAGCGAATATAGGCATTAGTAATCACTGCGCCACGAGGGATATT
The DNA here is from genome assembly GCA_034111205.1 of Paraglaciecola sp. Lineage (GTDB taxonomy): Bacteria > Pseudomonadota > Gammaproteobacteria > Enterobacterales > Alteromonadaceae > Paraglaciecola. The sequence goes on along the minus strand of JAWUXT010000007.1, from coordinate 1,169 downwards.
AAGGTCTTGGTAACGAAGTCCTAGGGTGACTACATTGGTATTTTGGGATAGTTTCAATATGGTATTGAAACTGTTTACAGATGATGCAATTTCATAGGCATCATCTGTTGCCTGTGAGATAGAAGTGATAATTTCAGGTGAAACGGAATCGTCAATCGGCCTAACAGGGTATAAGACTGGTCCACCAAAATCTGAAAATCGCATTAAACCTGCGTTGATATTAGTGACGGAATTAAGGGTTTCTTTTAACGCATTTTGTACCCGTAGCATTCTAGATTCATCCCCCCCATCCTTACTCGTCATGCTGCCTGACGTATCCATAATAAAGAGTACATTAGGATTGTAGGTCACTTCACTGCCTGCAGTTCCTAGGTATATTTCTAAGTCATCCGCACTAATAACGCTACTAAAAAGCGTTAGGCTAGCCGCCAACCATATTCCTGTAAATTTATTGATATATTTCATGAAAAACACCACTTATTGGGTTGCAGGTGCAAAAACTGAAGCATTGACAGAATTGGCCACTGCGTAACTACTATCGTCTAATTGCCCGCATCCTCTTACAATAAAGATGTGACAACTAATATTACTCCCACCAATTACGTTACTTGAGCCAACACAAGGTTGTTCACGTACAAATGCCGCACGAGACCAGCTTTTCACTACTGGTTTATCGGTATAATTACCAGCACTAGTATGTTGAGTGCCCACACTTAAGCCAGCATTGGTAAGTACCCTATTGGTCCATGATACGTCTTCAAAACAACTCAACTCTTGAACTGTTAAGTCTAAAAGATTGCCTCCTCTGGCAGCAGACAATGGATCATCTAAGGCAATGTTGCTAAGTAATGCTTCATCCTCTGATTCAAACATCACAGCTGCAATGGCAGATTCGGCCGCATCAAATGAAAGCGACCGCTTCTCCATAGATGTAGCCATTTTACTTTGCATTAGACTACTGGAGACAGAAGACACACCGAGTATGGTTAGACTCATTAGTATCAGTAAAGCAAATACCATTACCATTCCTGAGTTTTTTTGTTTTGATTGATAATTCATATATTTCTACTTCGAGCGAAATTTTTGCTATTACGCAAAGTGATTGTGGTTTCAAATTGTTTATACAGCCTCTCTTCAGAGGGCTGAATCGGATCTTCATTAAGCAGTTT
>JAWUXT010000006.1:0-19871 GCA_034111205.1 Paraglaciecola sp. | reverse complement strand
GATTGATCATGGCAAAAGGGCAATCATTACAGGACCCGTTCCTCAACGCGCTGCGTAAAGAGCGTATCCCTGTATCCAATAACTTGGTTACCGGTATCAAACTACAAGGTCAAGTTGAATCGTTCGCCCAATTTGTGATTTTACTTAAAAATACTGTAAGCCAAATGGTTTATAAACACGCAATCTCTACCGTTGTACCATCACGCGCAATTCCACTGCCTACTGTTGGTCAAACGGAAGCAGACGAAGACTAAACATGGTTTTAGGAGAGCGGCTTGTTTGACCGTTATGAAGCAGGTGAACAAGCTGTTTTAGTACATGTTGATTTTGCTGATGAAAATAGCAAAGAAGATTTATTAGAATTACAACTTCTTGTGTCGTCTGCTGGTGTAAATGCCATAGATATAGTGACATGTTCTCGGCAGTCTCCACAGGCACGTTATTTTGTGGGAAGTGGTAAAGCAGAAGAAATTGCCAATGCAGTTAGAGCGCAACAAGCTGACGTGGTTATTTTTAATCATAGTTTATCCCCATCTCAAGAACGTAATCTAGAACAATTATGCCAATGTCGAGTGCTCGACCGCACTGGGCTGATTCTAGATATTTTCGCCCAGCGCGCTCGTACCCACGAAGGCAAGTTGCAAGTAGAACTTGCACAACTTAGGCACATGAGTACCCGGTTAGTTCGGGGCTGGACTCACCTTGATAAACAAAAAGGTGGAATAGGTCTACGTGGCCCAGGTGAAAGTCAACTTGAAACTGACAGGCGATTATTGAGAGCAAGGCTTAAGGCGATCCAGCGTCGCCTTGATAAAGTACAAAAACAAAGAGAACAAGGAAGACGCTCTAGAATTCGCGCAGAAATCCCTACAATTTCACTAGTAGGGTATACCAATGCTGGCAAATCCACTTTATTTAATAACATGACAGAATCTGCTGTGTACGTTGCTGACCAACTTTTTGCGACGCTTGACCCAACGCTTAGAAAGATTCAGCTTCAAGATGTTGGATCAGCAATTCTTGCTGATACGGTTGGTTTTATACGTCACCTCCCCCATGATCTGATAGCAGCGTTTAAGGCTACTCTGCAAGAAACTCAGCAAGCAAATTTATTACTGCATGTAGTGGATTATTCTGACGACCAGTTTCAAGAGAATATCGAACAAGTAAATGAAGTTCTTGAAGAGATAGATGCTAACGAAATCCAACAATTGATGGTATGTAATAAGATTGATCGGATGGATGGCGTCAGAGCAAAAATAGATCGCGATGAATCAGGTATGCCTATTCGGGTTTGGTTATCTGCTCAGCAAGGTTTGGGTATTGATTTACTGCTCAGCGCAATTTCTGAATGTTTATCAAAAAACATGGTACAACATAGCCTGTTAATACCTCCACACAAGAGCAGTTTGCGTGGTGTATTTTTTGATATGAACTGCATTGCAACAGAAAGTTATGCCGAAGATGGTGATTGGCAAGTCAATGTGCGAATGGAGCAAAGAGATTGGAACCGGCTTATCAAACGAGTCGACGTTGATTTAGAAACATATATAGTAAAAATTTAGTAACAAATAACCGATCAAAATTTTTAAAAAACTCGTAAAGGTCATTAGACCTATTTATTAGATTAACTAGCTGGAGAGACATAATGGCTTGGAATGAGCCCGGTGGAAACAATAATGATCCTTGGAAAAACAAGGGTGGACGAGATCAAGGCCCGCCTGATTTAGACGAGGTATTCAAAAACTTAATGAATAAATTCGGCAAGTTTGGTGGTGGTGGTTCCGGTGGCTCATCAGGCGGTAAAAGCCTTGGTGGTATAGGCGCGGCTGTAATTGTAGGTATATTGGTTATTGGCTGGGTGTTTAGTGGGTTTTACACTATTCGTGAAGCTGAACGCGGCGTGGTTTTACGGTTTGGGGAGTTTAGTAATTTTGTGGATCCCGGTCTGCAGTGGAAACCAACTTTTATAGACGAGATTATACCAGTTGATGTGAAAACAATTCGCTCTATGCCTTCTTCTGGCTCGATGCTAACTGAAGACGAAAACGTAGTCCGTGTTGAGATGGAGGTTCAATACCGTATCCTGGAACCTTATAAATATAGCTTTGCTGTGACCAGCCCTGAAGAGAGTTTAAGTCAAGCATTCGATAGTGCCATTCGTTACGTTGTAGGTCATTCTAAAATGGATGCAGTACTAACAGGTGGACGTGAATTAACAAGGCAAAGCGTGCTTGATGAATTAACGGGTATCATTGAGTCATACGATATGGGTATATCTGTTGTCGATATGAACTTTAAAGATGCAAGGCCGCCAGAAGAAGTCAAAGAAGCTTTTGATGATGCCATTGCAGCACAAGAAGATGAACAACGCTTTATAAACGAAGCTGAAGCTTATTCTCGTGAAATCGAACCTCGTGCTCGTGGACAGGTTAACCGTTTAGCACAAGAAGCCCAAGCTTATAAAGAACGTGTCACATTGGAAGCACAAGGTGCAATCGCACGATTTGAGGAATTACTTCCTCAATATACAGCTGCACCAGAAGTCACACGTAGTCGTATTTACCTTGAAACTATGGAAGAAGTCTACGGTAACACCAGTAAAATATTGGTGGATACGGAAGGCACTGGCAACATGATGTATTTACCGCTAGATAAAATACTTGGAAATCAATCTGGGCCAACGATTCCAACTAATATCCGCAGTACTTTAGAAGGTTTGCGTAATCAAGATGAAGATACACAACCGGTAATCGGCAACTCCAGAAACAACCGTAACAACGGCGTACGTAGTGGGAGAAACTAGGCTATGAAAAATTTTATTGCATTAATAATAGTAGCCTTAGGGTTGCTTATATTTGGTTCGTTATTTGTTGTAGAAGAAGGCAACAAAGCTATTGTTATCCAGTTTGGTAAAGTACAAAGAGACAGCGATACAGGTGAAACCACAATTTTCGAACCTGGTTTACACTTAAAGCTCCCTTTCTTTGACCGTGTTGTAAAACTTGATGCACGTATTCAAACATTGGACGAAGTTCCAGATCGTTTTGTAACCGCTGAGAAAAAAGATTTGATCGTCGACTTGTATGTTAAGTGGAAGATTGAAGATTTTGCTAAGTACTATTTAGCCACTGGTGGTATCAAATCCGGTGCAGAAATACTGTTACAACAGAAAGTGAATAACGCGTTACGTTCTGAGTTTGGTACCCGAACTATTCAAGAAATTGTTTCTGGTGAACGTTCAGAACTGATGGATGAAGCTATGACACAAGCCTCGACCAGCTCAGACGAGTTGGGTATACAAATAATTGATGTGCGTGTAAAACAAATCAACTTACCCTTGGAAGTAAGAAACTTTATTTTTCAACGTATGCGCAGTGAACGCGAAGCAGTAGCCAGAGAGCATCGCTCTGAAGGTAAAGAGAAAGCTGAATTTATTAAAGCTGATATCGATGCCAAAATCACAGTAATGTTAGCTGACGCAGAGCGTAACTTGCGCAAACTTAGAGGTGAAGGTGAAGCACAAGCTGCACAGATTTATGCTGAGACATACACAAAAGAACCTGAGTTCTATAGGTTCTTGAGAAGTATGGATGCGTATAAGAAAAGCTTTAGTAGCAAACAGGATGTATTGGTTATTGAGCCAGACAGTGATTTCTTTCGCTACATGAAAAACCCAACCGGAAAATAACCGTGACAGTTCAGTAATATTTGAAAGCGCCGCGAGGCGCTTTTTTTTTGATAATGTGTGTCTGTCTGTTAATTAAGACAGGAGTATCAACAGCAATCCTTGCAACTCAAGTCAATTTATCACACTATGAAAATCACATCTGATACAAAGTAGTCAAGGTATTATCTATGAAGTTTTTTGCTGGTTTTATGACCTTTTTAGTCGCCCTTTTGCATATTGGTATAATGGTACTAGAAATGTTTTTCTGGAATCATTCTGTTGGACAAAAAATATTTTCCATGACAGCAGAGATGGCACAATCTTCAGAAATATTAGCTATGAACCAAGGTTTATATAATAGCTTTTTGGGCTTTGGTTTACTTTGGGGCTTAATCAGCGGCAATCAAAGTTTAAAAGTATTTTTACTTATATGTGTCACTATTGCAGGAATATTTGGTGGACTCACGGCTAATACTAACATTTTGTATTTTCAAGCATTACCTGGATTCATTACACTTTTGTTAGTCATTAAGGCCAAACGTCGCCAAGCTGGTGAAGTACGTTTATTCTCTTAGCCATGAGCTAAAAAATTGAAGCGCATTTTCTTAAACAGCATCGATTACTGACAAAACTGAAATACAACAGTTTCGATGCCTCAACATGGCTCATTATAGTATTACCTTAATAGCTCAGCTATTTATCTAAAACAGACTTACGTGTAATAGGTAAACATTACAATTATTTTAATCGCTTGTGTACAATCAGGGGGTTATTAAATACCACCAAATAGCCAACATAAGCCATTTTCAACTGCCTAAGTATAACTCTTTCTGGAAATCCTATGAATCACAAGGCCAGCATTAAGGTGTGTCTGTGATATAGCGTGTGATGAATTAAAGGCAATCAATGTTGATAGAGGCTGATTATTATCGAATAGCTGATTTTGCCAAGCTAGGTTAAGTTTACAGGGGCATATTACTCGCCCGTTGAAACAACAAAAGGCCATAAATTATGGCCTTTAAATACAATAATCACTTTATCTAAATAACCTAAATTCATTTATAGAATTTTAAATTAGTACCTTACTCAATACCAAAGTCAGTTTTTAGTTTATCTACACGTATAATAGATGCCTTTTGTTTCATCTCTCTCTGACCTAATTTACGTTCTGCTAAAAACTTTTCTTCTGCTAATAACAAGGTTTCAACGTAATTTAGATAAATTTCTTCATTTTGCATGGCATCGGTAATCGCCCGCTCATACAAATTTAAAGCTTCTTTATAGTCTTTCTCGGCAACATATATTTGCGCCAATGTATCCAGCGCTGCAGAGTTGTTAGGTTCGATTTCAACTGCCTTTATCCCATACCCTTTAGCCTTTACAATATCGCCTTTCTGTAAAAATAAATACGCTAAATTATTGTTAGCAATATAATTATTGGCATTTTGTTGTAACGCTATTTCATAACTTGCCATTGCCCCTGATAAATCTCCACCAATCTGTCTTTCTGCTAATAACATTCTAGCAGCCAAATCTTGGGGTAATTTTTCTATGTGCTGTTTTAGTAGTTGCATGGTTTGATCAGTTTGCTTCAAAGTATCGTAAATAAAGACTAACAGGATCAGATTTCTACTATTTGGGGTTGAATTGTAAGCAACCAGTGCGTTTAACAACGCCAATTCTGGTTGTTTATTATTTAACTGAAAGCGCGCAAGGAAACCTTTAGCTAAGGGTAATTCTAGTACATTTTCTGGCAAAGAATCATATGCCTTTTGAGCCGCTGGATAATCCGCTTGCATCAGTAAAAAATGAGTATTTAACAATTCCATCTGCACATCGTCACGATTCTTAAGGTAACCTTGAGTTAATTGAGCTGCTTCTGCAAACTTGTTCAGATTATCCAGCAACAATAGCTTACCTAAGATGGCGTCCTTATCATTTGGCTCTTTAACCAACCAAGCATCATAGTGCAAAGTGGCGGGTCGTAATTGGTTAGTTTTGATAAAACTTTGACCTAATGTTTTCCAATAAGCTCTTGGTAAATCTTTTTGATCTTTTACTGCGGTCAACAATTCAATCGCTTTTAAGTAGTTAGTTTCGACAACATAAACACGAGCCAGCAATAATCTTATGGCAATATTTGAAGGCTCACGATCAAAAGCAGCTTGAACCTTTTCTATTCCTGAGATTTGTTTATTAGCTTGCTTACTAACTAAATAATAGGTCGCCAGTGTAGGGACACTATTTGGGAATTTAATCAGTAACCCATCTAATAACAGGCTAGCTTGTTGAATATCTTTTTGAACCACCGCCAAATTAACCATGGCCAGTTTTGGAGAGGGGCCATTACTGTCTAGCGAAGATGCCTTTTCAAATTCAACTTTTGCTTCTGCAAATTTCTGCTGCCTTGTATAAACATCACCAGCCAACATATAGGGTTTTGAATCAGCGGGGCTGGTGTTTTTCCAATTACTTGCCAGTTCCAAAGCTTTGTCGTATTGCTTAGTGACTATATACGCTTTTGCTAGTGTGGTTTGTGCACTCACCAATTCAGGCGACTTACTGACCGCCTCTTCTAAGTTGACTATGCCATCAAGATTATTCAGAGAAAGTTGTAATAATCCTAAGCGCGTTAAATCCTCAGCAGTCCGGCTAATATTAGTGGATTTTTCAATCAATACCTTGGCTTCTTTTTCAAAACCGTCACGAAGCAGTTCATAACTTGCCTTAGAAAATAAAGGCGCATCTTCATCTGATAATTGGTCGAGCCTACCTAACACGTCCACTACTTCAGAGGTCAGCCCTAACTGAAGTTGGCTAGCTGCAAGCAACTTGAGACCAGGATGATTATCTGGCAGTACTCCAGCAATATAAGTCAAGTGCCGATTAGCACTTGAGTAGTCTTGTATTTGATAGGCGGAATAACCTGCTACCAAGCGTATAGATGGTGCTTCAATACCACCATTGATAGCTATCTCAGCATGTTTAAGGGCATTGGCATAATCACCTTTTTGTGCATATGTTGCAGACTTTAATTGATTCAATAAGGGGTTTTGGTCATTTAATAAAAGAAGTTCATCAATATAAGGTTCCGCAGCTTCTAATTTACCAATATCTACCAATAATTTAGCTAAGACAAAAGTTGTTTGTTTATCCCCAGGATAAAACTGAACATAATCAGTAAATATTTCAGCGGCTTCATCTGGTGCACCAATCGACAATTTTAGCTGAGCTAATAACTTCAATACCTCTGCATTTTGTGGGGCTTGTTCACGTAGCTCAGATACTGAAGTGGCGGCTGCTTCATAATCTTCATCTAACACCAGCATGTAAGATGCTGTTAGTCCCTTAAAAACTGAACTAGTCGCAATCTCTCTTAATTCTTCAATTAATACACGAGCATCGTCTATTTTATTTAATCGAGCCAATGCAACCACTTTGAAATAACCGATTTCAGCGCGTTCGACCGATGTTAACCCGTCTTGCTCATGCTCTAATTTACTGATCGCTGAATAGGCGCCGGTTTGTTGATAAGCTTGCGTTAATAGGGGTAATACTTTTGATGGTTCATAACCATATTCCAACGCACGATTCAACTCTTTCTCTGCACTTTCAAATTGTTTTTGCTGTATGTAAAGTAGCCCAAGTTCAAATCTTGCTTGAGCTAATTTTGGCTCAAGCTGAGCCGCATTTTTTAACGCGACAATAGCAGCCCCAGGATCATTTTCTGCAACATACTGTTTAGCTTCCTGCATATACTGGTCGCTAGTTTGTTTACCGCAAGAGGATAGAACGCCTATTGCTACAACAGCTAATGCATATTTAAATTGTTTTGAATTCAAACTTTTCATTTTGATTATTCCGTGCGAAATTTCGTATGAGTATATAATGACATGAGTTTTTACCAGAAGCGACAATCGCACCACGTTTTATTGGCAGATGTGGGCACTCAAACGGTTAATGGTGCTTTGGAAAAATTAAACAGACCATTCCACTGTGTATCAAGTTGTAGTTGTGCATCACTTATGGACAACGCAATATATTGACCGTCATTAAATTTAACGATACCAAAGCGTTCTAATTTGGCTAAGGCATCGGCGATTTCAAAATCAATTTGAAAATCAAATTGTTCTGAAAACCACTGTTCTATTTTCTTATCTAACTGCTCGCTTGTCATCGAGCCCCCAATAGTAACAAGAAAATAATATGCTAGAATGGCTTCTTTGCATTCCTCTTCTTCAGCAGAATCAATAAGATTGTGAAAAACCCCTGAATTATTATCTAGGTTTTTAAAGTACAAATTGTCTGCTAAAGCTTTCATAAAACGCAACTTACGATTTTTAAATTTGCTCCATTCTTTAAAAATAAAACCACCCAATACTCCTGTCCCAATACCCAAAGCGATTAATTGCTGGGTATTGACTGTCACCTCCTGACTACTGAATCCCAACCAATAACTCAACAGCCCTGCTAACACCAGTAAAGAGGCACCAAGCTTAGACACCAAGACTACCGCGCCTCCCACTAGAGCCGAGCCTCCTATTATGGCTTTATCTATAGTTCTCATTCGCACTTGGCTATTAGGAAACAACATTTCTAAATCAGCCTTAGGCACATTCTGAAAAAGCTTAATAATAGTAGATCCAGGGTCGGTAAAGCCTGGTTCGAAATTCGCCGCATTACTCTTTTTTTGACTAAAATAATCCGCATCTTTAAACTTGATGTATACAGCCACTTTATCGTAATTAGTAAACGTTATTTTTTGTTTAAGTAATCCCCAAAACTTATTAATAGTTTCAGTTTGTTGATACTCTCCGCGGCGATAAAAAACTACATCCGCAAAGTCTTCAAACTCCACCGCTAACCTAACCTTAAATAATGACTCCTCGTTTAACGCTTCTTGTAGATCTTGATCGGTGACTTTTTCGAAATTGGCAGCATTTAATACTTGGGTAAATCTATTAGTAAAAATATCTTGTTTAGTTTGCAAGGTATCATCGGTTAACTGTGTAACAGCTATAGTGTCAGAATTAGGATCAAAAGGTGCGTAACTGTCCTTTAATTCCTCAAGAATATGGTGATATTCAAAATGTAAGGTACTGACAATCAGCTGTGAAAGAGTTTTAAATGCACCACGTTGTTCAGTGGATAAACGACCATCATTTAAACAAGCTTGGATTAAATCTGTTTTTCTCAAAGGGATAAATCTATCTTTCTTAATACTTTGTTGCATAGTGATTGTTGTTCCTGAACCTAAAACTACTTTTTATAAAAATTTGCTAAATGAATAAAACTATCGTGACATGTTAATAACGCCTGCAACTCTATGACAAATTTGCAACATCATTGACAATAAACCACAATATTGTGCACCACAAAATGGCATTTACTAAAAATAATGCAATTAAACAAAGCATTACATGGAGTAAATGTTGAATATCGAATATAATTTGACCTTTGAAACCGTGCCGGCTTCGCCTTAAATAATTGTTTTACTGATTTTAGAAATTGTATTACCGATTCAAATAACGCTGTGCCTGCCTGTACCCTGGGAAAATTGATGACCACCACCACATCTGAAATAACATTTAGAGATTTAAACCTACCCGAAGAACTGCTGCAAGCATTAGACAAAGTCGGCTATGAAAAACCTACACCTATTCAAGCAGAGTGTATTCCACTTATTATTGGAGGCCAGGATTTATTAGGCACCGCGCAAACAGGTACCGGTAAAACCGCTGCTTTTGCTCTACCTATGTTGGCCAATATTGATCCTGATGATAAAAGCACCCAATTATTGGTATTAACTCCTACCAGAGAGTTAGCCATTCAAGTAGCCGAAGCCTTTCAGGTTTATGCTAGCTTCCTTAAGAAAATTAACGTTTTACCTATTTACGGCGGTTCATCTTACGATAACCAAATTCGCCAACTAAAACGTGGCACACAAGTTGTTGTTGGCACGCCTGGCCGCGTAATAGATCACATTAAAAAGGGTACACTTAAACTTGATAAATTGAAGTTTTTGGTGCTCGATGAAGCTGATGAAATGTTACGTATGGGTTTCATTGATGATGTTGAATGGATTTTGGGACATGCTCCAAAAGAGCGCCAAACTGCGTTGTTTTCAGCGACTATGCCTGATGCTATTCGTAAAATAACGAAACGCTATTTAAATGACCCTAAATCAGTCAAAATTGAATCTAAGGTAGCCACTGCTAGCACTATTCGTCAGCGTTATTGCCAAGTTGCTGGACATCATAAGTTAGAAGCCCTAACACGCATATTAGAAGTAGAAGTCTTCGATGGTGTGATTATCTTCGTGCGTACTAAAACAGCCACCATGGAATTGGCTGAAAAACTTTCTGCCAGAGGTTATGCGGTTGAACCACTTAACGGTGATATTCCACAAAACTCACGTGAACGAACCGTTGACCGTCTGAAGAAAGGCAAAATTGATATTCTAGTTGCTACAGATGTTGTTGCTCGTGGTCTTGATGTTGAACGTGTTAGTCACGTAATCAACTTTGACGTACCTTATGATACAGAATCATATGTTCACCGTATTGGTCGTACTGGTCGCGCTGGTCGTGAAGGTGATGCAATATTATTTATTTCACATCGTGAAAAACGTATGTTGTTTTCCATTGAACGCGCCACTAGGCAGACAATCGATGCAATGACTATCCCGTCAATCTCACAACTTAATGAAACACGTTTATCTCGTTTCAAAAGCAGTGTGATTGAAGCGATTGGTGATGCATCAATTGAGACACTTATTCCTATCGTTGAATCAATTCAAGCAGAAACTGAAGCTGCACCAGAAGTGATCATGGCCGCATTAGCCAAAATCGCTCAAGGTGATGAGCCACTTATCCTTAAAGACAGTGACCGACCTGATTTAAATGCTGCGCCTCCAAGAAATGACCGTAACGATAGAAATGATCGTGCGCCAAGAGATCGCGGTGCTCGTCCTGAACGTGGTGGTGAACGTGGTGGCGGTGAGCGTGTTAAACGCGAACGCAAATCTGGCCCACCTAGTGAAGGAATGCAGCGCTATCGTATAGAAGTAGGTCATACTCATGGTGCCAAACCAGGCAACATAGTGGGCGCTATCGCTAACGAAGCTAATATCAGTAGTAAAAATATCGGTTCTATCGAAATCTACGATAATTTCAGTACCGTAGATTTGCCTAAAGATATGCCAAAAGCAACTCACGACACATTGCAAAAGACTCGTGTTGCAGGCCGAAGCTTAGGTATGCGCGAATGGTCTGAACAACCACCAAAGAAACGTGGTAATCCAGATAACCGTGACTAAACTTTAAGTTTAAAATAATGACAAAAGGGCCTATACGGCCCTTTTTTTTATACCTCCAATATCAGCATTACTATTTCTTAATAACCTAATGGAATATAAATTCTGTTTTAATTGGTTTGCACTTCCATTCTGAAAGGGCACAATAATCACATTATCTTAATGAGTAATAACACATGCGATACTTCCCGATATTTTTAGATACCATAGACTTAACCTGTTTGGTCGTGGGCGCAGGAGAAGTAGCCGCGCGCAAAGTGGAATTACTCTTAAAAACGTCTGCGAATATTACAGTCGTAGCCCCTTGGGCATGCGATACAGTGCAACGATTTGCTAAAGAAGAAAAAATTAAGCTGATTGTTAGGCCTTATATCGAGTCAGACCTTAGGAACCAACAAATGGTTTTTGTGGCCACAGATAACAGTGAACTAAATGCACAAATTCATGATCAAGCCCGTGCCCAAAAGATTTTAGTCAACGTGGTAGATAACACTCCACTTTGCCAATTTATTACTCCCTCTATTGTTGACCGCTCACCCATCATTATTGCTATGAGTAGCGGTGGAGTAGCGCCAGTATTACTCAGATATTTAAGGCAAAAACTCGAATCTGTTATCCCACAGAAAGTGAGTTTGTTAGGTCAGTTTTCAGAAAAATTCAGAGAGTCCGTAAAAAAACGTTTCAAATCAGTGACAGAACGCCGCTATTTTTGGGAGGACGTATTGGACGGCGATATAGCCGAAAATATTTTACAAGGTAACGAACAAGTCGCTGAACAAAAATTTTTGGAAAAATTAAACGCCCCCGAAGCCAGCAAAACAGTCGGTGAAGTATATCTTGTAGGGGCTGGTCCTGGCGATCCTGACTTATTGACATTTAGAGCGTTACGTTTAATGCAAAAAGCCGATGTTGTAGTTTATGACCGCTTGGTTTCACCAGAAATACTTGAGCTGGTAAGACGCGATGCAGAAAAAATCTATGTAGGCAAAGCTAAAAGTAAACACACAATACCCCAAGATGAAATTAATGAACTATTGGCCAAAGAAGCCTTAGCAGGTAACCGTGTAGTCAGGTTAAAAGGCGGCGACCCTTTCATTTTTGGTAGAGGCGGAGAAGAACTCGAAACTCTAATCAAACATGGCGTTAGTTTTCAGGTTGTTCCCGGTATTACTGCCGCCAGTGGTGCAGCTAGTTATGCAGGTATACCGCTAACACACAGAGATCACGCCAAATCAGTAGTATTTGCAACAGGTCACTTACAAGACGATAGCATCAACCTAAACTGGCAAGGCTTAGCTCAACCAGACCAAACCATAGTATTTTATATGGGTTTGACAGGCTTACCTATTATCTGTGAACAATTAGTTAAACATGGTCTGGCAGCCACTACGCCCATCGCCATGGTGCAGTCAGCTACAACCCCACAACAAAAAGTGGTGACGGGCACCTTAGAAGATATACAACAAAAAGCAGAAGCCGCAGAAATTAGACCACCCGCTTTAATTATTGTGGGTTCGGTGGTGAGTTTGCACAAGAAGTTGAATTGGTTTGGTAAAGGCAACGGTTAAGGTTCAAGCGTATAGCTTTGAAACCGGCGACAGTCGGTTTTTTATTGATTCCGCCAAAGCTAATATATGGCATCAAAGGTATGTGCTGCAGGTACTGTGATCTCGATAACTGATGCTGCAATATTTAACCTTCCAACATCCAAGTCAGTCACATCAGGCTTTTCATACAGCATCACTTCTTAATGATTTACTATTAGCTATCGCACTGATTAATGCTGCAGGTCCTGCCAAGCAGGATCATCAAAATAATTTGGATAGTCCATTAATGCTTGCATGATTAATATAACGCCATGTTTTTTATTACTTTCTTGCTTAATAATCGCAATACCCTGCACTATTCTTGCTAGTAAAATATGTAATTGTGCATCTGCTTGGGTTGGCAACTTACAATTTTCAAAAAGGTAAGCAAGCTGTGTATCTAGCTTAATGGCAAGTTGCGTATATTGCTGCTTAGGGAAATGGTCAGCATGAATAGCGTCTAGATTTTTAATAATTTCTTGTTTGATAAGAGTCATGCCGGTATGCAAGCTTTCATCAATTTTCCACTTTTCACCATGATTCAATGCTATTTTTGGTTGTTCAGCACCATGCCCATGGTGCTGAGTTTTTTTTTGGTCTGCACTCGCTTCAAAATTGCTCGCGAATATAATCAACAGTAAGACGGGTAATAAGTAACGTTTCATTGAATGCCCTATCTAAATTTTTGATGACAATTAAAATCAGATCGTTTTGATCGCATGGCGGTCATAAGCAGCCATAGGTTAAAAGGTCTTTTTAGTTCCTCTATATCAATATCAGTCATCTTTGGGTGTCTATATTTAATAAACACTCAAACATGGTTTTCAACGCTATGACCAGCTGAAAACTGTATTGGTCGATATAATTCGGTTTCATTATATGCATAAAAAGTTATTTTTGAATCTGTCGATTACGATACTTATCTTTATTTTTACGTCCCTTAGCATATAGTTTTGGACGCAAATAACGACGTAGCCAAGGAAACAAATAAGCTAAATTTACCATCCTGCCGCTGGAAGCTGGCATAGGGATTTCTAGTTTATCTCCTGCAGCTATTCTCAAGACTGCATCAGCTACTTCATCAGCACTGCTCATCGGCTGGGAAAAGACAATATCCTCAACGTTATCAATCTCATCCATAATAAAGCCAGTATCAATCGGCCCAGGAGAAACTACTCCAACATGTATGCCCGTGCCTTGCATCTCATCAGCTAAGGCGTAGGCAAATGCGCGCAGCCCAGCTTTAGTGCCAGAATAGGTTGCCGCCCCCTGCAAAGGAGCCATGCCTGCAAGTGAGCCAATCATAACAATGCCACCGCCACCAGCACGGCGCAAATACGGAATAGCCGCACAAGACAGCATCAGAGGGGCCCGAAGATTGATATCAACCATTGCACCTACGTCTGCTGGAGAGATAGTCTCAAGGTTACCTCTGCTGTGCATGCCGGCGTTGTTAACTAACACATCAACGCTGCCAAATTCTTGCTCAGCTTTGGCAAACAAAGCCAAACATTGCTCGGTATCTGATACATCCATTGCTACAGTAAGCACTTTTGTCTGAGTCGACAATTCCTGTTTAATTAAATCCAGTCCTTCTTGACCCCTAGCCACCAATACTAGGTTAGCTTTTTGAGCCGCAAAAGCCCGGGCACAGGCGGCGCCGACACCTGCAGACGCACCCGTGATAATAATTGTTTTTTTTGTAAATAGTGCAGTCATGGCATACTCCTTCGAACTTGTTGAATCTAGGAAGAATAAGCCACATCCCTAACCTATTCAACAGGCATCGATTTTTTGCTATTTGATTCATTTAGAGGACTGCTAGTAAGTTTGATAAGACAGAAACAGGGTGTGAAAGCCTCTCTTGGGTCGTAGCTAAATACTAGTGAATCAGCTCAAGGGAAGGAGAGGAAAATACCACACATAAGGTTAAGGCTAGCGACCCGTTTCAGTGACTCCAGCATCTACCGGATCAGCGGCTTCTGAAGATTCAGCAGCCGCTTTACCTTTGACAAGGTCGGCTAGTGCACCTCCAGAAACAAGATCCTCAAGGGATCCACCGAGACCTAATTCATTTAGTAACGCAGAAACTACAGGCGCTTGGGCGTTATAGCCTAATGCTGCGTTTGTAAGCTGTGACATAGGATCACCGCCCGACGTCGCACCACCAGCTACATTTGAAGCGCCAGCAGCCACGCCACCGTAGCCCTGTAAGATTTTAATACCTTCGATATTTTTAAGAGGCTCAACAGCTTGAGCAACAACCTTAGGCAACGCATCAAGTGTTGCAAGTATGCGACGAAGCTCTACTTGTCCTTCGCTCAAGGCGTTGTCAGCTTCATTCAAGATGCGACGACCTTCAGCATCAACCGTATATTGCTTCTCATCCGCTTCAGCCTTCATTATGATTGCATCCGCATTCGCTCTGGCAAGAATCAACTTCGCATCAGCATCATCTTGAGCTGCTTTCTTAGTAGCTTCAGCAGCAACAGTGATACCTACCGCTTCTCGCTCAGCCACTTTACGTGCATCAATAACTTCAATTTGCTTTTGACGCTCAGCTTTAGCGACTTCACCAGCTGTGATGACGCCTTCTTCTTTGACCACTCTGTCTTGTTATGCTTCTGCTGCCTTAGCACGGGCAGCAGATTCAGCTTCTGACTTTTCAGCAATGATAATTTGACGTTCCTGTTCAGCAACTTCAAGGTCACGCTGTTGATTAATTTTCATCTTATCAAGCGCTAATTTTTTCTCGATTTCAGCCGATTCAATAGCTCTACTCTTTGCAATTTCAGCGGCTTCGATAGCAAGATTTTTTCCAATCTCAGCTTCACGCTCTTTCTGCTCTTGCTCTTCACGTTTAGCAGCTATCAAAGCTTTCTGTTCAGCTTCTTTAACTTGAATTTCCTGCTCTTGGGCAATTTCAGCTTCACGTTTTTGCTGCTCAATTGCGAGTGAATCCTTTTCGGCTTCAAGGTTACGTTGCTCAATTGCAATGCGGTTTTCTTGCTCAACTTCATTAGTACGCTGTTTACGACCTTCAATAGTTTCTGCAAGTTTTGCGCGGCCCTGGGCATCAAACGCGTTATTTTCGTCAAAATACTAAAGTTTGGTCTGATCGAAGCTAGTAAGTGAAACCGACTCGAGTTCAAGACCGTTTTGAGCCAACTCATCAGCGATGGCATTTTGTACGGCAAGAATGAAGTCAGGACGATTCTTATGAAGCTCATCCATTGACATCGAAGCTGCGGCTGAACGAAGCGCACCGACGAACTTAGATTCCATTAGCTCTTTCACTTTATCAGGATCATCTAGGCGATCACCGAGCGCTTGAGCGGCTTTGGCAATAGAGTCAGTATCACTTGCGACGCGCACATAAAAGTCGGCGCCAACATCAACACGCATACAGTCTTCAGTAATCAATGCTTCAGCTTCTCGTTTCTCAACGCGAATACGCAGCGTGCGCATGTTGACTCTCATTAGCTCTTGGAAGCCAGGGATCAACATTACGCCACCAGTTGTGATGACTCTTTCACCACCCAATCCGGTTTTAACCAACGCCGAATCTTTGGTCGATTTTTTATACATCCTCGATAATGAGAATCCGACGATGAAAAGAACAATTAATAAGATACCTGCGGCTACTACGTAACCAATGATGTTATTTAAATCCATTTATAATACTCCGTAGTGGATTGTTTAGGTGTGTATAGTTTTTGAGTGTTTAAAATAAAAAACACGCAGAATACGGCTTAGTTTTCATAAGGAATAGCAAGCCAAATTGCGTTACCCTTTATTTGTTCAACGAGAATAACGTGATTACTTTGATTAAGAATAATACCGTCATCCATCGCTTGTACTCGTATGTTATGGGAGGTTTGGTGCTCATCAATCACTACTCCCATAGCAAATTTTGTAAATGTTGCATTACCAATTGTTACCTTGGCAACCCTACCTGAAAAGGTATCGGTGCTAACAGCTGTGGTTTCAAATCGAGGAAAGGCTTTAGCAAACACCTTACACAAAACCCCATTGATCATAAAAGATACAATAGCTACAGGGGCTATGCTTAACCAAATAGGCATAAACCCTAGTATAGAACTGGAGATTGCGTTGGCGGCATATCCGAGGATGGTAAATAAGCCAAAAAAGAATGTTAACCAGATAATAAATGGTACTTTACCCAAACCTAAAAGGGTTAAATGGCCACCTATATCGGTGTCTACATCAAAATCAATTAAGCTATCAAAGGCATGACTTAAACTCATACCAATAAGCAATCCCAACACCTCAAAGACAAAAAGGATAACCAAAAAAGAAAGTGCAAAAAAATATGGGGCGTTAGCTTCGTGGGTTAAAAATTCAATAACCATATTGTGTCCTTACAACCTTGATGATAAGAATCATAAACGATGCGGATCATCTATTCAACCGGCTTAGATTCAGTGTATGAAAATTACCTTTTGAAGCACGTTTATCAAAAGTAGAAAGTAACGTTAGCTGTTCTGAAGATCATTATTATAGATGTACCGTTAATTTTGAATGACAGACTCTGTTTTACTCGAAACTCGACGCTAATAACGCGCAGTTGCTCTTTTCTACCAATACCGCTCCAAAGATATATGCCCCGGCGAACGGCGAAGGTGTTTAGATAAACCCAATTCAATTAAAGTTTGTGTGGCCTCTTCGATCATAGCGGGATTGCCACATAACATCACTTGACTATGAGCAGCATGGATATCCAAGCCTACTTGTTCCTGAATCAGGGATGTCTTAAGTAGTGTGGGAATACGCCCGTGTAGTCTATTAGGCTGATGTTCACGGCTTACGATGGGTACAAAGTGAAACTTATCTGGGTATTGCTCAGACCAAGTGGCAATCAACTTCTTATACGCAAGGTCATCGTCATAACGTGCGCCGTAGACCAATATTATATTTTCATAATTCTGCCAGACCTGCTCTGTGGCTAGAATAGATAAAAAAGGTCCTACGCCGGTACCCGTTGCCATTAACCATAAATCACGACTTTTTGGCACTTCGTCAAGGATCAGAAACCCGGTTGCAGGTGACATGATTTTTAAAGAATCGCCGACTTTTAATGCGTGTAACTTGGGAGACAACAAACCATTTTCAACCGGCACCGCAATAATCTCTATCTCATTATCGTCAGGCCCACTAACGAGTGAATAAGGGCGAGAGATAATTTTTTCATCTTGTTCAACACCGACTTTAGTAAACTGCCCGGCCGTAAACTTAGGAAAGTCAGCACAAGAAAAACGTAAACTAAACAAATGGTCATTCCAATCTGTTCTACTCACCACTTTTGCATCTAACCACTGTGCCATTTGACTCTCCAAAGTATATATTTTTTACATTATCATATTTCAATGTAAACAAAATTTAGTATAATTTAGTATCAGTTAACAGGAAAAAGCAACTGAACAGTAAAATGCATACACCTCCAAGTATTAAAAGGATTTTAAACCCGGTTCGCAATATGACATTAACCTATGTTATTTCGCTAACGCTGATTGCAGGTCTATCAATCGTTGTGCATTTCACATTAGATAAGATCATCATTGAGCAAAGTACATCTGCCCACATTATTAATGTAAGTGGGGAACAACGTATGTTGTCCCAGCGCATTGCTTTGTATACTAACGAATATATCGCGGACAATAGTTCTATCGTCAAAGAGAAAGTACTGGCGGCTCTCAACAAAATGCAAAGCAACCACGAGTATCTGCTTAAAGACCATTTTGAAGCAATAAACAAAAATCTGACATCTCCTCTTTCAACAACTATTTATAAATTATATTTTTCAGACCCCCACAATGTTAATCAAAAAGTGACCGAGTTTTCATTATTAGTTAGACAAACATTGAACAGTCTAAAAGTCGGAACAGTTAATCAAAACAACCTAAAGAATTTGACCCTTTTATCTTTGGCGAGAGAACAGATACTAAATAGTTTTAACACTGTTGTGAAGCAATACGAAATTGAGAGTAATCAGAAAGTTAAAGAGTTGCGCACTTCCCAGCAACTAATACTGATTATCATCGTACTGACTGTAATTATTGAAGGTTTGTTTGTTATCACTCCACTATCTATAAAGTCTGATCGATACTCTACAAATTTACATGAGGAAGCCAACCACGATTATTTAACGAATTTACTTAATCGACGTTCCTTTGCTGTTTTGGCCAAGCAGTCCGTTGCCATGAGCAAACGTTACCATGCTAATTTATCGGTGATAAGTTTTGATATAGATCTATTCAAGTCCATTAACGATCAATATGGCCACGATTTGGGCGATAAGGTCATTCAAAGTGTTGCTAATACTATCCAAAATAATTGCCGAAACTCTGACTCCGTGTTTCGTTTTGGCGGTGAAGAATTTTTGATATTGTTACCTAATACACCAATATCAGAAGCTATTAAACTGGCTGAAAAGATCCGCACCTGTATTGTTGATTCACCTACTTATTCTGATAAATTAATCATTGAAATTACTGCCAGCGCCGGTGTAGCCGAATGGGACAGTCAAGAAACACATATAGAAAGTACTCTGAAACGAGCAGATGATGCTCTATATAAAGCCAAAAAACAGGGACGCAACCGAGTAATAATAGGCTAAGCTAGTATCTAACTAGTCACACATATATAAAGTCTAGAACCAACTCAATTATAGCTACTTAAGATTGCTATTAATATTACGCAAACTAACATCACCGGATCCATCGTTTTTTAACTTAAAATCCGCAGCACCGTTAATATTGATATCACCAGAACTGTCTTCAACTGTGACGACACCAGATATGTTTGTTGCGCGAATATCACCCGAAGAATCATCAATATTTACGTCACCCACAACATTTTTCAGACGGATCTCACCTGAGCGATCATTGATGATCACGTCGCCGCGTAAATCATCTCCTGTCACATCCCCAGAACGGTCTTCAATTCTCATTAGACCTGCAATTTTACTCAATTCAATATCACCCGAACGGTCATTCAAAATGAGTCCATTGCTGACCGATTCAATTGATATATCACCAGACTTATCGTCCACTACCAAAGCCAAAGAGGATGGCATACTGACTGTTAGATCAATGCTTTCATTGTTGTAAGTATTGTCATTGAATTGAGCAGTGAGTACCGCTTTGTCACCTTTTTTTTCAAGGCTCAGTACATAATCATCATCACTCAAATTATCGCCTAACACTTTAGCAACGACAGTAATCTCTGACTGACCTGCTACACCTGTGATCTTCAAATCACCAGCACCTGCATCAATACT
>JAWUXT010000005.1:0-15110 GCA_034111205.1 Paraglaciecola sp. | reverse complement strand
CCCCTCATTAGGCGATAAAATCAATACAGCATTTATCAGTGGGATGGCAAAAGTGGATGAAGAATTCTTAATTTTACTGAATGTTGAAAAAGTAATGTCGGTAGATGAATTTACCATCATTAGTTCTATTCAAGCTTAGATTAATGGTAGGACTAACATAAGAATATGTGAAAAGGTACATAGCAGCAAACGTCTTTAATTGTGTTGAACAATACTTCTTTAATGAATGATGTTTTAACCGACGGGTTGGTTCTATTTTTTAGGTTAAATCAAGAATAATCAAACTATTAGGAAGTAAGTTATGAATATACGACCACGATTATCCGTAAAAACATCAAGTGTGTGTTTAGCTTTCTATGCAACGCAATACTCAAAAACTTTTTCTAAAAATATTAAGAGAGCTTAAGTCATGTTAAAAAATTTAAATTTAAAAACCTTGTTAATAGCAGGTTTTGGGTTGGTTATATTATTACTGTTAGTGGTATCGACAAGTGCGTTACTAGGAATAGGTAGTTCAGGCACGGGTTTTAGCGACTACCGTGGATTAGCGAATGACTCTAACCTAGCAAGGAACCTGCAAACCAATATGATAGGCACTCGTATGCAGGTAAAAGATTTTATTATCAGTAAAAGTGACAAGGATATACGTCAATTCCAAGAATACGGAGATGCGACCACAGCATTAGTTGATAGAGCAAAAAAAGCTTTACTAGATCCTAAAAGAGCTCAACTCATCAGAACGATTGAATCAGAGCTTGGTGCTTATAAGAAAGATTTTGATAACGTTGTCAAATTGAACGAGGAAAGAGAAGACGAAGTTACTAATCGATTATATGTTCAGGCCATCAAAACACGTGAGATAATGGGTTCTATTATTAATAGATCCTACGGTGAGAAAGAGATCACCTCGACTTTTCTTTCTAATGAAGCTCAAAAGCGGCTGCTATTAGGCCGTCTGTATGTTGTCAAGTATCTGCAGAGTAGCGACGACAAGGATTATAATCGCGCTATATTAGAACTCTCAACCAAACTTCCTAAAGATGTGATTGCGTTGGAAGATGCCCTGTCAAATGAAAAAAGCAGCGATGAGTTAAGAAAGTTCAGTGACGAACTGGATCTTTATATTAATTCCTTTAAGGCTACTTATGCCTTTATACAAGAAAGCGACGAAATTATTCAAGTTATGTTGGATGAGCGGGGTCCACTGATCGCTGAAAATACAGATGAGGTAAAAGAATCTCTTAAAGACAGCCAAGCGCTTCTTGGTGAAGACGTTCAAGAAAACAATCAAACTACAGAAAGTATCGTAACCTGGGTGTCATTAGTGGCAGTGCTTTTGGGCATAGTGACGGTAATCATTATTATCCGAGATGTGTTACACAAAGTAGGCGGAGAGCCTAATGTCGTATCCGATATAGCACGAAATATTGCATTAGGTAGACTGGATGTTGAACTTGATTTGGATGAGACAAAAACCACGGGTATTTTGGCTCAAATCATTACCATGCGGAATAAATTAACCGAGGTGGTTGAGCAGATATTATCTAATTCACAACAAATATCATCCGCCGCTACTCAGGTGAGTAATACCGCGTCATCGCTTAGTGGAGCCGCTAGTGAGCAAGCCGCAAGTGTTGAGGAAACGAGTTCCTCAATAGAGCAAATGGGCGCATCTATTGCACAAAATAATGAAAATGCACGAAACACGGATACTATTGCTACTGTGTCAGCAGATGCCGCCAAACAAGGTGGCGATGCTGTTAGCGACACTGTCGTTGCAATGAAACAAATAGCCGATAAAATTACGATCATAGAAGATATCGCCTATCAAACCAATATGCTGGCCCTGAATGCTGCCATTGAAGGCGCTCGAGCGGGTGAGCATGGTAAAGGATTTGCTGTAGTGGCTGCCGAGGTAAGAAAGCTGGCTGAGCGCAGTCAGATAGCCGCTTCTGAAATTAGTAGTCTAACCAAAGACAGTGTGTCCATTGCGGAAACTGCTGGCACATTACTTGAAAAAATGGTGCCGGATATTATTCAAACGGCAGGATTGGTTCAAGAAATAAGTGCTGCATCAGAAGAGCAATCAGCGGGTGTATCTCAAATTAATAAAGCAATGCAGCAGCTCGACGTAGTGACACAGCAAAATGCGTCAGGCTCAGAAGAACTAGCGGCTACAGCTGAAGAAATGCAGGCCCAGTCTAAAAACTTGACCAGTGCAGTCTCATTTTTTCGTATGAAAAACTCTGACTCATCTAACTCTGGACAATCTAAGCATTCACCCGACAATAACGCCTCATTTGATAAGTATGATAATTCAGGGGTTGATAATAAAGCGGTTGATAAATCAAAATTTGAACGTTTTTAACAGAGGCTTGTGGTTAAGTTATGGAAAAAAATATATCTCAGTCAACACCCTTGAAATCGGGTGCGGGCAACAATAGCCGGAAATTTTTAACCTTTGTGTTAAACAATGAGATTTATGGGATAGACATTCTTTCAATTAAAGAAATAACCGATTTTAGTAATATTACTCGAGTACCTATGGTGCCGGGTTATATTGCGGGGATGGTTAATCTTCGTGGCAATGTTGTACCTGTGATCGATTTGGCGCAGCGCTTCTCGGAACAACCTTCCGAGCGTACTAGGCGAAGCAGTATTGTTATCGTTGATATAAAGAACAATGAACAAAGTATGGTCCTTGGTATTATTGTTGATGAAGTCAGTGAGGTGATTGATGTTTCTTTATTGGAAATTGTGCCTGCACCTGAATTTGGTACCAAGATCCGTGCTGACTTTATTCATGGAATGGGAAAAGTAGACCAACGGCTATTAGTGTTACTGAATATTGAAAATATTCTAGCGATAGATGAGCTTTCTTCATTTTAAGATGCGAGTCGATTGATTTATGCCACAGGACACTTTGATAAAAATACGTGTCCTGTGCAAATATTCTCTGCTAGCTAGCATTATGAGGGGCGACGGTACCTGTCTTGTCGCTTTTTTGGGGATACAATAAACAATATAGCTCAACAGTGTAAATCATTCGTTATCATTGATTTTAATTTTAAGGTTAATCACATCCACACCATCTTAATTAAATCACAAGTGTGATGTTGAATGGTAGTTCTACCCTTCAGCATCACACTTATATCGAAAGTATTTAGGTGATCATAAAGGTTCATATGTTGCAAGAAAGAATATCAGATGCAGAATTCAATCGATTTAAAGATTTTATCTATGATCGTGCAGGAATTAGGCTAAGCGATGAAAAAAAAACCTTAGTGACTTCTCGTTTAAGTAAACGGTTACGGCATTATTCTATGACTAGTTTTGGCACTTATTTTGATTTAATGACTGAGTTAGGGCGCGAGAAGGAGCAGCAAATTGTTATTGACCTGTTAACCACGAATGAAACCTTTTTTTTTAGGGAGCCTAAACATTTCGAATTCTTAGCCAATGAAATTATCCCTAAATTAAACAGAAATAAAAGGTTTAGGGTGTGGAGTGCAGCGTCATCAACAGGCAAAGAAGCCTATAGTGTAGCGATGTTGTTAGATGATAAATTAAATAATAATCTCTGGGAAATATTGGGTTCTGATATTAACCACACGGTTCTTCAAGAAGCATCGCTTGGCCTTTACCAACAGGACAGGATTGATGGTATACCAACGGATTATTTAAAAAAGTATTGTTTTAAAGGAAAGGATGAATTCGAAGGCAAATTACTAATAGATAAAGGCTTAATCGACAGAGTTAAATTCATCTATGTTAATTTAACGTTACCCTTGGATGAGTTTGGGACTTTCCAGCTAATATTACTCCGTAATGTATTGATATATTTTGATAACGAAACTAAAAGCCAAATTATAAAAAAGGTAGTCCTTAAATTGGAATCTGGAGGCTTCTTATTTATTGGTCATGCTGAGTCTTTAAAGGGGTTCACCCATGGTTTAATTCGAATATCATCATCTATTTATAAAAAGCCATAATCTTAACTTGAGGTAACCCAAAAAGTATTTTGATGACATCTTAGTTGGTTTTCAATTTTGCCAACCGTTTAAATGTTCACGGATGGTGTAAAGTTTAAGGAATGCAAGGAAGTGGTTGTAGAGGATCCAATCAAACGACAAACTCATTTAAACGTAGACAGAAAATGATGTGAGCCCTTTAACAGAGGTCCTCCATATTGCTTGTATCGATTCATAACCATTAAGCTATCGCGGCCTCGCAGCAACGGTAATCTAAGGCGACACGGCATTCAACTGCGTTAGAGTGTCGCCGCTTAAATAGCTTACAGAAATGGGTGTCAATTTATCACGTGCCTGGAGGGCAAGATCAGAGCACCAGTTAAATCTCAAATGCATGACATTATTTAACTGAACTAGAGTATGTTGTTCACCATCTGAATTGACCAACAACTGTCTATTACGAGTAAAATTAATGGTATTAAGTCTCATATATAATAAATATGATGCCAGCGTTAATACCAATGTGTGGTTAAAATTTGTTGACCACTTCGCTAAGAGTATATAAACGTCTTTAGCCTATAACGATTTTTGATATTTACCTAATGGAGTATACATGAGCATACGCGTCTTTATTATTGACGATTCAGCTGTTGTCAGGAAAGTACTGACTGATATCTTGACTGCGGCAGCAGGTATTGAAGTGATTGGTAGTGCACAAGACCCAATATTTGCCCTAGCACATATGGAGAAAAATTGGCCGGATGTCATCACCCTCGATATCGAAATGCCTAGGATGGATGGCATTACCTTTTTAAAAAAAATAATGGTAGAGCGACCAACACCGATAGTAATGTGCTCTACCTTGACTGAAAAGGGATCAAAAGCCTCACTTGATGCCCTTCGTTTTGGTGCTATTGATGTTGTAGCTAAACCTAAATCAGATGTAAAAACATCACTGCCTGAATCTTCACGAGATTTGGTCAATGCTATTAAGGTAGCAGCAAAAGCAAATATGGCCGTTATAAAGCCAATGCCCATTGCTCGTATCAGTCCAAATAGAAACAAGTTTACTGCTGATGCTATGTTAGACAAAGGGCATAAACTTGGAATAAAAAAAGCCGGTCCATTAATTGTTATTGGGGCATCTACCGGAGGTACACAAGCGCTAGCCGCTGTCTTAGCGGCATTGCCTAGCAATACTTTACCCATTCTTATCGTGCAACACATGCCAGCCCATTTTACCCACGCTTTTGCAAAAAGATTAAATGAAGTGAGTAGAGTCGAAGTTAAAGAAGCCCAAGACAATGATGCATTATTACCTGGTCTGGTGTTGGTTGCACCAGGAGGCAAACATATGATGCTCCAAGTTACACAGTTTGGATCATCAGTAAAAATAAAAGATGGTCCACCGGTAAACCGTCACAAGCCTTCTGTTGACGTACTGTTTCGTTCAGTTGCCAAATACGCAGGAGCCAACGCATTAGGTATTATTATGACAGGTATGGGTGATGATGGGGCAGTAGGCATGAAAGAAATGCGTGATGCTGGAGCCAAGACCATAGCTCAAAATGAAGAAACATGTGTTGTGTATGGTATGCCTGCTGTAGCAGTAAAATTAGGTGGGGTAGACCATGTCCTTGCACTAAGCAAAATCCCACAAATGATTGTTCAGCATAGGAGAGTGTAAACGATTCTGGGTAGGTGACTGCTTTACACTTTACCCGTATATCAGCCTTCAAATCAGTTTTCACGGACTCATTGCTGCTCTCCAAGTAGATCATTGCCCCGGGCAACCACAGTATTTGTTGTTCGCTTAATTTGATGTGTGTCAGACCGTTTAATGTAGGCCATTTATACTTTTACGGAAGTCAACGAAGCCGCTATGCAGATAAATATCGTTAGGCTCAACAAACATGCCTATGAGGCTAGCGCCTTGATAACATACGCTAACCATTTGGCTTCAACGGTTTGCTCTACATTCAGTGTAACGCCATGATAAACACTGTCAGCGGTGGTGCAGATATCGATGCTGATTTGGGTTTAACGACTTTGACCAAATTGGGGGTTGGTTGTGTTGTCCTGTCTTTTTGTCGATAACGCTCTCTACGTATAATGCACTAGACTGATTATCAAAAAAGACATTGTGGGGTGAGGAGAAGGCCTTTGCTAGACGCTAACTTTCATATGCCATATAAATAACATATAGTCAAAAACATCATGTATATATATTAATATGTCGTATGTGTGTCGTATTGGGGATGTATGTATGTCACACTTGTGTATCAAGGTCTTCGGGTTAGATAATCAATTGCATAGTAATATCAAAAATAATTAGGGGCTTTATGGAATGCCGTTGATATTATTATCCCTTCTAATGCTACTTTTATTACTTCGTTATTATCTGGTTCAAGTGCAAATAGTACAGCGATTGGCTTTAGCCATTAGTGAAGCAAAAAAATTACTAATGCATTTGAAGTTTTTTCCTGAACACCTTCTTTTGGATTAAACAAGAAAAATAAGATTTAAATACTTAAACATCGAAGGACCTTAGGCTTAATTGATGAAATTATTTCGAATTATCTTCCCGTTATTCATCACTGCTACCATTCTTGTTAGTATGAACATTAGTATGTCTTTAAATGCTGCTGATAAAAGTGAGCAGGCTGCATTTGAACGCAAACAATCTCTGCTGGCAATGGACATGTCAAGTCGCCTCCTGTCTAGTATACAAGATGCTGAAACAGGGCTGCGGGGCTACCTTCTTACCAAAGATAATAGCTATCTGGAACCTTATTGGAGTGCCAAAGATAACATTAATCAACAACTACACATGCTTAGAAAGCTTATGCTACATAGTGACCACAAAAAAGGACTATTAGACGAACTTCAACCTATCCTTGTTGCTCTAATGGTGTCCCTTAATGCCTCCGTTGAATTCATAAACAATGAACAATCCAATGAAGCATATGCAAAGTTAAAAACAGGTTCAGACAAAAGATTAATGGATGATATTCGTCACTTGATAGGGGTGTTTAAAATAAACGAAACTATGATGTTAAACCAGTTAGATGAAACATTTAATCATTCATTACGTAGAGTATCGATTATTAGCACCTTGTCGAGTGCTATGATTTCGTTGATGGCCATCATCTCTTCATTATTTATTTATCACGGGTCACGTCAGCAATTATGGTTACACAAAAAAACCAATAAAAAATTACAGCAGTCGAACTATGATCTTATTAATGAAGTTGAGATGCGTCACAAAGCTGAAATTGAATTACGTATCGTGGCCTCCACTTTTGAACTAAAAAACGGTATATTAGTCACGGATGCTGATGGCATTATTCTGCGAGTCAATACGGCATTTACCCAGATGACTGGCTACAGTACTCAAGAAGCGATTGGCAAAACACCTTATATATTATCCTCTAAAAAGCATGACAAAGCTTTCTACGCTAACATGTGGCATCAACTTACCCATACCGGTGCCTGGGAAGGTGACACATGGAATCGTCGTAAAGATGGCACAGTTCATCCAGAGTATCTCACCATCACAGCCGTCAAAAATAATGACGGACTTGTTGTTAACTATGTTGCCTCTCTGATTGATATTTCTCATCGTCTTGCGGCAGAAGACGAAATTAAGCAGCTCGCATTTTATGACCATTTGACACAGTTACCCAATCGAAGATTGTTGCTTAAAAGACTAACTCAGGCGTTAGCTAAGGGCATTAGTAGCGGTAAACAAGGGGCGTTATTCTTTATTGACTTGGATAATTTCAAGTCGATAAACGATACCTTGGGGCATGATATAGGCGATGTATTGTTGCAACAAGTGGCTAAACGATTGACCGAGTGTGTTCAACAAAATGATACTGTTGCCCGACTTGGTGGTGATGAGTTTGTCGTCATGTTAATGGACGTGACTGAGCCGTCAATAAAGACGGCAGCACAACATGCTGAGACAAAAGGGCAACAATTTCTCAAGTGTTTGAACCAGGCATACGTCCTCGGCAATAAAAATCACTCTCGTCATGTCAGTGCCAGCATAGGGATAACACTATTTGGCAATCAGGAGCAATCAACAGAAGAAATACTCAAGCAAGCAGATATCGCCATGTACAGGGCAAAAGAGGATGGACGAAATGTTCTGCGATTTTTTGATCCAAAAATGCAAATTATAGCCGTTGCCAATGCCTCGCTGGAAATAGATCTGCGTGAGGCCCTACACAAAAATCAGTTGGTGCTTTTCTATCAGATGCAAACAACCAATACTAAAACTATCGGTGCTGAGGCACTTATTCGATGGCATCATCCAAAGCGTGGCATGGTTATGCCAATGGAATTTATCGCACTGGCAGAAGAAACAGGGTTGATCATTCCTATCGGAAATTGGGTACTCAGAACATCCTGTGAACAGCTTAAGAAATGGGCCTTGAACCCATTGACTCAACACTTATCACTATCAATAAATGTGAGTGCACGACAGTTTCACCAACCAGACTTCATTGAACAGGTACAATCTATTATTGATGACAGTGGCCTTAATAGTCTAAATAAATTAAAGTTCGAACTTACCGAAAGCGTTATCCTTGATGATGTAGATGACGTTATCTTAAAAATGAACCAACTCAAAGCAATGGGCATACTTTTCTCAATGGATGATTTTGGTACGGGCTACTCTTCATTGTCTTATTTGACACGTTTACCCCTTGATCAAATTAAAATTGACAAATCATTTGTAGAATATATAGGTAAAAAGCGCCTTGATAATATCATGGTGCAGAGCATTATCAGTTTGGCTAAAGAATTGAGTCTGGATATCATCGCAGAAGGTGTAGAAACTGAAAATCAGCGCCTATTCTTAGAGCGAAATGGTTGCTTTAGCTGCCAAGGCTATTTATTTAGTAAGCCGTTACCGTTGAGAGAATTTGAACTGCTTATCACGTAAATAAGTGCGTGACAGATACTAAACCTTACGTTGGTGTTCGATTCCTGTAAGGAAGCGTCCATCTCATCACCCATTGTTAAGGAAAAAATGAGGCAGGTTAAGTGAGCCATTGTGACTTACCGATAACTGATTGTAAGAGGCAATATTGCGCGGTGGCATGTTGATTTGCCCAACAACGAGGGAGCACTCACCTCCAGCTCAGAATTCAAATATCCCTCGCGGCATAATATACGCGAGGCTTCAAAACGATTGGGCACATTTTCAAGCTAGGCACAGGCATGTTTTAAAGCTGTACACAACGCGAATACAGTATTGGGGATCGTGGTACGGGTGCCCAAACCCAGAGTTAATCTTACGCGTATTTACGGGGTGGCCTCCACTTAATAGTCGGCACCGCTGACAATAACACCGTCCTTAAGAAATAAGGCTAAACAAGCTTTGCCGACAGGGCAGGAAAAAACACGAGCAGAAAAGCACCAGTCGATGACCTGGACGCAGCCAGCGGTGGTGCTGTCCTGTCTTTTTTTCGATATCACTTTTACGCGCAGAAAAAGTATTCACGAGCTGTGACGCCACTTGATTACTGGGCCACGAATATTGCTGTCTATGCTTATATGGTTCGACGTTCTCTACGTATAATGCACTAGACTGATTATCAAAAAAACACATTGTGCGGTGAGGAGATGGCTTTTGCTAGACGCTAACTTTCATATGCCATATAAATAACACATATTCAAAAAAACATCATGCACGTATATTATTATGATGTATATGTGTCGTATTGGGTATGTACATATGTCACTATAGTATATCTGTGTGTTCAAGTTAGGTAATCAATTGCATATTAATATCAAAAATAATCGGAGGCTTTATGGAATGCCGTTGATATTATTATCCCTTCTTATGTTACTTTTATTTCTTCGTTATTATCTGATTCAAGTGCAAGTAGTTCAGCGATTGGCTTTAGCCACTAGCGAGGCAAAAACAATTACTAATGCATTTGAAGTTTTTTCAGGTGACAGAATACGTGTACTAAATGATTTGGCTATTTTATGGCCAGATAGGGATCCAAATTTATTAGATTGGTTTCATACTCAGGCTGCCAATATGAGAAAGGTGCATACTGACATTGCTGATATAGGGTGGATAAATTCAGAGTTCACTGTCCGTCGGCCCTTCGCCTCTAGAGAGCATGTTTTGGTACTGGATAAAAATATCACTGAATTTGGTATCAATACTGATGAACTTAAGCTTATTGGTCAAGCTTCCAGTCTATATCAAGCTAATAATTCATTAGTTTTCTTCGTAATTAGAATCGATCCCGATAATCCTCAGCTAGGATATCTGTTAGCAAGCTTTGACTTAGAAAAAACTTTATCCCTGATGATGGGTGACCTAATCAATCAGAAATTTAATTTCTCTATTAATGATAGCAAAACCTCATTGTTGGAACACAGTGACTTTGCGGATGACGAGTCAGTGGTGTATCAATCGTTCAATTTTGCCGGTCGCACTTGGATGTTAAAGTTACAATACGCTGATACATATTTAAAAATAGATAATATGATGTTTTGGCTAGCCTCAATCGTTTCTGGCTTCGCTATTCTATTTTTATATTGGCTACTACTAATAAATGCTTTCAGACCTAGTAAGAACCAATTATACCATCAAGCTGCCAGTGAAGCCTCCCTCGACGGTATTCTTGTTTATGAGGCCTTGATTGAGAAAAATTGCGATATAACCGAATTTGTGTTGGTTGACGCTAACAAGGCGGCCATTAAAATTTTGGATATTACGCTACCTGCAACACAGCCGATTAAGCTAAGTCATCAATTGCAGTTAATTCAAGCCCAGAATATTTTGCATAATATTACTGACGTAAACCAAAGTGGCTTGCCATTCGAGTATGAATTACACATACATTCATCCAACATCAATCAATGGTTTAAATTGCAAGTTGTCAAAGCCGGTGACGGAGTTGCTCTGACATTCAGAGATGTCTCTCAACATCTACTTTCCCATCAGAACCTGCAACGCAGTGAGACCAAATTTCGACGTTTGATTGATGGCCTCAATGACCATTATATTTACTCGAAAGACGTCTCAGGCCAATATACTTTTATTAGCCATAGTATTAAAAATATCCTAGGATATGAGATCGCCGATTTCCAAAAAAATTACAATAATTATCTGATTTCTTTGCCAAAAAAAGTGGAAGATTTATGCCTAAGTCAACAACAAGGCGAACGATCTCAATCTTACACAGTTGTCTATCTTGCTAAAAGTCAGCAGGAAGTGGTTATTGAATACCATGATTCACCGGTCTACGATGGATCTGGTAACTTGATCGC
Organism: Paraglaciecola sp.; assembly: GCA_034111205.1. GTDB lineage: Bacteria > Pseudomonadota > Gammaproteobacteria > Enterobacterales > Alteromonadaceae > Paraglaciecola. Next base: position 3,834 of record JAWUXT010000005.1, on the reverse strand, counting down.
AATAGAAGGCATTGGGCGTGATGTCACGGCCGATTTGATATTAAAGGAACAAATTTACTACCAAGCCAATCATGATAAAATAACTGGTTTACTCAACCGTCACGCCTTTGAATTTGAATTACAAACCCTCATTACTCAAATGAAGACAACCAAAAAACATGCCACTTTATGTTATATAGATATAGATGAATTTAAGATAATCAATGATTCCTGTGGTCATCATACGGGTGACCAATTGTTGCATAATATTTCTAATTTGCTGGCACAAAAATTGTATTGTGATGATGTAATAGCCCGCGTGGGCGGTGATGAATTTTGCATGATATTATGGGATGTGGACAATAAGAGTGTTGAATTGAGGGTGCAAACCGTTATAGACCAGGTGGCAGCCTATCGATTTGTATGGGAAGAGAAAGTATTTCACGTCAGTGTCAGTATTGGGTTAGTGCATGTCGAAGCTGGAGCTTCAGACGCGGTAAGTCTGGTACAGGAAGCGGATCTTGCCTGCTACCAAGCTAAGAGTAACGGTAAAAATCAATTTTGTGTGTATGAGTCCAGCGGGTTACAAGAATCATTTCGCAAGCAAGAACTAGATATTTTAGAGTTATTACAGTTCGCAATCGAGCACAATAAACTGCAACTGTATTTTCAAACTATTAAACCATTGGGCTCATCAAGCACTAATCATAACTATGAAGTCCTGTTAAGAATGTTCGATAAAAATGGTGCTATGATAAGTCCAAGCGTTTTTATTCCAGTCGCAGAACGAAACGGCTTAATGTCTCGGGTAGATACATGGGTATTTGAACACACCATAAACTTACTTGAACGACATCCTAAACACACCCTATTACTGGATAAATGTGCGATCAATTTATCGGGCGCTAGCCTCAACTCTCCATCACTATTATCAACCATTTTACAACGATTGCAGGAGACTACGGTACCGCTTAATAAATTGTGTTTTGAAATTACTGAAACCGCTGCGGTGATGAATTTAGTCACAGCGAGTAAAATGATTGATAAAATCAGACTGCTAGGGTGTCAGTTTGCATTAGACGATTTTGGTGCAGGTATGTCTTCATTTACCTATTTGAAGAACATGAACGTTGACTATGTAAAAATTGATGGCTCATTTGTCAAAAATATGAGTAAAGATATCTGTGATTTTGCCACAGTCAAAGCCATCCATGAGATTGCTAGAAGCATGGGCAAACAGACTATCGCAGAATTTGTAGGTGATGAGGAAACAGAACAACTATTGCGGCAATTGGGAGTGGATTTTGCACAGGGTTTTAGCATTGCTCATCCCATGCCTATGCTTCCAATGTTATCACAAAATTAGTTGTTATTAGCTTGGCTCTTTTTTCAATCCTCAGCGGTAATAGGAATTGCAGTGCAGCAGCTGGCTGATGACTTATTTAGGCATGGGTACAGCGTGTTTAGTAATGATGGCATCAATATGTGTCGCTAAGGCACTCAACGCCAAACTGTTCCATTCAACAGGGCTAATTAATGTGGATATGGCATGATGTTTTAAACTGACATAACCATGCACAAAAGCCCAAATTTCTAGCGCAATACGCTGCTTTTCGGCTACTTTAGTATCCTCAGGCAATATAAGAGAACTAATGTCGACTAATTTTTTAAAGGCTTTTTCAGCCATTGCTAAGGCTTCTTTAGAGGGTGAATAACCCGCATCACCTTCACCAAAAATCAGCCGGTAATGGGCTTCATATTGACCCGCTACTGCTAAGTAACCTTTTATGCCAAGCAAAATAACATCTCGCACTGGTGCGTTAGTATCAAGAATATCCATAGCCGAAAATACTTTTTCGAACCCCTCTATATACAGTTCGTCTAAGATCCCTTGCTTTCCCTTAAAATGACTATAGATACCAATAGTAGACACCCCCGCGCGCTTAGATATGGCTCTTACACTCAGTGCAGAGGTACCTCCTTCGAGAAATAATTCAGATGCGGCTTTTAAAATGGTGTTTCTTGCGTCGCTCATAATGATGAATATCTAACCAATAAGAAAGTTGTAACAGTTGACTGACATAACAGTGTTATGATTAACTATAACACTGTTATGCGCAATGTGATTCTTTGCTTTTCACTGGTGCACAATAATAATTCATTCACAGCGGGGAGCAAAAAAATGAAAGCACACACTCATGAAACAGATTACTTAATAGTTGGTAGCGGCGCAGTAGGAATGGCATTTGCCGATATTTTATTAACAGAAAGTGATGCAAATATCATCATTGTTGATCGCTTCCATAAACCTGGTGGTCATTGGAATGTCGCTTACCCTTTTGTCACACTGCATCAACCGTCTTATTTCTACGGCGTCAGTTCTCGTGAGTTGAGCAAAGGTTGTATTGATCAGGTGGGATTAAATAAAGGGTTGAATGAATTAGCCTCTGGTGCCGAAGTCAGCGCTTATTTTGATGATGTAATGCGCGAACAGTTTTTACCAACTGGTCGGGTGAAGTACTTCCCTATGTGTGATTACAAAGGTGATGGCAAGTTTGTTTCGTCACTGACTGGTGAAACCCATCTAGTCACAGTGAACAAAAAAACAGTCGATGCTACCTACTTAAATACGAATGTGCCTTCTACACACACGCCAAATTTCAGTATTGCCCCAGATATTCAATTTATGCCCCTAAATGATTTGCCCAAAGTCACCCAACCACCTGCTGGTTATGTGGTCATAGGTGGCGGTAAAACCGGCATTGATGCAGTGTTGTGGTTACTTGAAAAAAACGTTAATCCTGATGATATTCAATGGGTAATGCCCCGTGATGCTTGGTTAATAGATCGTAAAAACACTCAACCTACAGAAGAATTTTTTGCTGATGCCATTGGTGCACAAGCATCTCAAATGGAAGCCGTTGCGAATTCAGATTCCATTGAAGACATGTTTGACAGATTAGAACAAGCGGGCGTATTCCTAAGAATTGATACAAATGTACAACCAGTAATGTTTCATGGTGCTACTGTCAGCCAAATGGAGTTAGAAGCCCTGCGTAAAGTGAAAAACATTGTCCGTATGGGTCGAGTTACCCACATTGAAAACCAACAAATTATATTAGAGCAGGGTGTCATCCCAACTAGTACAAAACATTTGCATATTGACTGTTCGGCTAGTGCATTGACTAATTTAACCATCAAACCTATCTTTGCAGGCGACGTTATCACGCCGCAAACTGTGCGTTCATATCAACCTGTTTTTAGCGCCGCTTTTATTGCCCATATCGAATTAGCCTATCCAGAAGAGGCAAAAAACAAAATCTGTAATGTGGTGCCTTTACCGAATACGTTAATTGATTGGTTACGTTTAACCGCCGCTTTTATGATGAATCAGTATATGTGGTCACAAGACGAAAATTTACGAAAATGGCTATTAGAAAATCGCTTAGATGGCTTTAGCCAGTTGATGCGCAGTGTTAAAGAAGACGACATTGAAAAACAAGCCATAGTAAAACGTTTACGAGTCAATGCACAGCCAGCCATGGCCAAGCTGCAGCAATATTTGGCTCAAGCACAAGTCAGCATTAATTAAGGAAAGGTATATGAGTGAATTTCAAATACGTAAAGATAACTACCTGACTAATCGAATAGTCGATACTGGTTTGTCTGAAAGTGATATCGCAGAAGGTGAGGTGTTAGTAAAAATTGACCGCTTTGCGTTTACTGCTAACAACATTACGTATGCAGTGGTGGGCGATCAATTTGGTTATTGGCAATTTTTTTCCGCCAAGCGGTCACGATGTTAAGAGCTGGGGTTTTATACCCGTTTGGGGTTTTTCCGATGTGGTGGCTTCT
>JAWUXT010000004.1:0-13174 GCA_034111205.1 Paraglaciecola sp. | reverse complement strand
TATTCATGGATGCAGGTGTAGCGCGACAAAATATGTTGTGTGATCTCAAAGACTTTATTCTAGAAAGAGTAGAACTTACCCACTAGGGCAAAATTAGGTTTATTTACGTTTCACCTAATTTTGCCTATGCGGATTGTCCATCAAAATCTCATACTAACTTATAATGACTCGGCCAATATCTGTAAAGGATGCTTAGGTTTAAATTCCTCAAACCTCGCTACCTGACTTCGGCATGAGTAACCAGTAGCCACTATCTGTTCAGGTTGAAATTGACTAACAGCTTGCTTCCAGCTCAAGTTATATATACCTGTAGATTCTTCTATATGACTGGCTTCATGACCAAACGTACCCGCCATACCACAGCACCCTACAGATACCGCAGCTAGATTTAATCCCGCTTTTTCGAAAATCTGTTGCCACTGCTTTTCACTTGTCGGCAGAGCAGTTTTTTCGCTGCAGTGACCAAATAGAGCATACTGCTGGGTTTTGCCTTGTCTGGCTTTAGGTAGTTCAAATTGCAGCAACCACTCGTGCACCAGTTGCACCTTAAATTCACCACGGCCTTCACCTAACACTTTGGTATATTCATCGCGATAACACAGCACCATAGACGGATCAACACCTATCAGCGGCAAGCCTAAATCACCTAACTGATTCAAAAAATCAGCCGAAGTTTTAGCCGTTTTAGCAAACTCCTTTAAAAAACCTTTCACGTGTTGAGGTTTACCGTTTGGCATAAAGGGTAACAACACCGCTTCGTAACCTAGTTTAGTAATTAATGTTACCAATGACTCCACCACTTGTGCGTCATAAAAACTGGTGAAGGGATCTTGCACAATACACACTTTTTTTGCTAACTGTGTAGAGCTTAATTGCTGCAGTGCCACTAAATCAAATTGCATTACTGCATTACCGTTTAGTCTTTGATCCAAGGTTGGCTGCGATAAAATAGGCGTATCGATATATCCGATCGTCTTACGAATAGTGGTATTCACCCAACTTTGGCGCAAGAAAAAATTGATAAACCCAGGCGCTTTAGCCATCAATGGCGCCATCTTTTCGATATTGCCAACCAAGTGGTCTTTGGCTGGGCGCATGTAACGTTGATAATACATACTTAAAAAGCGCGATCTAAATCCGGGCACATCAACACTGACAGGGCATTGGCTAGAGCAAGCTTTACAAGCTAAACACCCTTCCATCACTTCTAGCACTTCGTGAGAAAAGTCATTATCGACCCTTTTGTCGGTGCTATTCCTGAAGCGCTCAAACCAACTAGGTGGATCTATATTATGTTCTAACGCATTCACATCAATGTTTTGATTAGACAATAGCCTCAGCCATTCACGCACCATGCCAGCCCTACCTTTAGGGCTATGGCGTCTGTCACCAGTAATTTTAAAAGAGGGGCACATAGGAGAAGTCGTATCGTAATTAAAACATAGACCATTACCGTTACAGCTCATAACAGGCTCAAAGGATGTCCTGACTTCGATGGGAATCTGTCTATCAAACTCCCCACGTTTTTGATCTGATACTGACACTAAAGATTCTGTTGACTCTATCGGTGTACAGATTTTTCCAGGATTCATTTTATTGTGGGGATCAAACACCGTTTTTATTTTTCTTAGTTCAGCAAATAACTCTTTACCAAAAAACTGTGGTCCATACTCACTGCGATACCCTCTGCCATGTTCACCCCACAATAATCCGCCATATTTAGCCACTAATGCCACTACTTGATCTGAAATTTCCGGCACCAATCTTTCTTGTTCAGGGTCGCACATATCCAATGCAGGACGTACATGCAACACGCCTGCATCCACATGACCAAACATACCGTATTTCAAACCATGACCATCTAATAAAGCACGGAATTCCATAATAAAATCAGCTAAATTTTCAGGGGGGACAGCCGTATCTTCGACAAAAGCAATAGGCTTTTTAGACCCTTTGGTTTTGCCCAAAAGACCCACTGATTTTTTACGCATCGCATAAATTTTCTGAATATCGGCCTTGTCATAGGTAATTTGATAACCAATCACCCCAAGGGTTTCTGCATTGTCTAGGTTGGCACTTAAGGTCGCTATTTTTTGTTCGATATCAGCTTGATCATTACTGTTGTACTCAACCATGTTTAGGCCGAGCACCGTTTTGCCTGCCACCTCGGTAATTAAACTTTCGACTGAATGCCAAATAATGTCCTGTTTGGCCAAGTTAAGTACGTTACTGTCAACCGTTTCTACCGAGGTAGCATTAGCTGCCACCATACTAGGTGCATGCCTTAACGCCGATTCAAACGAGTCATACTTTACGTTAACCAAGGCCTTAAACGTGGCGATAGGTGTTATGTTTACTTTCGCTTCTGCCACAAAGACCAGTGAGCCTTCAGAGCCAGTAATAACTCGGCTTATATCTAACGATGTCAGATCTTTATTTAGCGTATTTTCTAAATCATAGCCGGTTAAAAATCGATTTAAACGAGGAAACTTATCTAAAATTTGTTGCCGTTTACCCAAACACGTGTCGAGCAACTGTTGGGTTATTTTCGCTATTGGGGTCAATTTTTGACTGAGTATTTTGGCATCATCCAGCGTCATTGGTGCGGTGTTTAAAACCGTACCATCAGCCATGACAGATGTGATGCCTAAAATGTGGTCGCTGGTTTTGCCGTATACCAAAGACCCCTGCCCTGAAGCGTCGGTACTTATCATGCCCCCAATAGTCGCTCTACTGCTAGTAGACAAGTCCGGTGCAAAAAAGAATCCTAATGGTTTTAAAACATCGTTTAACTGATCTTTTACCACACCTGCTTGCACTCTTGCCCAGCTTTGCTCCGGATTCACTTCTAAAACTTGATTCATGTGACGTGACACATCCACAATAATGCCAGTCGTCAGTGATTGACCGTTCGTACCCGTTCCCCCTCCTCTACCAGAAAACTTTACGTCTTCATAAGCATTAGCGGTTTTACCAATCAGCGATAAATCCTCTATATTCTTTGGAAAAACAACGGCTTGAGGTAACTTCTGATAAATAGAATTATCGGTAGATACCGCTAAGCGACTCGCATAACTGTATTCAATGTCACCAGAAAAAGTGGACTTAGCCAAATCGGTCAAAAAATCCTGATAGTTACTTTCAATAAGAGCTTGAGGGTCTAACGCTGGCAGCATAGGGATCATTCAGTAATAGATGTATAAAATAGAACGTTAATTATACCTAAAATGATCATCCCTGCTCTATATCACTTTGACATTAGCCCTAATGATTTTTCATATGCTATAAATAGTTTGTAACAACTGAAAATTTTTAGTTATGAATGAACTGATATATTCTTAAATTTATAGACTTACCCTCAAAATATTTAAGGTAACAAACATGAAGAAAAAATTACGTATCGCATTTGGCAGCCTACTGGCCATATTTGGCGTAGTGTTTTTTATTCTGCCTGGTTCGATATTTGTTTTATTAATAGGGTTAGTCATGCTGAGTTATGATGTACCTAAAGCGAGAGATTGGTTACGCACTTGCCAAAACGTGATGTCAAAGTCGGCACGTAAATTAGATAAATTAATTTTAGATAGAAAACTGAAGGTTTAAAAATATAGTAATAAGCTATTAAAAAAGCCGGTTAAGTATTAACTTAACCGGCTTTTTTAATCTAGAGTGCTTTTTACTTGCCTTGTTTACCAAGGTATAACCAAGTTTCGACTACTGTATCTGGGTTAAGTGAGACACTATCAATGCCTTGCTCCACCAGCCACTGCGCCAAATCTTCATGATCAGAAGGGCCTTGGCCGCAGATTCCGACATATTTACCACGCTTCTTAGCAGCTTGAATCGCCATCGATAATAATGCCTTAACCGCAGGGTTACGTTCATCAAACAAATGCGCGATCAAGCCTGAATCTCGGTCTAGACCTAACGTTAACTGCGTCAAATCGTTAGAGCCAATTGAGAAGCCATCAAACATATCCAGGAATTGGTCGGCCAAAAGTGCATTCGAAGGTAACTCACACATCATAATAACGCGTAAGCCATTTTCGCCTTGCACGAGTCCTTCTTGTGCAAGTAACTCGATCACTTTTGCCCCTTCTTCAAGGGTACGGATAAAGGGGATCATGATCTCAACATTGGTTAAGCCCATTTTATTACGAACCCGTTTTATAGCCTCACATTCCAGAGCAAAACATTCCCGAAAATCTTCTGAAATATAACGACTGGCACCACGGAAACCCAGCATCGGGTTTTCTTCATCAGGTTCGTATTGATAACCACCCACAAGATTAAAGTATTCGTTGGACTTAAAGTCAGACATACGCACGATGACTTTTTCAGGTGAAAACGCAGAAGCAATAGTCGAGATACCTTCAACTAATTTTTCGATATAAAACTCAACAGGCGAAGCATAGCCCGCGATTATGTCTGTGATTTCTTCTTTTAATTCTTGTGGTTGATTATCAAAATCGAGAAGCGCTTTGGGATGAACACCAATCATGCGGTTGATAATAAACTCAAGTCGCGCCAAACCAACGCCCGCGTGAGGTAAACGCGCAAAATCGAAAGCTCTATCAGGGTTACCCACATTCATCATTACTTTAAGGGGAATTTCTGGCATTGAGTCGATACGTGATGTCACCACATCAAAGTCCAGTACATCACCGTAGATAAATCCAGTATCGCCTTCTGCACAAGAGACGGTGATCTTGTCACCATTTTCAATTGAGGCGGTAGCATTGCCACACCCTACAACCGCAGGGATACCAAGTTCTCTGGCAATAATAGCCGCATGACATGTTCGGCCACCGCGGTTAGTCACAATAGCAGAAGCTTTTTTCATGATCGGTTCCCAGTCGGGATCGGTCATATCGGTGACCAACACATCTCCAGGTTGGATCTTGTCCATTTCTTCCACGCCGCTAAGCACTTTTGCCACACCAGCACCTATCTTGTGGCCAATCGCTCGTCCTTCACACACTACTTTGGCTTTGCCTTTAAGCATAAAACGTTCAATGACTTGCATATCTTCACGGCTACGTACAGTCTCTGGACGAGCTTGTACTATGTAAAGTTTACCGTCTATGCCATCTTTGGCCCATTCAATATCCATTGGCCGTTTGTAATGTTTTTCAATAATAACGGCCTGTTTGGCCAGTTCCATTATTTCGTCATCAGTGAGTGAAAATTTACGGCTGTCTGCAGCATCAATATCCACAATTTCAACTTGTTTACCGTGTTCTAGGTCATCCGAGTAAATCATCTTGGTGAGTTTACTACCAAGGTTTCTGCGCACTACCGCTGGGAAACCTTTTGCCATAGTTGGTTTGTGAACATAAAATTCGTCAGGGTTAACTGCACCTTGTACCACCATTTCACCCAAACCATAAGATGAGGTTATAAAGACAACGTCTTCAAAACCAGACTCTGTATCAATTGAGAACATCACACCGGAAGCAGAGCAATCACTGCGCACCATACGCTGAACACCTGCAGATAAAGCCACGCCTTTATGGTCGTATCCTTGATGTACTCGATAAGAAATAGCTCTGTCGTTAAACAGTGAAGCGAATACATGTTTGATTGCAACCATGACTGAGTCATAGCCTTTAACATTTAAAAAGGTTTCTTGTTGACCAGCAAATGAAGCATCCGGCATGTCTTCTGCTGTTGCTGAAGAGCGAACGGCAAACGAAGCTTCATCACCAGCCTCACCTTGTAAGGTTTTAAATGCAGTGCGTATGGCGTTTTCTAACTCTGGAAGAAAAGGAGTGTCGATAATCCAATTACGAATGGTTTCGCCAGCTTTACCTAATGCGGCAATGTTTTCGACATCTAAGTCGTCCAACAACACATGAATACGCGATTCTAAGCCACTTTGTTCGAGAAATAAATTAAATGCATGAGCAGTGGTTGCAAATCCTCCAGGCACTTGCACTCCTGCATTAGCCAAATTTGAAATCATCTCGCCCAACGACGCGTTTTTGCCGCCAACGACTCCAACATCTCCCATTCCCAGTTGTTGGTACCACAACACGTGTTCTTGCATTCTCACTTTCTCCAAATGATGGTTTGGTTATTTAAATATCGTGTTATTTTAAGCAAATAGACTTAATAAAACTGTTAAAAACAGCATAAAAAGCAATATTCTTATAACGCCTTTACATTTATTGTGGTGATTTTAGAGTGTTGTTATCGTGAAAGTAAAATTTAATTATTTTTCGTAATTAAATTACAACAATGTTAAGGAAATGTTTTGAGATCAGCCTATTATATTTCAGATGGAACGGCCATAACTGCAGAGGTGTTTGGCCACGCATTGCTCTCCCTGTTTACGATTGAGTTCAAACACATCACTGTTCCCTTCGTCGAAACGGCGGAACAAGCCAAAGACGTGGTTCGAAAAATATCTGAAAGTTTTCAAGATGACGGTCAGAGACCTCTAGTGTTTTACACCATAGTCAATATCGAAGTCCGTAAGATCGTGTCAAAGTCCGTGGGCATTAATTACAACTTTTTGGATCAGTTTGTTGCGCCTTTAGAAAAAGTATTAGGTGTGCCGTCTAAGCCAGAAAAACATCGAACCCATAGTATCCACGAAAAAACCTATGATATTCGCATTGAAGCCGTGAACTATGCTTTAGCCAATGATGATGGATCAAACTTAAAAGATTATAACGAGGCTGACATCATTTTAGTGGGAGTATCTCGGTCGGGTAAAACCCCTACCAGCCTTTATTTGGCGCTACAGTATGGCATCAAAGCAGCAAACTACCCTTTTACAGAAGATGATATGGGTGACATTTTACGTTTACCTGCGCCTTTACGTGGCTTTAAGGACAAATTATTTGGACTGACCATCCAAGCTGACCGATTACACCAAATTCGCTCAGAGCGTCGTGCCAATAGTAAGTATGCATCGTTACAGCAATGTCGCATGGAATTACGTGAAGTAGAAAATTTATACCGCAAAGAGAAAATTCCGTTTTTGAACAGCACTCGATTTTCAATTGAAGAGATTTCAGCCAAAATATTAGCTCAAACTGGTTTACAACGTAAGAAATATTAAACCTAAGTTCTAAGGAAAAGTTTTATGTTCAACCATTTTGAACCATCATTAATTACGTTTTTAAAAAATCTACAGGCCAATAATGACCGGGAATGGTTCAATGACCATAAACAACAATATGAAGACCACGTTCGCACGCCTGCCTTGGCTTTTATAGAACAAATGGAACAGTGGATCCCACTTATCTCGCCCCACTATGAAGCTAGCGCTAAAAAAGTCGGTGGTTCGCTGATGCGTATCTATCGAGACGTTAGATTCTCAAAAAACAAATCACCTTACAAAACCAATGTGGGCATTCAGTTTCGTCATGAGGTGGGCAAAGATGTTCACGCTCCAGGTTTCTATTTGCATCTTGCAGCCGACGAGATTTTTTTAGGGGTAGGCACTTGGCAACCGGATAGAGATTCATTGGCTGCTATTCGGGATCATATTGTGACCAAGCCTGGTCCTTATTTAGATGCGATTGAGCATGAACCCTTTACCGAATTTTACCAACTTGGAGGCACTAAGCTAATCAGGCCTCCAAAAGGTTATGACAAAGATCATCCATTAATCGAAGAAATAAAACGTAAAGATTTTATTGCTCTATGCCAGTTACAAGAAAGTGATTTGTATCAACCAGACTTTTGCAAGATGGTGGCCAGTCGTTTTGGACGTGCCCAGCCATTTCAAAAGTTTATTTGCGAGGCATTAGGACTTAGATTCTGATGTATTCGTTGGGGTTTTGGCTTTTGCTCTACCACCAGTAGTTTTATTAGCACGACCTTCTTCTATGGCCTTTTCTGCTCTGCGTCGTCTTGCTTCTTTAGGGTCGGCAATTAGTGGGCGATAGATTTCAATTCTGTCGCCCTTTTTGGGTATGTCGGTCAATTTACAAGTGCGGTTCCAAATGCCGACTTTTAAAATTTCAAGATTAATATCAGGAAAACGTTTCACAATCCCCGATGCTAAAATAGCTTGTTCAACTGTTGTACCTTGTTCAACCACCACTTCAAGCAACGCTTGTTTTTCGGGGGTGCCATACACCACCTCAAGGGATATTTGTTGGTCTGTCATATGCTCTAAGTAACCTCTAGCCGTAAACCTGTTTTGCGCGCTCAGTAAAAGCGACCACCATATTAGCAGCAATCGAGTTAAAAACTCGCCCAAAAGCCATTTCGACAATTTTACTCGAAAACGCAAAATCTAAATTTAACTCTATTTTACAGCCTGTATCGCTGAGAGACTTAATTGTCCAGCCACCGGTGAGTCGTGAAAAAGGGCCATCAACTAAGTTCATATGGATAAACTCGCCACGCTTTAAAGTGTTGTGAGTGGTAAACCATTGCTTAACGCCTGCCTTTGAAATAAGCAGTGATGCTCGCATATTGTCATTATCTTGCTGCAATATTTTGGTTTCAGCACATCCTGGGATAAATTCTGGATACAGTTCTACATCATTAATTAAATCAAACATGGATTCAGCGCTAAAGCCAACCAAAGCGCTGCGACATACATTGGCCATTTATTCTCCAAAATTGGTAAAGCTTTAAGTATTATCGGATAACATAAGTCATTTAGGGTGTGACGATCCATTAGTTTTTGAATAGTTTGGATTTTTTGTTGTACCACTTCATACAATCTTTATAATACTACCCATGAATAAAAAGAAGTCAAAATCAACAGATAACACCATCGCGCTTAATAAAAAAGCTCGTCACGAATACAATCTTGAAGACAAACTCGAATGTGGTATGTCCTTGCAAGGTTGGGAAGTGAAAAGTATTCGCTCTGGTAAAGTTAATATTTCGGAAAGTTACGTCGCCATAGATAAAGGCGAAGCCTTTCTAATTGGTTCAACCATTCAACCGCTAAATCAGGCGTCGAGTCACGTTGTATGTGAGCCTACACGTAAGCGTAAACTGTTACTCAAAAAACGAGAGTTAGATAAGTTAATCGGCTCCGTTGAACGACAAGGTTATTCAATTATTGCCACCGCCATGTATTGGAAGAAAAACTGGGTGAAAGTTGAAGTTTACTTAGGTAAAGGTAAGCACGAACATGATAAGCGAGACGCTGTTAAGGACCGCGATTGGGCCCGAGATAAAGAACGTATGATGAAACACAGCGTTTAGGTAATAAACTAACAACCAAAGTATCGGCTATTAATCCAAAGTTAGATTGGTTAACCTTTAACTTATCTAACTTTATAGCAATGATTAGCATGACAAAGTCGATAGGTATATGGCGGTCTTGGGCTCTTGTAGCTGGCATGATGATTGGTTCGGGTATTTTTACTTTACCTGCTTTACTTGCTCCTTATGGCAGTTATAGCTTTATAGGCTGGGGTGTGACCGGCTTTGGAGCCGTCTGTTTAGCATTAAGTTATAGTTATTTATCCTCACGCAAACCCGGTTTAGGTGGCCCATACTTCTACGTTTCTGAGGCCTTTGGTGCAATTCCTGCCGCAATTGTTTGTTGGGGCTACTGGATTTCTTTAGTCTCCTCAATAGCAGCCATTTCCCTCTCGTTTGCAGGTTACAGCCAAAGATTCTTACCGGTTCTTAATGATGAGCCACTGTATAGCACTTTATTTGCTTTCGTTATTATTCTGTTTTTTACCGTAATCAATGTACGTGGTGTTCGCGAAGCCAGCGCGGTTCAACTTTTTACCACCATCGTAAAAATCATTCCGTTAGTATTAGTGGGATTTATCGGCATCATGTTTGGCGAAGAAACGCACATTCCAGCCATAAACCCTGATGACAGCTCTCTATTTCACATGGTGGGTGCATTATGTTTATTGATTATGTGGGGCTTTATCGGCGTTGAATCAGCCACACTGCCATCAGAGGACACCATTAATCCTGAAAAAACCATTGCTCGCGCTTCAATTTTAGGCACGTTAACGGCGCTGACTGTTTATGTGATTGCTATGTTTGGAATTATGTCGATTATGTCGTTAGCAGAATTACAAAACTCTACGTCACCTTTCACCGATGCAGCCCAATTAATGATGGGGGATACTGGCGCCATAATCATTACCATCGGCGCCTTGTTTGCTATCGGTGGCACCTTAAACGTATGTATCATGATTGCAGGTACTATGATGTTAGCGGGAGCAAGAGACAAAATATTTCCACCTTACTTTAGCCAGCAAAGTGCTGACGGAACACCTACCAGAGCACTTTTGTTTTCCTGTGTCTTAGCCATTATATTATTATTTTTTAATACCAGTGAATCACTGATTAATAGTTTTGAAAACTTACTTATTCTTGCTACCTTTGCAGCGTTAATCGTCTATTTAGGTACTGGGCTAGCGAGTATTAAGCTTCAGTTACAGGATCATAAGCGGGGTAAGCAACTCAGTTATACAAGATTATGTATAGCACTACTTGCCACTTTATTTTCTTTGTTAGCCATCATCGGTGCTTGGGTTTTGTACCAATAATTTTTAAGGATATTTATGTTTAGTAAAGCAATAGTCAGAACACCATGTAAAGCAATGTTAGAGGGCCTAACTGAAGCTGAAATGGGTTTACCCGACTACGACTTGGCATGCGAACAACATCAAGGCTATATTGCCGCGCTAAAAGAGTGTGGTTTGCAGGTGACTATTCTGCCACCGCTAGAAAGTTACCCTGATTCGTGTTTTGTTGAAGACGTAGCCTTGTTGACTTCAAAGTGCGCCATTCTTACCCATCCAGGTGCGCCAAGCCGCCGTGGCGAAGTACCACAAATAGTCAAAGCAGTAGAACAATTTTATCCTAGCTTAGAGCGCATCAACCTTCCTGGCACTGTTGAAGCTGGCGATATCATGATGGTAGGAAATCATTTTTATATCGGTTTATCGGCCCGAACCAATGCTCAAGGAGCTAAGCAACTTATCGATATACTTGGCAAATACGACCTAACGGGGTCAATGGTCGAAATGTCAGAATTATTACATTTGAAAACAGGCGTAAGTTATTTAGAAAACAACAACTTACTGACCTTTGGTGAAATGCACCACAACCCTATTTTCAATCAATTTAAGCGTATTGAAATAGCAAAACAAGAAAGTTATGCCGCCAATAGTGTATGGATAAACGGTACCATCTTAGTGCCCAAAGGCTTTCCCAATGCACTAGAGGCCATCCAACAACTTGGTTACCCAACAATAGAACTACCGATGTCCGAGTTTCAAAAGTTAGACGGTGGATTAAGCTGCCTATCACTGCGTTTTTGATTGCAACCGTCACTTAATCAGCGCTTCGCTCATAATGATCAAACAATATGTAACTAACACTGCGGCATCTTTTTAGATGCAAGTAGTGTTTAACGCAAAGTAAAGAGATTGCTAGCCGTTGACACTTATCAAGTATAAACGGCCCACTTATATACTAGCGACTCAGACAAAAATAATACCGCGCTACAAAGGCTTTGCTAGAGCCACCATAACTATGAAATTTCATCTTTGTGTTGTCTTTTATAACGCTTGGTCAGTTTTACTCCACGCAATTGATCAGTAATTAAAGCCCATAACGGCGACGCAGATAATTGAGGCGACTTACCCGCTCCAATGCGTCGTAATTGCTGTTTAACCATTGCCATAGTAGCTAGACCGCTAAGAGTTTTGTCTTTCCAATTCACCACAGGTATATGCCCAAGCACCGTTGGGTCATTTTGCCATTGATTAGGTAAATCTGGCGTTAACGCAAGCGAACTAGCCATTCCCACCAATTCTACTCCACTATCAACAACCTCCTTAGCGACTTCATAACGGCGAACACCTCCTGTGGTCATAATAGGTAGTGATACGTTTTTAGCAATTTTAGTAGCGAACTCTAAAAAATAGGCTTCTCTTGCTAACGTTCTGTCATCTGCACTACGCCCTTGCATAGCAGGTGCCTCGTAACTACCACCCGATAATTCCACTACATCAATGTTCAACTCAGCGAGCATTTTCACGACTTGTTCAGCATCCGCAATATCAAATCCGCCACGTTGAAAGTCTGCTGAATTAAGCTTCACCGCGATGGCAAAACTCGCGGAGCAAGCTGCCTTTACCGATTTAACCACATCAATCAATAAGCGGGCACGGTTTTCAAGACAACCTCCCCACTTGTCATGGCGCTTATTCGTCAGTGGTGATAAAAATTGGGCCAGTAAATAACCATGGGCAGCATGTATTTCAACACCATCAAAGCCCGCTTGCTCAGCCCGGGCAGCGGTTATAGTAAATCGTTGAATAACATCTTGAATTTCGGACTCATCCATTGGTTTAGGAGCAGAAAACAACGACGAATGTTTACCCATATTCAACGCCACATCAGAGGGAGACAGCACCTTGCCCCCCATTTTCTTAAACACTTGGCGACCAGGATGATTGATTTGCATCCATACTTTTGTATCATTCGCTTTTGACAACTTTGCCAAGTCAATAAAAGGAGTTAAATCCGTATCCTGCTCTAAAATCACTCCTCCAGGCCCAGTCATGGCCAAGTGATCAATCATCACATTACCGGTAATGATTAACCCAACCCCGCCATCGGCCCAAGATTTATAAAGGCGTTTAAGTGCATTACCTGGCAAATATTCAGACGTCGCCAAATTTTCTTCCATGGCAGCTTTAACCAAGCGATTTTTTAGTACTTGGCCATTAGGTAATGTAAACGGGGTGAAAATTGAAGATGTCATATGAAAATCTGCTAATGCTGCATAATTTGTAAACAATATATTGGGCTAGATACAACCCACACAAGGTTTGTAACGAGATTTGCATAAACAATGTATTCACAACTCTCCAGCCTATGCTAGAATACACAGGTTGGTAGTTTGCAACCAACAACTTGGGGCTGATTTTGGATTCGACAGGACTCTAGAAGCTTTAGGTGCATGCAGAGGAGCGGTTTGCCTCTATAAAAGCCGCATCAAAATAGTCGCAAACGACGAAAACTACGCACTAGCCGCTTAATAACCGGCAGTGCCCTTCCACTCATACTCTTTCTGCTAGTAGAGGTTCGGAAGGTCATCCCAGCAGGATAGCGAGGGAACCTTGTCTAAGGGTGAACCGCGAAATAGTATTAGGCCCGCTATGAGAAATCCTGTTTGTCGGAGTTCAAATTAGTTAAATAAAAGACAAAA
>JAWUXT010000003.1:0-13571 GCA_034111205.1 Paraglaciecola sp. | reverse complement strand
CTGAGCTATTCTATCATCCATTGAACAACCTTCGATTTGGGCTAGGTATAGGCAAAGAAAAAATTGGAGGCGCTCATCCTCATTCAGAAGATTTGTATCGATTAAGTGCTAGCTACGAATATCATATTGGTGACTTTGGTTAAGAGCCTACCTTAGCGGTTGATTTTATTGACGGTGAACAAGCCTACGTGTTGGGCGTAGCGTTAGTGGGACCATTTAAACCATCGCTTCAGGTTATTGGATTAATTCAAACTCACCTATCAGAGTACTTCGGCCATTAATTATCACTGCAACCCGATGTATTCCAGGGTATAAAGTACGTGTATTCATAGCTTTTAATGACACTTTTTTAACACATTTATGCACCTTGCTCACCTCGCTTAATAGCACTTCGTAAAGCATGTTTCACTAACCACGCTCTGTCTTTAGGCGCACCTTCAAGCCATTTTCAGTGACATAAATTGTGTGTAGCGACACTGATGTCATAATAGTTTTTAAGAGGTTCCGCCAAGTAACTAATGCGCCATAAATTGTTTAGTGGCGACCTTGTAACACATGCAATTTCGCGGAATAAAGTTTCTCATCTAACTTCGTATAAGCTAACTTTGAAGCCTTTTGCATTGCCTTACTGGCTTCACTTTTATTTCCCAGTTGAAAATAACTCTTCGCCTGACCAAAAAAACTTTCATGTAAATAGGGCGCCATATCGGCAGACTTTTTGTAAAGGTATAAGGCTTTCGAATAGTTTTCTTTTCCATAGGCCTGATTAGCTAAATCATGCCAGCGATATGGGTTGTCATCTTCAATCTCCATATACATATGTTCATACACAGCAGCGTCTTCATTTCTGTTACTTTCTTCAAGCATGATAACGTAATTAATTAAAATATTTACTGAGCCTTTTGTATGCTCTAGAACATGCTTATAAATTGATTCAGCTACATTAGACTTTCCGATTTTTTTATGCAGGACGGCCAAAGTATTGAGTGTTTCGATATTATTTGGTGATATCTGCATGGCTGCAGCTAACAAAGAATATGCCATATCCAAATCATCAACCATTAGAGCTTTGACAGCCAAGTTTTGATAATACATGGACACAAAATCATCGTCGCTAACGACATCCCCTAAGAAACTCCCAGGTGAAGGGAAATAATCAATGATGACTTTTGAAAATGAAAAACTAAATTTGTCCTTATCACTTTGGGGCGGCGCATGTATATGTGTTTGTACATGAGAAGAAATAGTCATAACGCCATTTTTACGGGAGTAAAGTGGCGCAGAATTAACTTTACGAAACTCAACTTTAAGACCAACTAACGATGCATAAGCTTTGGTTAAGATGGCGAGAGAGAGGCAGTTACCTGCTTGCTCAGTAGAAGCCAAATCAGCATTGTAGGTATCACCTTTGTAAGAAAATCCGCCCATAAAATCATCTAAGTATTGAGCCAATCGTTTATGTCCATCAACCGTTTGGTTTTCAAGAGCATCGTAATACGATAAAAAATGATGTTTCCTGTCATCGTTGAGATAGAAAATATCATGTACTTGAGGGACGGCGATTAAAGTGTATGCATCACTTTGCCATTTTACTTGAGGCAAAAGTAGGGTGTTTGCAGACACTAACGTTTCACTATGACCAGCACATCCCGTCACTAGCAATATCAAAAAAAAAGTTGCGAATCGTTTGCTCCCTTTAATTTTACTCCTCCTTTCACTACACAAATTCAAATGCTAGGGAAAAGATATCGGATTTAACGAAATCTATCTATAAAAATAAATCACCGTATTTATTTCAGTTAGCAATCGACACCTTATTGATATTGCTGCTTAATCAAATCCGCACAACGTTCTGCAATCATGATAGTAGGGGCGTTAGTATTTCCACCAACAAGAGTGGGCATAACAGAGGCATCTACCACTCTTAAGCCTTTTATCCCTTTTACTTTCAACTCAGAGTCAACAACAGTCATACCATCGCTTATATCTCCCATTTTACAGGTACCTACTGGGTGATAAATGGTTTCTGATTTTTTGCGGATAAAAGCTAATATTTGTTCATCACTTTGGGCTTCTGGACCAGGCCCAACTTCCCAAGATTGATATTGACTAAATGATGGTGCTGCCAAAATTTTTCTGGCACGGCGCACACCATCAATCATCACTTTTTGGTCATCGGGATGCTCAAGGTAGTGAGGGTCAATCATGGCCGGATCTGAGGGCTTATTCGAACGTAGTTTAATTTCACCTCGACTTTTGGGATACAGACCACAGACATGCACTCCATAGCCGTAACCAAACGCTGTTGCACGCCCATGATTCAGCAAAATCGCTGGTAAGAAGTGATATTGAATATCAGGAATCTCAGCTGCACTTTGGGTTTTATCAAAACCACCCGCTTCAGCAACATTACTGGTGAAAATGCCTTTTCGATTAAACATGTAGTTAAATGCGTTTTTGACATAACGTGGAATAAGAGCAAGTGAGATCGAATAACTGTTTCGGTTTTTGCAGCGGTGTTGAACTATGGCGTCTAGGTGATCTTGTAAGTTTTGTCCTACCCCAGGTAAATCTGCTTTTAATTCAATACCTTTCTCAGTTAGATGCTCTTTTGGGCCAATACCAGACAACATGAGTACTTGTGGTGAGTTAATTGCACCAGCACATAGCAATACCTCTTTATTGGCAGTAAGTTCAATAGAATGGCCATCAATTTGCAGTTTTACCCCAGTCGCTACGCCATCGTTGATTTGAATTTTCTCAACCAAAGCTTTAGTTAATACCGTTAAATTAGAACGTGTTAATGCCGGTGTTAAATACCCCTTTGCTGTAGAACAACGTTGACCATTTTCCTGAGTAACCTGATAAAAGCCTAATCCTTCTCGGTCAGCACTATTATAGTCAGTGACTTTAGATAGACCAATTTCTTCAGCTGCTTCCACAAAAGAGTCTGACAGAGGGTTAGTGTGACATAAGTCGCTGACGCTAAGATAACCGTCGGCACCATGCAGTTCGCTTTCACCATGCTGTTGTTTTTCGGACTTTTTAAAATAAGGTAACACGGTTTCCCAGTCCCATCCTTTGGCCCCCATCTCACTCCATCGGTCATAATCCTCAGGCACACCACGTATATAACACATAGCATTGAGTGAGCTTGAACCACCTAAGACTTTACCTCTAGGCCAAAAAAGCTTGCGGTTATTCAATTGGGATTGTGGCTCGGTATCATATTCCCAACCTAAATTGGTCAACCTGGAAAGAAAGGCCAAACCGAATGGAATATGAATGAAAGGACTTTTATCTTTACCACCCGCTTCAATTAAACAGACACTAAATTGATTATTTTCAGTTAAGCGTGCAGCTAAGGTTGCGCCTGCCGAACCGGCGCCTATGATAATAAAGTCGAACTGTGTTTGAGAAAGTTTCTGCATAAAGTCGGTTACTTATTTGAACGAAATATATTAGGACTTGTTACTTAATAGTTAGCCGTTGAAACAGGAATGTCAGCGGCAACAACATAAAGCACACACATCTGATGTCATACCAGTGATTGTATCAAGAAAGCTAACTTAGTGTTACTTTCTTGTAAACTTGAACATCATCCAACAGAATAACTTTATACAATAAAATTCAATTAGTTATAAAATGTAGGATATATATAGCGTTATCATAAATATCTATGGGGAAGCATTAGTTTGGATTCACAATCTGTCAAAACATCACTTCGCAGGCTTTTTGCTAAGTGTCTTATCCACTTTAAAAGACTGACCCACGTGGATTACTCAGTGAATGATATTAGTCAATTAATTCAGCCACACTTGCCGCTTTCATTGCCTATTTCTGTGCCTCGAGGTGAAGGACGTTTTACCCTTTCAAAAGTCAACATTTCAATGCCCATCAACGCCACTTACATTCAAGCAGAAGTGTTGGGCGGTATTGAAGTCACCTATCTTGCCAACCCCATTTACCGTGCTCATGTGATGTTAGTAGTGCAAGCAACGCCCTTATACAATCACACCACAAAAAACGTGTTACTTACAGCTATACGCATCACTGGTATTCATATGTTAAACGACGAATATTCAATTTTAAAAGATACCTCTAGCCTGATTAATCAATTTATCCCAAGCCCAGTATTGTCTATGATGACGGGTACCATGAAAACCGCCTTTAATATTATGACAGGTACCACGACGTCTGAAGCCAATAGCTATTTGCAAATGTATCTAAGTGGCAGTAAACAAAAGGTATTGGATTACCACAAACCACAAATAGAAAACATTATAGTTGAACTAGCCGCTAGTGAAGATATGCAATATAGCTTGGACATAGACGACTTTGAAGAAGGTTTATTTATCCAATATGGCAAAGAGGTGGTAGTTGAAGATAGTCATTTAAGATTTAAATTCTAAGAAATCGTTTAGGTCCGACTACTCCATAAATTCTGATTTCCCTGAACAAAAAAGTATTCATGAGGCTCCCAAAAATAAGGAATAAGTGGTTTATTATTTTCAACCCTATAATTATGGGATAATTTTTCCATCACTTCAGCCAATCGTTTGGGATCAATTTTGACTAGTTTTCTTCGTGCAGCTTGAAAATGTAAGTTCTGCGATTTTTTAATGACGCCCGTTATGCCATAAGGCAAAAACATCATCTTTTTGGTTACAAGCCTACAAATAGCTTGAGTAGGCTCTGGAGGATTTAACCTTGAGACTATCGCATATTCATAGAAGTCTAATTCATTTCCGCCCTGATCTTGGGCGATATATGTGATACCAAATCCTAGCGGAAACCGCCCTACTATGCTCACAAACACATCAGACACCCTAGGGCTTAGAGTCTTTTTAATTGCAAGTTGGGCTATGAGTATTGAAGCTGTAGGTAAATTTTTACGTTGGTAATCACGCTTAGTAGAAAAAATGACTGAAGAGTAGATTTGCGGAATTTTTATAATTTCACTGGTGCCTCGTTTTGATGAATTAGCATCCAGCACTAAGCCTAATTGAAACCTAAGCCGCTTTTGTTCTGCCTCATCAAACGCTGCAATTTCTTGCTCTTTTTCAGCACCAGCTTGCTGGCAACCTAAACCATTTTTAAGGTAATCAAGCGTGTATTGATAATTTAAAGCTAACATTTCTTCACGTTCCTGATTTTCTAACAATCGAAACCTGTCTTTGTTTCCATCATTGCCTTCTAACAGCTCAACTAATGATGGATGTTGCAGGCCAACATCTTGGAAAATCGCAGCCAGCAAAATAGGTAAAATAACAGCTTGTGTATAACATTCGAAATTAGTTGCATCTGGCTCATAACGCTTTTCGGCATTATAATTTTTCATAATATAGGCGTTTTTTATGACCTCATCAGTCACCAACTTATCTAATACTCTTAAACCCAAAATAGCTTTATATGCAGGCTTTAAACGATGATGTAACTCAGCATTTTTTTTGCCTTTCTCGGGGGAAAAAAGCACCAGTGTAGTCAGAAATTTTGCGCTTTTAAGTTGCGTACTTTCATAATTATCACCTTCACTCAAAGACAATATGTCTAGGCATATGTCAATGGCATTGTTCAACCTTATTATTCTCAAATCCTGCTGACTTAAATGTTCAACCTGGTACTTTTTATACAAATACTCCAACTGTTGCTCTAACAACCTTGCACTTTTGCCAGACTCAGTTTGTAGCAATAACGTTGATTCGCGTATTTCAGCTTTTAATTGCGTTAATTTTTGTTTATTGACAGGCTCGCTTCTAAAATAATCGGCGGCTTGTTGGTAAAGAGAAGGCCTTTCAAAATTTACACCCGATATGGCATTAACCAATATATCGACCGAAACGGTATAACTAGAATTGTTGTTTTTATCGAGCATGTTTATTCGTAATATAATTCAAAAATTCATCTAATGGTGTTAACTATTTAAAGGTTCATCATCCGCAATTGATGTGTCCTCTTCATTCATTTTTTCGCCTATATCATCAATATTAAGACTAGGATCATTGATACATTTTTCCAACATATCAAACGCTTCCAGACAATATTGGGCTAATGGCTCTAAGCTATCAATATTATTATTGCAGCAAACAAGACCGATGTTGGCCTGTCCATTATAAGTCACCATCGTAATGTTCACTCCGCCACCAGGGGTAATGGTTGAAATAGGGTAAGTTGCTAGCAGCTGGCTATCTTTGAAGTACATTATTTCAGAGGGTCCAGGCATATTTGAGACCAAAATATTAGCGATGGGTTTAACCCAATTCGACAAACCTAACATTTCGAACATGATAGCGTAGGCCTGAATTAATAAGGTGTAATAACTAAATGATGCCGGATGCGATGCCTTTGCAGCTTTTTTGACTTTCCGATGATTTTCAATAATCTCTCTAAGTCTGAGATAAGGATCAACATGCCCATGGGCTAACTGCACGGGTACTATGGCAATTTTATTACCATAGGTTATCTCACCAGGTTTACGAAGGTTAATCGGCATATTAGTGAATAACGCTTTTTCAAACGTCTGTCCGTAGTCTTTAAGTTGCCTGTGTACGGCGATATCAAACACACATAACATTACCTCATTAGCTGACGCTCTTAAACGTTTACTAAGTGCTTTAACGCGATCAAAATCGATATCTAATGTCGCCACCGCACGACCTTTTTTTACCTGCCCTGTGAGCACAGTTTTTGTGCCGGTAAAAGGTAACGGCATATAGTCTTTATTAATTCTTAGTAGCTTGAGCAATAATCTAAACCAAATCCAAATTAAATCTTTTACGGCTATGAAAAACCCACACAGTCCGCCAAATACTGCTTTGAACCAGGGTGTTTTATCACGTTTTCTTTGGGTTCGGTCCATTGACCAAACAGGTACAAACCCATGAGTAATAGGGCTCTGACTATAACCAGCCTGAAACCAACGGATTAAGGTACTGCCATCACCACACATATGGTGAATTTTGATATACAAAGCGAACTGCTGGGAATTATTGTCTTTTATTAAATGAAATTGCCAAAGCGGCTTATCTCTATCTAGCCAAGGCTCATGCAGACTAGCCACAAATTTATGTAAAGCAGTCTTATCATTCAAGTCTGAAATAGTATGCAGTTGCACATGGTAATGCATATCTAACTGCTCAACCGCTACAAACTTAAGCGGGTAACCCATTAAGGTACTGACTCGACAGTTAAAAGGGGCGCTAGCTTGTTTAGAAGCACGTAATTCTGCTAATAACTTATCCACATAATCGCTTGAAGCATTATCTGGCATTTTCAGCAGTTGCAAAGTTGCAACATGTTTTGGATTGTCCTCAGACTCGGTGATCCAAAAGGTCTTATCCAAAAATGTTAGTTTTTTACTCAAAACGTTATCCTTTTATGCTGATACACAACACGTTCTAGTTCATTATACTTCATTGGAAAATTCGTGATTGACTATCGCTTCTTGCAAATGATGTAACTCACCTGATTCTATGTTGATGTAAGGCAATAACGCGAACAAAATTGCTGACAAACTTTTATATAAATACTCATCACCATTGATATCATGACCTTTTAAAGCGTAATAATTTCCCGCCTGACTAAAGACTAATCCGATGATCTCGACCATTTGATTACACTGGCCAGCAGAAGCAGTAATAGTACCTTGAACCACAAACTGCGCCAAAAGCTCAGTAACGCAACGTTCTTGAGCGGCCATCAACCTGATAAATCCTTTAGCCACAATAGGGTATTTATCAGTTAAATCGGTAGGGTTTCGATATAAAAAACGAAACAAATGATTCTTTTCAATGATCAGGTAGAGATAATAAAAAAAATCCTCAATGCTAAGAGAAGTATCTCTTTGTTTGCTCGGAGCATCAATAATGCCGCGCAACTGATCTTGATAAAGATCAAACAAGGCACCCACTATGACTTCCTTACCTTTAAAATGATAATACAAATTGCCAGGACTGATATCTAATTCCATTGCAATCTCGACACTACTAACGTTGTTTTCGCCTTTTTGATTAAAGATATCAAGGGAAGTTATTAATATACGTTCAGGCGTTTTCATTTTATTATTACCAATAAATGTGATGGGACATGTCAATCTTATTGATAGATTGACATACTGTTTACATAGAGTGCAAGTATTTGAAAATGAAGCTATTGCTTCTTTAAGAGTATGACAAGATCAAAGTATTAACCGAGGTAGAAAATGATAAGAGTGTTGTTCAACAAAAAAGGTGGTGTGGGGAAGTCAAGTTTGGCAGTAAACCTTGCCGCTATTTCTGCTACTCAGGGATACCGAACCCTTCTCATTGATCTAGATACACAGTGCAATAGCACCGCCTATCTGAATGTGACTGATATCCCCAAAGAAAGCAGCATAGCTGATCTATTTGAACAAACCATTACCTTTCATCTGCATCGTCGCCCCGCTACCGATTTCTGCCATCCAACCCAAGTAAAGGGTCTAGATATTATTGCTGGTTCAGAACGTTTAACGGAGTTGGAGAGCGAATTAGACAGCAGGCATAAAATTTATAAACTACGAGAAGCATTAGATTCACTGAAAGGCACCTATCAGCATATATTTATTGATACCGCACCAGCACTTAATTTTTACAGTATGTCAGCGTTAATTGCTGCACAACGATGTTTGATACCGATTGATTGCGACGACTTCGCTAGGCAAGGGTTATATAGTCTGCAACGAAAAATTGCAGAAATAAAAGAGGATCATAACGAGAGTTTGCAAATAGAAGGCATCATTGCCAATCAATATATGACTAATGCAAACTTACCCAAACAAATTGTAAATGAATTAATAGCAGAAGGGTTTCCGGTGTTATCAGAGTACATCGGTCAGTCAGTTAAGATGCGCGAGTCACACCAAGCTAAAAAACCACTTATTTTGCTTGCCCCTAAACATAAACTAACTCAATCCCTGATAGGTATATTTAATTTGTTAGATAAGAGTGAGTGAATATTTACAGGCTTTCAAATGCTGTTATTGACCGATATTTTTTATTGCCAACTTAAATAGACCGGGCTGTTTATCCGCAAGCATAAAGCCTATTTGTGTAACGTCAGAAAATAACAGAGCAGGAGCGCGGTTAACAAGGCGACCACGGAATTGAGCAACAAAATTTTCCTCTTTAAAAGTCAAAGTTTGCCATGTATCAGGGGTACTAGAAAATGTTGCAACATATGCCACCCCATCCAATCCTTTGTCGGTTCTGAGGCGAAGCTGATAACTTCGTCCATCACCATTCACGTCTATCGATATAGGCGTATTGCCGCTTGTAAGGGTGACTGGACCAACGCGTCTTATCGAGGCAAACCCGCCGTTATTTTTTAGGGAGAGTACGCCCTCAAAATAAGCAACATTATCAATCACCCGTAGATTCGACTGCGATAACCCACCCATTACGCTATCGTTAATCCGGTACCAGTAATTGAGTTCTTCAGCATTGGAAAAATCGACTTTCCACTGGGCGGATACATTGGCACATTTCATAATAAATAAGACAAATAGGATAGTTTTCATAAAGACTGATACGTCAAAAATAAAAAATTAGATTAACTTTCAACATTCACTTTGCATGATGAGGCGATGTGTTACATAAACACTAGGTACAACTGCATAAAACCTGCACCCATGCCTAATAAGGCTCCCGTTACAATCAACTTCCATTCATCGGCTTCGTAAGCTGGGCGAAGCACACCTTCAAATTCTTCAGGCGATAAAGCCTCCATGCGCTGACACAAGTCATCACCAATTCGCAATGCTTTATTAGTATATTCGTAGGCATACGCCAAGTACTTTTCTGAGTCATTAAAAATGCGCTGTGTAGCGAGTTCTTTCATTTTATAATAAGAGTCTGATCCAACCCCTAAGGCAAAGTAAGGCTGTACGATGGCAACATAACGTTCAATAGCATCATTCACATGTAATTCAATCAACTCCAACAATTGCCCAGAGCCTGAACCATGGACCGCAATCTCCATTATATTTTTTGACGTCATTAACTTAGACTCAATAATATCTGAATATACCCGTGACACTTCTTTCTGGCGCTTTAAAAACATGCCTTGGATAGTAAAACCCATAAACTTGATCGGATGTTTAGGCTCAAAAATAATCTTCAACGCGATCCAATTTGTGGCATAACCTACTATTAAGCCACCCACTGGTAAAACCCACCAAGTAGGATAAAACATCCAAACTAGCATGGTAGGCAAACCAAATAAAAAACCAAAATAAAAGCCTGATTTTTCTATAAATGGAAATTCTTTCTCTCCAGACTTCAAGAAAATCTCGTTTATAAGTTCGGGAGCATTAACTAATTGCCCAACCACTAATTCTTTTATGTCGACTATTTCTTCAATATTGTACTTAAAGTCATTCACCATTTTAGTCACAACATTGGGAATATCAGCTTCGACTCGAGCGTACACAAGATTTTTACCATGCACCGGTAAAGATGCCCACAACTGAGGTGCAGACTCCTTCATTACATCGTTGATGATAGTTCGAATAGTTTGCTTGAGACGTCTTTCAATGGCCTTAGTGAGCTCAATGGGATCAATACGGTCTGCTAGCTCTTTGACGCTGAGCAATTTCCCAAGTACTAGTTCAACTTCAATCTCAGCCATTTCTCGGCGCTTAGCAGGTATTAAACCTTGCCAACCAAAAAAAGGTTTGAAGCCTATAAATTCAATGGGATAAAACATCATTTTGACGGCTAAAAAGTTAGTAGACCATCCCACTATCGCACTAATGAACGGAATAGATAACAGAGGAAAATGAGTGATAATTTGATCAATTAATTGCATAAAAAGCAGTGGCGCCTAGTCAATATTGTTTTTCGAGTATGTATGAATTTATATACTACCCCAGATCAGGCTAACTATTGAAATTAGAATGATCAATCTAAAAAATATAGATTAAAAATCATTGTATAAAACTCATATTAAATACAACTAGTTAACCCACATTGCAAATATATGATAACGGCTGAAGCTGATCACCCTTAAATTTTGGGTAGCATTTTCTAATTAATTACGGTTATATCTGGTCAGACTAGTAAATTGAGAAACTTGTATGTCAAATAAACCTCTTTCTGAATTACAAGACATCATGACACAAGCCGCTTCATATGAAGAGTACCTTGAAGCAGCAAAAGCTCATGACGAATTGTCTGGCGCCCAAGAATGGAAAGCCAAAGATCCATGCAAGGACTATGACTACCGGCTCATTCGTAAACGAGTACAGCGTATTAAACAAGCCAGACTTAGTGGTGACGCTGCAGGCTTAATGTATATTTTACATGAAGGCTTACATGGCAACTTAGGTAATATTGCTTCGTCGGCAATAAATCAACACGCCAAACTTGGCACTAAACACCTGATTGAAGAGTTTATTCTAGAAGTCTGCGGGGCTTTAGATTACATCTATCAAGCCGACGAAAATGAAATCGACTTTTACGAAAAACTATCCTTTTTTGAAGAAACGGCACAGGCATTTGGTCGTAGCTGCTTGATGTTAAGTGGTGGTGCGGGTCTTGGATTTTTTCATTGTGGTGTTATCAAATCATTAGTAGAGCATGATTTACTTCCTAAAGTCATCTCAGGTGCCAGCGCAGGAGCAATCATTGCGGCATTAGTGGGTACACGCACTAATGAAGAACTATTAGAAGTTATGCAACCCCGGAGCATTCAACAAAAGTTTAAGCAATGGCGTTTATGGCAAGGCTTTGGCAAAGACAGCTTGCTGGATAGTAGTAACCTAGAAAATGCGTTAATTGAGCTGTTTGATTTAACCACTTTTGAAGAAGCCTTCAAAAAGACCGGTCGTCATATGACAATCACCGTATCTCCGGCTGATTTGCATCAACATTCACGCTTGTTAAATGCTAAAACCTCGCCTAACGCTATTATTACTCAGGCCGTCAGAGCTTCAACGGCTATTCCAATACTATTTAAGCCGGTGCAACTAAAAGCCAAAAACAGAGCGGGTGAGATAGTCCCTTATATTCCCAACCGTCGTTTTGCCGACGGCTCGATTATGGCAGACTTACCTTTTGAGCGTTTAGCCCGTCTATATGGTGTGAATCATAGTATTGTGAGTCAAACAAACTTGATTGCCGTTCCCTTCTTAGCCCGTGACAAAAGAGATACCACTGGCTTGATAAGATTAACATGGCGTTATGCTGCAAAAATTGCCAAAGTAAACAGTATTTTTGCTTTTGATATACTTGAAAATCTTATTAGCCACCGTGCTGCTAGATTAGGTATTCACAAAGTGCGTTCTGTTATTGATCAACAGTATGTTGGTGATATCAATATATTGCCTAGCGCAACGTTTGCAAATCTTAAACATATCGCTTCAAACCCTAGTTTAGAAAGTATCCAAGAGATTATCCACAATGGCGAACGAGCTACTTGGCCGCAGCTCGATTTAATTAAGAGAAATACCATGATAAGTAAAACGCTCAGGGGTTACCTAACCAAATTAAAGCAAAGAGAAGCGAGATTACTTAGTGAGCACAATGGATTACGAGTAGTTAATAGTTAAGCGTAATGACGGGTGACTACGCTGATTCAATTTGGTTAGCTTATTAAAGTCATTCGTCATGTTTGTAAATGCTTTAAATCACTATTTCACTACCATAAACAGTCCTGGCAGCGAACTTCCCCACACTGCTAAAGGCAGTTATAAAGCTTAGTGCAATGCTCTACCGAGTTAAGTCTGGCGTGAAAATTAACTCAGTAGCGCCGCACTAGTTCATTGTTTAATACGGTTTGTCGGTCACCGCACCAGTAGAAGCAGAGCTCACTGTTCTGGCATATTTCGCTAGCAGTCCTCGGATGTATTTAGGTTCAGGCTGCTGCCAGTTTTGCTTCCTTCTAGCCATTTCTTGAGCATCAATATTTAGCGTCATCAGGCGACTTTGTGCGTCAATGGTAATGCTATCACCATTTTCTACCAGCGCGATGGCCCCACCCTCGTAGGCTTCAGGTGTGATATGCCCGACAACAAAACCTCTGCTGCCACCTGAAAAGCGACCATCAGTGATAAGCGCCACGTCATTGCCTAAACCTTTGCCCATGATAGCAGAAGTAGGACTTAACATCTCCCGCATACCAGGCCCGCCTTTAGGGCCTTCGTAACGAATGACAACCACATCACCAGCTACAACTTGACCATCTATAATAGCGGCAAAACCTTGCTCTTCTGAATCATACACTTTAGCCGTGCCCGTAAAACGTAACCCTTCTTTACCAGTGATTTTAGCGACAGCGCCTTCAGGTGCTAAATTACCTTTAAGTATGACCAGATGGCTGTCTTTTTTAATGGGCCGGTCGAATGGGCGGATAATGTCCTGACCGGCAGGATAGGGCGTTTTATCGGCCAGATTTTCAGCCAGCGTTTTACCGGTCACTGTCAGGCAATCGCCATGCAACAAGCCGCGATCCAACAGATCTTTCATCAATGGCTGAATGCCACCGATGGCAATAAGTTCTGACATCATATATTTGCCACTGGGGCGCAGGTCAGCCAGCACCGGGACGTGATGACC
>JAWUXT010000002.1:0-11899 GCA_034111205.1 Paraglaciecola sp. | reverse complement strand
GTCACTGCTACTTTTTTGTTGAAAGACTCCAGGTAATGAAACATCAAATTTTTCTGTATAAACGTCATCAATATTTGATAGTTGTGAGCTACTCCAAATCGTCCACCAAGAGTCTAATAAAACATTGAGTGAACACGGTTTGGTAGTAAGACAAGAAGGTGTAGCAAATTCTCCCTGTAAATTATTTTGTTGATCATAATCAGGGATCACCAATGGATCGGGCTCCGGTAAAGTTAACGTTATTTCATCTACATGGGTGTTTTTGGCAATAGATAATTGCAAGGTATCAACTATGGCATATACAGACTTGATGACTTCGCCATTATTGTGCAGCCAAAATGTATAATTTATTGGTAAGTCGTGCTGTTGTATTTTTAGTTTTAAGTGTATCACTGAGATATTTGCTTGCCGCACGACTAGGCTTTGCAACACTTGGCAACGGCCTGCAGACATTAACCAAGTTAAGGGTACGGAGGTCAGTTTATCTTCTCCAAACATTTTAGTATTGTGTTGAGACCAAAATGAAGAGTGCAACAGACTTGATTTGTAGCCGGCAACATCACCTTGAGTGAATGTTTTAATAAGCATATCTAACATTATTCAATCCCCTGCTTTGCATCGCTGTTGTTGTAATCTCTGATCATGTTTGCATAAGCTGCAACTTCATCAAACACTGTCCATTCTTCGCTAATTTTACCGTTAATTATTCGTAAGTGAGTCGCTGCCATTACAAAAAAGCATTGCCCTGTGTATTTTGAAAAGAGTTCATTTTTAGGGGTAAATGTGCCGGCCACTGACCAACGAATTGCAATATCAGTGGCGTCATCGTCAAATGGAGCAACACTAATATGGTCACATGTTGCTGACGCTTCAGGGCTTTGTGCTAGCCACTGAATAAAGACACCTCTGATACCAGGAATACCTACCGCTTCGATGCCACCTGGCCATTGCAATTTAGCATTCTTATGATAAAAACCTTTGACTTCACCAAAGGCTTTTTTATTAAAAAGTGTGTTTACCCAAAGCTGGGCAAATTTTTCACTACTGTCATCTAATGGTGTATGCCACTGATGAGAAGTTGCTTGTCCAGCTTTGATCCGGGTGATTTCTTGTGTGCGCCATACTTCAAAACTATCGTTTGTAGGCAAGTTAGCAAAATGTATTGCCGCATCAATAAGGCTGATGCCTAACTGTTTCACTAAAAAACTGTTATCTCGCATCAACCATTCATAAACAATCTTATTTTCGTAACACACACAATCTGCGATGGTTGTAACACGACCCGTTTTACCCGTTGCGGCACCAAACTCAGACGGATTTTTATTTGTCATTATACTTGTGATGCGATGTGATGAGTAATAGCCATCATTCTCACCTAGATTTCGCCATACCACGTTTTCACCAATTAACGTACGATCAGGGAATGCTGCTAAAGTTAATAATGTATTTTTTATTACAGTGGCAACATCATCTGAATAGCCACCTAACGTGTGTACAGGACAATATTCAGCATAATAATTATTACACAGCGCTATGTTTTTCTGTTCCCAAATACGGTGCGTAATGCGAATAATATAATCCACAATATCAATAAACTCTGAATCAAAGTTCTTTAATGATTGGCTTGGCTTACCCTGAGGTGACAATAGTTCTGGTAAATCTTTCCAATATACTTGAGTGACATTATCTTGTTGCATGGTTACACCGTTTATAAATAATTACCGTTGATGATGGATCTGACATTGTATCTATTCGCGTAAAGATACTCATCTAAGGTGGTATGCGTCTTTCATCATTGCAAAAACATCTAAGCCCATTTGTTTACACATATGAATGATGTCAATTCCAACCCAATTTTCTTTTAAGAGGTTATTTTCTCTGCGCCAAATATCAATCACTCTAAGCTCAAGTTTTATCCCTGAAGGAGGCAATCCAAGCCAGCCTCCAGCTAAATGTGAGCCGTGCATATGTGGCCAGCCACCGGTTGAAACATAGTTTCCTTTTTTGATGATTGCTGCTTTGTGGTCAACAACTCTGTCAGGAAAACTAAAAACAAAGGGGCCTTGATGATTTTTTCGAAAGTCGCTAATACCTCTGGTCATGCCTATGCCCGCTGGCCCATACCACATGAAG
The DNA here is from genome assembly GCA_034111205.1 of Paraglaciecola sp. Classification (GTDB taxonomy): domain Bacteria; phylum Pseudomonadota; class Gammaproteobacteria; order Enterobacterales; family Alteromonadaceae; genus Paraglaciecola. Next base: position 9,766 of record JAWUXT010000002.1, on the reverse strand, counting down.
TCTGGATGCCAGAAATTTTCTAGCTGCATACTAGCCAGAGATTGACCGTCAAAACGACCTAGTTCTTCGAGCATAGATAACACCAGTTGCTCTGATTGTTGGCTTTGTTCAACATAGGACTCTATTGGATTTAATCCATCCATAGTGGTCGGCGGCATTATCAAACCATCGTGCCCCAGGGCTTTTCGCAAAGGGTTAACGCCAGCTTGGTGCATAACGTCTAAGAAATCTATGATGATATAATAATTGACTATTTTTTCGTTTTGCAGCTGTACCAGCTCTGTAAATCTTAAATAGACAGGTTTTTTAGTGGCAGGTATTCCAAGCAAGTCATTGACAAAATCACCTATTAAATAACCTGTAGCAGCAATCCATTTATGATTATTGTGAATGCTATCAAACTCAATAAATGGCCTACGTTCAATGTTGTAGAGTGACGTTGATAAAATTTTCCAATACTGTTGTTTTATGGCATCAATGCCGTGAAGTTCATTCACCGGTTCGCTGGCGTATAAAGTTACGTCTTCGCTAACTATGTTAGTTAGCGATAAATCGTTCGCAAGTGCATCATAAAATTGACTTATAATTGACATAATAATCCGTTGTTAAACCATGTACTGAATAGACCATAAGAAAATTAGGGTTAAAATAAAGAATGCAAATAACCAGTAGTTAACACGGTCAACTTTACCTGGGATGCGATACCACCCATTTTCTTTTTCTGCCAATCCTTCTCTGGCAAACTTTAATTGCTGACCTTTGACTGTATATTCTGATAATTCATGTTGTTTACCATCAATAATACGACTAGCAATAATAGTGACAATCACATTGAAACCTGCACCAATCAAACAATACCAAGGCCACGCAACATCAGTTCCAATGGCGACAGCTACAACAGCCACAAACCCAACTGCAGTTCCCACGAGCAAGCCGTTTTCGGTAGCTTGTTTGGAGAAAAACCCTAGCCCAAACATACCCAATTGAGCGCCTACAAAGTAGGAACCTACCTTACTCAACACTTCTAAAATTGAGCCAGAACTGTGTAGGTGATACATAATGGCAGGGAAGATGATCAGTAGCGCCCAAAACAGTGTGAACAGTCTAGATGCTTTCAGATAATGAGCTTCAGGAGCTCCCTTTTTAAAATACTTTTTATAGAAATCGATGGTGGTAACCGTCGATAATGAGTTAAAAGCGGAGTCAAGACTCGACATGGATGCAGCCATCACAGCTGCCGCTATTAGCCCCATTAAACCAGGCATACCATATTCAGCTGCAAACTCTAAGATAATGAGGTTTTCGTTATCAAATGTTTTACCTTTATAATAACTATAAAACAGTACCCCAAGAATAATAAAGAATAAGTAAATAAAGAAAGCAGCAAAACCCATTAATAAATAGGACTTTTTAGCATCGCCAATGTTTTTTGCAGCTAACGTTCTTTGAACCATCATCTGGTTAGTACCATAAACCGTTGTGTGGTAGAGCGTCATGGCGATAATGCCACTCCATACTGTGGTGGTAGCATTGAAGTCCCAATCAGTGATCAGTGGGTTAAGTTTACCTTCAGACTTAAGTTGAGCGAGTGAATCCATGACTGAGAAACTACTTTCGTTAAGCAGTGCATAAAATATAATACCTGCACCAGTAAATAAAATGATTGACTGGATTACATCCGTCCATATTACAGCAGTAATACCGCCTAGAACGGTATAAGCCAGTGCAATAAAGGTAACAATAAATATTGCGGCTATAACATCGACGCCAGTGATGAAACTCAACACCGCAGAAGTTGCATAAAGTACAGCAGCAGAAGACATGGTTTGCGATACCAACCAAATAGAGGAAATTAACGCCCTAGCACGTTTGCCAAATCTTTTTTCTTGATACTCATAGATAGATGCGACGCCTGAGTTATAAAAGAAGGGGAAAAAGAAGATAATGACGATCATTATCACTAATGGGTAATTAAGGTGAATAGCGATGACACTGAGTCCATCTTTGTAAGCCCAAGCCGGCGCACCCAAAAACGTCATGGCGCTAACGTAAGTGGCCACCACAGAAATGCCGATTGCCCACCAAGGTGTGGTTTTTTGTCCGATATAAAAATCATTATCGGTTTTAATTCTTTTGCCTATCACTAGGCCTAATAGTAGATTTGCCACTATATATACTATTAATATACTCCAATTTAAGGCGCCAAATTCCGTCATTGTGATCTCCAACCTTTTCTTTTTGTCGTTTTAAGTACTAAAGATTTTTTTCATCTTATTACCAATTGACTTCGAAGTCATTAGTAAATAAACTTTTTTTAAAATTAGTTATTAACCAAAAGAGAGCACTGAATATGGCCAATTTTCAAAGCGAAAAAGCCTATGTAATGAAGTATTTCAAAGCAATGGAAAAGGCAAACACAACATCACTTACAAAGGTTCAAGCATCTTACATTGCTGATGATTATGAATTTTACGGTGTGTACCCTTTTAATAAGATAAACAATTTAAAAGAGGTTTCTGCGAATGTTTGGCAACCTCTTTACCACTCATTTAAAAATATTCAAAGACGCCAAGACGTATTTATCGCTGGTTCAAATGATGTGAGTGGTGGTACATGGGTAATGAGTATGGGACATTTTATGGGGCTGTTTGACAGTGATTGGCTAGGGATCCGCGCCACACGAAAAGTCGTTATGCTGAAATATGCCGAATTTAACTGTGTTGAGAACGGTAAAATAACTAAGACAGGTTTATGGTTAGACATTATTGGACTCATGCAGCAAGTGGGTATTAATCCATTACCACCACAAACGGGTGCCAGTTTTATCCACCCAGGACCACGTCACCACAATGGTTTAGTACTTGATGAGCAGCCCGCTGAGGAGGCAGTGAAAACCTTACAAGTACTCAACACTATGATAGATGATTTGAGTCAGTTAAACAAAACGGCTAATGATAGGGCAGGTGAACAGGTGATGAAAAAGAACTGGCACGATGACATGGCATGGTATGGGCCCGCAGGTATCGGTTCAACTTTTACTATTCCTCGATATCAAGAACAACACATGTATCCCTTTAGAGAAGGACTGACTGACAAAGTATTCAACGGCCACATATGTCGGTTTGCTGAGGGGCAATTTGCTTGTTTCTTCGGATGGCCAAACTTATCAAATAAGTCTAAAGGTGGCTTTTTAGGCATGCCCAGCGGCGATAGCCAAGCCGATATGCGGATTGTTGATGTTTATTACCGTGAGGGAGATAAATTATTAGAAAACTGGGTAATGATAGACATTCCATATTGGTTAAAACAACAGGGGGTAGATATCCTTGAACGAACTGCCAGTATTGAAAACCCAGCACTGTAATGCGTTTATCGATATTTCTTGTTTTATATTTAAGTTCAACAGTATGTTTGAGTGTTGAACTTAATATGTTGCCCAACAAAAATCAGAGGATTGAAAGACGCTTACTACAATTTGAAAATGATAATTTAAAACAAAGTGCACTATTAGTTATCGGTAGTCCAAACAAGCTAAAATCAGATACTCTCATTGTGATGGCTCATGGTTTTCACCCTGACCCAGCACAATATGGAAGGGTAAAAACTGGCGAATCCTTTAGACCAGGTAAATATTATAGAGGTTGGGTAAATGCTTATGCAAAAGCAGGTTTTAACGTGCTGATCCCTGATTATCGGGGGCATAACGATTCTCAAGGAATCACCTACACGCATCAAACCGGCAAAGTAGAGTTCCCCGATCGATTCTACGCCTCAGATCTTATTGCTGCTATAAATGCACTAGAAAAATACTTATTAACCGAATTTAAAAACATTGTGCTTATTGGGCACTCTATGGGAGGTCCCATTAGCTTCTATGCCGCCAGCCAAATAAAAAATAAGGTTAAATTAATATCACTTTGGTCAACGGCAAAGTATCGATTTCCAAAAATAAATGTATCTGCTAAATATGTAATTCATCATGGCAAATATGATGCTGTTACCCCTATCAGTAATATTGAATTTTACCATCAAAATCATAAACAACAGTTAACAGCCAAATTTATATACGAATCGGAACAGCATCTGTTATCAGCCGATGATTTTGAGCTTGCCGTATCCAGAGACATTCAACTAATCCGCGAGATCGAAAATGGAAACCACTGAGCTCCAGCAAATACTTTTAGAAAACAAAAATAAAATCCACCAACTCAGTCAATTGCAGTACAACTTTGAACCCGAAGCAGTTAAAGACAATTTACTTTCGCTTTTTTGCCCAAACGCTGTCATTCAACTTTGCTTTCCCTTCGAAAGAATGACTGATGTAGAAGGATTTTTCGATCAAGCATTAATGCCTCTATTCCAATCAATTCCTGATCTTGAACGTCGAGACTCGATTATTATGTCAGGCCCAACAGCACAGAGTAGTCATTGGGTGGGATGTTGTGGTTTTTATTGCGGCACTTTTGATAAACCTTGGTTAGACATTCCTGCAACAGGCCATATGGTCTCATTGCGTTTCCATGAATTTTATAAATTTGTAGGTAATAAGGTCATAGAATACCAAGGAATATGGGATATCCCTGACGTTATGATGCAGGCGAATGCTTGGCCAATGGCACCGAGTTTGGGTCGTGAATGGCATGTACCCGGGCCTGCAAGTCAAGATGGCATCACCATAAAAGCGTGGGATAGAACCAGCTCTAAAAAATCAGAAACTCTGGTTGGCGACATGTGTGTAGCGCTGGGGAATTATGCAACAGGAGGGGCTGAAGCTATGCGTTTACATGATTATTGGCACCCCAGATGTTCTTGGTATGGACCGTCAGGTATTGGTACGGCCAGAACAATTAGCGGATTTAGAGATTGGCATCAAATCCCTTTTCTCAATGGTCTTCCAGATAGAGTTGGCAATCCTTATGCAGGTCACTTATTTGCAGATGCGAATTACGCAGCTTTTACAGCTTGGCCAGGCATGCATATGACAGTATCTGGTTCTGGTTGGTTGGGTATTGCACCAGGGGATCAAAAAATAAGCATGCGTAGTCTAGATTTTTGGCGTGTAGAAGGTGATTTAATTCGAGAGAACTGGGTATTAATAGATATGCTTTCTGTTTATGACCAGCTAGGTGTTGATGTGTTGGGAAGAATGCGCGAATTTAATAAAGCACGACGTTAGAACTAAAAAAGCCCAATAGGTCTTAATTGAAATTGACATGAATAAAAATGACTCCGAAGTCCATTACGCTAATTCTTTGACAGTTTTTTGTGAATAATTAAATGCTAAATATGTCGATATGGGGGATAAATAAGCAATTAATCGTCATTTAATAGTAATAAATGTAAATTCACAGTTGATTTATTAATGATTCCGAAGTATTTTTTGACTTAAGATATTTACCTAAAAAATAAAAATATCAATTTTGGAACATTCTAGTTAGCACAGCATCGGGAAGAAGAGCATGAGCATGAACATGAAATCACACAATCTACTTAAAACAACAATCGCAGTGGCAGTAGCAAATGCTATAGCAGTGTCCAGCGCATATGCCCAAACAAGATCAGAAAAAGAAATTGAAGTAATAGAAGTCAGCGCTACAAAGCGTGTTACTAATATTCAAGACGTACCATTAGCCGTTACTGCCATCAGCGGTAGCGAGTTGGTAGACATGCAAATTACCGATATTATGTCGTTAGAAAAAGCTATTCCCGGGGTGACGATTACTAGTTTTGGTAATAACCCACAAGTAATATTGCGTGGTGCAGGGAGTGCAGGAACTACAGATATTGCAGTACCAATTTATCATAATGGTATGTACTTGCCGACCACAGGTCAGGCACTGGCAGGTTACTTAGATGTTGAGCGCATAGAAGCGTTGCGAGGGCCTCAAGGCACTTTATTTGGTCGTAACACATACGGCGGCTTGATTAATGTTATAACTAAAAAGCCTGATACAGAAGATTTCGCATTCGGCGGTGCAACAACACTCGGTGATTTTGGCTTAATCAAAACCGAAGGTTTTGTTAACGTTCCTGTTAGTGACAATGTTGCTTTTCGTATTACTGCCGCTGATGAAAAACGCGACGGATTTGTTGAAAATATCAATAATCCAAATGGCGATATAAAAGATTCAGATTATACCTATGTGCGTGGCCAATTAAAGTTTACGCTTAGCGATGACTTATCTATTAACTTAACCGCGTCTCATTGGAAAGATACCGGTAACGGAAGCTTGAACTATGGTTACAAACCAGCAGGTATTCCGCTTGATAGAGACGACCCTACACTGATTAATGCAGCTGATGGGTTTTTAGACCCTCGTTTTGGTATTTACGAAGGCTGCGCTGATGGTTCACCTGACAGACCAGGTGGCAGAGTTGTATCGGGTGGTAATGTTTGTGATGGCGATGCTTTCGCTAGCATTGTTCCTGGAGCAAGAACCATCGATTATGATTACACGCCTAATCGAGAGCTTGAAGAAACATCATTTTATATCAGTGTTGATTGGGAAGTGGCCGAGCATAGCGTAGTGATTAATGGTGCAATGTTTGATTATCAGTCTATTAACTTAATGGATGCGGATCTTTCTGGTTTAGCTTCTTGGGTAGACGGGAATTATAGCACCAGTAAATCAAAACAAGTTGATGTATCCGTTTCATCGTTATTTGATGGCCCCTTACAATATACGGTTGGGGCATACTATTTTAACAGTCAAGATCCCGCCAACCGGTCTGCTTATCTTTTTGGTAGTTTAGTAGAGTCTTGGTCGGGTTATGCAGGCGCAACGCCAGAAACGCCATCTTGGGCTTATTGGAATAGTGAAGGTCGTGGTGGGACTAAGTCAACTGCTTTATACGGACAAGCTACCTATGCATTGTCTGAAAAATTAAACCTTACTGCAGGTATTCGTTATACTGAAGATGACCGTGAATCGCAAAGTGCTGACCCCTTAAGTTTTGGGCCTACTGCCGCGCGTTTAGGACCAGACTTACCGGTCAGAACTTACGGAACCCGAGATGTACAACGAGGTGTAGATGAAAATACTGACTATCGTTTAGGCGCAGATTATAAGCTCAACGAAGACCTCATGGTATATGCTACTTATGCTACGGCTTATATTGCTGGGTCTACAGATGTGACAACGCAAACCTTACTCACTCCACAAACCAATAAATCCTTTGAAATAGGAGCGAAATCAACCTTATTAGATGGCGCGCTACGCTTAAATGCAGCGGCTTACAGCGGCAAATTTGAAGGCCTAACAACCACTGCCTTCATTGAACAAGGCACTACGGGTATTGCTGTAGCAACACAGGTTCCAGGTGGCTCAATTTTATCACGCGGCCTTGAAATCGAAGGTTTTTGGGATGTAACCGATGCTCTTGTTGTCGATTTTGGTATTTCGATTGATATGTCAGAATACGATCAGTTTATTGTGGATGCAGGTAACCTTGTGTGGAATGGTGTCGCACCTATAGGCTCTGAAACGATCAACGATGCTAATGTCTACGTTGTGAATGGTGAAGATACGCCTTATACCCCCGACATGACTGTGGGTGTGGGTATATCTTACTTTATCGATTTGGGCGATATGGGTACCATAAAACCTCATGTATTCGCATATTATAACTCAGGTTTTGTGAGTAATCGTGCGCCAGTGTTTTTTGCTGACCAAGATGCTTATACGAAATTAGATCTTTCGGTTAAATGGCAGTCTGTTGGTGGTGATTATAGCGTACAAGCCTATGTTAATAATGCCTCTGACGAACTCATCAAGACCTACACTGAGATATTCAGTCGTGCCAGAGTGGCATACGACTACAATTCTCCGCGTAATTTTGGTGTGAGATTTGCGTATAACTTTTAAAGTGTAGAGTTGTACAATTTTAGTATATATTGGCCTGCGTTAAGTAGGCCTTTTTATGGCTAATCCCCCCAAATAACAACAAGGAATGCTGTGAACCAACAAGTCGCCAATCAATTACAACAAGGTTTTCAGTTACTACAAAATGAGCGCTTGCTTGCTGCTCAGCAAGTTTTTGAAGGTATATTAGAAGTTGAGCCTTTGAATGAGCATGGCTTGAACCTGTTAGGTGTTGTGTTTATTCAATTGAAACAAGCTGAACAAGCTGTCCTTGTGCTAGAAAAAGCGCTTACCGTTAACAACAAAGACGCACAAACTTATAACAATCTAGGGCTCGCATTTAAAGAATTGCATCAGTTCCCAGAAGCGCAGAAGGCCTTTAATTTTTCATTAACCTTGAATTCTCAGCAGCCCCAAACCTTGAATAATTTGGGAAACGTATTTGCCGCACAAAATCAGCATAAACAAGCGGCCTTATCATTTGACGCAGCGCTTAAAATTGAACCTAATTTCCCAGAATGTTTATCTAATTTTGCTCAGTCATTAAAAGAACTGGGCAACTTAGATATTGCCTTAAAAGCGATTGAGCATGCTAACCACCTTGAACCAAAAAGTAGTTATTACTTAAATGTAAAAGGTGAAATTTACTTAGCAAAAATTGACTATGAAAATGCTCAAAAAACCTTTGATAAAGCGATCTCTGTAGACAATTACACGCCTGCACGTATCAATTTATCCACTACGCTTAAGCAGCTGGATAACTATGAGAAAGCAAAAACCTGCTTGCAAGCTGTTATTAAGGATGAACCAAACAATAGCGAAGCGCACAATCATCTTGGAGTATTACAAGAACAGCTAGGTGAATTTGATTTAGCTGCCACGAGTTTTCGAATAGCGCTTAAACATACGCCTAATCATGCCAGTTCATTTTATCAATTAGCAAAGCTTAAAAACCAAATGTTAGCGGCTGAGGAAGTTGAAAAAATCACTGAATTACTGGTTGATATTGTCACGCCAAGCGTATTTAAGTCATCATTATTCTTTGCGTTGGCGGTGTATTACGACAAATCTATGCAATATGCGTTAGCGATTAAAAACTACGCTTTTGCACAGCAAATAAAAGCAGAAAAATATCCATACAGCAGCAAACTCACTGAACAATATCGAGCGGCAATGGAAGATATTATGCCTGTATCACCTGCAAATGTTTGTATGCGGCATGTTCATCCTATCTTTATTATTGGTATGCCACGTTCAGGTACAAGTTTAGCGGAACAAATACTGGCATCACATTCGCAAGTTTTTGGTGCAGGTGAGCTTGGTTATATCAATGATTTAGTGAAGATGGCAGAACAAACGACTAATACACCTTATCCTTATTGCTTAACTAAACTTAGTCAATCGCAACTGACTGAACTTGGCCGTCAATATAAAAAAAGAATGCTTGCAACCTTTGGCGAGCACACTTATTTTACTGACAAAAATCCGCTCAACTATAATTTTGTGGGATTTATAAAGGCTATTTTACCCGATGCTAAATTTGTATATTGTCAACGTGATTCAATAGATAATTGTTTATCTATTTTTAAATTGCCCTTTGACGATAGTCAAGGCTACGCACATGACTTAAACGCCCTTGGGCATTATTATCGTGAGCACGAACGTTTAATGACATTTTGGGCAAGTTTATATAGCGAAGATATCATCAATTTTACATATGAAGCGGTGGTGGATAACCAACCAAAGGAAACATCTCGATTACTAGAGTGCTTAGGTCTTGATTATGAGCAAGCAACAGAGCACTTTTATCAAACACAACGTATAGTCATGACGCCAAGCGCTGAACAAGTAAGACAGCCCATCTATAAAACCAGTATTAACAGCTGGCAAAAATATGGCGATGC
>JAWUXT010000001.1:0-10503 GCA_034111205.1 Paraglaciecola sp. | reverse complement strand
CGACTACTTTTTGATCTTCGCCTGCACAAATCAACTTCATACGAGTCATTTGACGGTGCTTAGTAACGGCTGTATACATTGCAGCAAAACCTGAATTGTACACAGTGATGTTATCTTCACCGTATTGCTCATTAGCTTCTGCTTCAGTTAAGCCAATGGTGCCGATAGGTGGATGACTGAAAACGACTGTTGGAATTAAGCTGTAGTCCATATGAGCGTCTGTTTGGCCATTGAATAAACGCTCCGATAACAAACGTCCAGATTTAACTGCTACAGGGGTAAGTTCAACATAACCGATGTTATCGCCCACGGCATAAATACCATCGACGTTAGTATTTTGAAATTTGTCGACTTTAACGTATCCACCTTCGTTAAGCTCAACGCCGGTATTCTCCAAACCAATTTTATCGTTTGCTGGCTCACGACCAATAGCCCAAACCACACAATCAGTTTCGATTGATTCACCGTTTGCAAATTCAATGGTTAAAGAGCCATCTGCATTTTTTATCACTTGAGTGGGGGTGGCGTGGGTATGCAACGTAGGACCATCTTGTGCCATAAGCTCTACTAATGTCTCAGACAACATAGTATCAAAGCTACGAAGTGGAGCATGTTTACGCACCACTAAATCAGTTTTTGTACCTAATGCGTGCATTACACCAGCCAGCTCTACAGCGATATAACCAGCGCCAACCACAACTGCACGTTTCGGCTGCTCTGTTAGGTCGAAGAAGCCATCAGAATCAATACCTAGTTCGGAGCCAGTAATATTAGGAAAAATAGGACGACCACCTGTGGCGATAAGAATATGCTCAGCGGTATACTGCTTTCCATTCACTTCGATGGTGTTTTTATCAACAAATTTCGCAAAACCATTGATAAGTGTCACACCATTTTTTTCAAAACCACTGCCGTAACTAGCATGAATACGCTTAATGTAAGCTTCTCGGCTATTGACTAACGTTTGCCAATTGAAGCTATTCACTGTGACATCAAAACCATAATCAGGTGCATAAAGATTAATTGCCTCTGCAACATGTGCGCCAAACCACATCACTTTTTTCGGTACGCAGCCCACGTTGACACAAGTGCCACCGATTGCGTTAGCTTCTACCAATGCTACTTTCTTACCATGTTTAGCCGCGCGGTTTGCCGATGCAATACCGCCACTGCCACCACCAATACATATATAATCAAAATCTGCCATGAGTCTGCCTAGTTAAAATATTCAGTTAAAAATAATTGCTCGAAGATAATGCTTATCACACAAAAATAACACCGCAATTTTTCAATTGAGCCAATCTAGCTAATCGATACGTGTTGTGAATGTAAAAAGAACCTAGTTGTTATGATTAAATTACGTCGCTACTAAAATTATCTGCTGGAACCGCCGGTTAGCTCTTGAGATTTGTTTAATGCAACCCAATTTCTTACTCATACCCTAGCAGAGAAGAATACTTTATGACCAATCCAATTACTGATTTATCTAGCTTACCGCAATTCTCAGCTATTAAACCTGAGCATATTCAACCTGCTATCGAAGAGGCCATCGAGGCCTGCAAAACTAAAATTACTGAAGTGCTGAATTCAGGTCAATATAGTTGGGATGGCCTAGTGGCACCCATTGAAGAAATAGACGACGAACTGAGCCGCAAATGGTCTCCGATTTCTCACATGAACTCTGTAGTCAGCAATGATGAATTGCGCGAAGCACATGATGCGTGTTTGCCTGCCTTGTCTGAATATGGCACTTGGGTAGGTCAAAACACCAAGCTTTATGACGCCTATTCCAAAATTAATGCGAGTGCTGAATTTTCTGACTTGTCAGAAGCACAACAAAAAGTGATTACCCAAGCTATCCGCGACTTCAAATTGTCAGGTGTAGCTTTAGATGATACCAAAAAAGCCCGTTATGCAGAGGTGAAAAGTCGCTTGTCTGACTTAGGCTCGACCTTCAGTAATAATGTGATGGACGCCACTTTAGGTTGGCAAAAACATATTACTGACCAAGCTGAATTATCCGGTTTACCAGAATCTGCTCTAGGTGCAGCCAAACAATTAGCCGAAAGCAAAGAGCTAGAAGGTTGGTTGTTTACTTTGGACATCCCAAGCTATTTACCCATTATGACCCACGCCAATAGTAGTGAGTTACGTGAAGAAATGTATCGTGCTTATACGTCCCGAGCATCGGAACAAGGACCCAATGCAGGTAAATGGGACAACACCGAGATCATCAACGAAACCTTAAGTTTACGTCAAGAGTTAGCACAACTATTAGGCTTTAAACATTTCGCAGATTATTCACTTGCCAGTAAAATGGCTAATTCCGGTGAACAAGTAAATGGTTTCTTACAAGATTTAGCCAAGCGATCCAAACCCCAAGCGCAACAAGATATCGATACACTGGCAGCTTTTGCCAACGAACACTATCAAGCAGCTAAATTGCAGGCTTGGGACTTTGCTTATTATAGTGAAAAACTGAAAGAACAAACTTATAAAATCTCTGATGAACAATTACGCCCTTATTTCCCCGAAAATAAGGTAGTAAAAGGATTGTTTGAAGTGGTGTCCCGTTTATACAAATTATCAATTACTGCCCGTAACGATATCGAAACTTGGCATAAAGATGTGCATTTTTATGATATTCATGACGAAACAGGCGAGCTTCGTGGCAGTTTCTATTTAGACTTATTTGCCCGTGAGAAAAAGCGCGGCGGTGCTTGGATGGACGAATGCCAAGTACGCAGACAAAAAGTAGATGGCAGTCAGCAATATCCAGTGGCTTATCTAACCTGTAATTTTAACGGTCCAGTAGGCGACAATCCTGCATTATTTACCCACGATGAAGTAGTCACGTTATTCCATGAATTTGGCCATGGTCTACACCATATGTTAACCAAAATAAACGTAGGGGGTGTATCAGGCATCAATGGCGTTGCTTGGGATGCAGTAGAATTACCGAGTCAATTTTTAGAAAATTGGTGCTGGCAACCAGAAGCCTTGAACTTTATTTCTGGGCACTTCGAAACAGGCAAAGCACTACCTCAAACGTTGTTAGACAATATGTTAGCTGCACGAAACTTTCAATCAGCCATGCAAATGCTTAGGCAGTTAGAATTCAGTCTGTTTGATTTTAGCCTGCACGAAAATTTTGTTGCAGGAAAAACGAATGTACAACAATTTTTAAACCAAGTGCGCGAACAAGTGGCGGTGCTTATCCCACCTAGTTTTAATCGTTTTCAAAATAGTTTCGGGCATATTTTTGCAGGTGGATACGCAGCGGGTTATTACAGTTATAAATGGGCTGAAGTGCTGTCATCTGATGCCTTTAGCCGGTTTGAAGAAGAGGGTATTTTTAATCAACAAACAGGCAGCGACTTCTTGACTAACATCTTAGAGATGGGTGGAAGTAAAGAGCCCATGGAAATGTTTGTGGCTTTCAGAGGACGCGAGCCAGAAGTTGATGCATTATTACGCCATTCAGGAATTGCAGCTTAATTTACTCGTTACTATTGAATCTGTTGCGGCATTGTTTTTGATCCCTCAACCCAATTTTGCATTACTTATATGCTCATTAGGTTTGGTATTCAGCGGCTTTGCTGCGATTTCAATTATTTAGAGTAAACATAATGCACAACCTAGAAAAGTTTAATGCCATTTATCAGCGGGCTTGTGAGCGTAAAGGCGGCCCACAAGCTTTGGCCGTGGGCTTAAACAAACCCTTGTCAAACAAAGCACTGAGCAAGGTCGGAGATGACAGGTTTTTAGCTGAGTTTAGTAAAAAGGTTTTTCAATCTGGCTTCGTGTGGAGAGTAGTCAGAAATAAATGGCCTGATTTTGAACGTGTGTTTTTTGATTTTAATATCCAAAAAATATTATTAATACCTGACGAAATGCTCGAACAAAAAGCGACCGACCCTAGCATAATTCGAAATTATACTAAGGTTAGGACGATCCGAGACAACGCCATAATGATTGATTCTGCAGCGCGCGAGCATGGTAGTTTTGCGAAATTTGTGGCCGATTGGCCAAACGAAGATATTATCGGTCTGTGGGCATATCTGAAAAAACATGGTGCAAGACTTGGTGGTAACACTGGCCCTTACGGCCTTCGCACTATGGGCAAAGATACCTTTTTGCTTAGCAACGATGTGGTGGGTTATTTTACTAAACGAAATATTATCTCTGGCTCTGCACAATCGAAACGAAGCCTTACAGCCATCCAAACGAGTTTTAATGAACTGCAACAACAAAGTGGTCGCTCTTTACAGGAATTGAGTTTGATCATCTCAAAAAGCGTCGGTGACAACTACCAATAGCTATTGTGTATATACCACTTCAATTTGCTTAAATAATCTCTAACCAACACCTTTCAAGGACCCTGTGCAGGTTATTCGATTATTCTTATCTGTTGGCGTGCGCTTTTATTCGGTAAACTAACGTTATACGACAATCAAGGATTTTTCATGAGCGGCCCTGACACAAATGATACCTCTGCATCTACTCAAGCATCAGAACACACCACACACTTTGGTTTTAAACAGGTAGATACCAGCCAAAAAGTGAATATGGTTAAAGAAGTATTTCAGTCGGTAGCTGCCAAATACGACGTTATGAACGACTTAATGTCTTTGGGTGTGCATCGTCTATGGAAACGTTACACCATTGACTGTAGTGGTGTGCGTGCTGGACACAAGGTATTAGATTTAGCCGGTGGCACCGGTGATTTGACGGCTAAGTTCTCGCGTATTGTCGGTGAGACAGGTCAAGTAGTATTGGCTGATATCAATGATGCCATGCTTAAAGTAGGCCGCGATAAACTTCGAGATAAAGGCATAGTAGGTAATGTAGAATATGTGCAAGCGAATGCTGAAGCATTGCCCTTCCCAGATAACAGCTTCGATATTATCACTATTGCTTTTGGACTCAGAAATGTCACGGATAAAGACAAAGCCTTAGCGTCGATGTATCGCGTATTAAAACCTGGTGGACGTTTATTGGTTTTAGAGTTTTCTAAACCCACTAACGAGATGTTAAATAAAGCTTACGATATGTACTCATTTCATTTGCTGCCTAAAATTGGCCAACTTGTGGCGAATGACGCAGACAGTTATCAATATTTGGCCGAGTCTATTCGCATGCACCCAGAGCAAGAAGTACTCAAAACTATGATGGAGACTGCCGGGTTTGAGCAAACAACGTATCAAAATTTAACGGGCGGCATAGTCGCATTGCATAGAGGTTTTAAATTTTAATATGCCCTTTGCCCAATTAGTAACCTCGGGGATCGAGATGGCGATGAATCAATTGCTAAAACTCGATGATGATAGTCAACAACGCTTAAAAAAATTATCAGGAAAATCGTTGCAAGTGACGATCAAAGAACTACCGTGGCCACTATTGTTCAGTTTTTCTGAGCAAATTGATGTGCGCACTGTTATTACCCCAGATAATGATTCAGAGCCCGAGCCTGAACCGGTAGATTGTTTGATCGAATTAAATTTAGAGACGTTACCTAAGCTCAAGGATAGCAGCCAGCTCACTCAACTTATCCAAAAAAAGCAGCTCAATCTGATCGGTGACATTTATGTGGCACAAACATTTAGTGCATTACTCAGAGATTTGGACGTTGATTGGGAAGAACAGCTTTCACGTTACACTGGAGATATATTGGCCCATCAGACGTTTAGCAGCATGAGAACAATATTTGATACCGCTAAAACACAAATAGAACAAGGTGTGATTGAACTTGGAGAACATTTAACTCAGAGTGATTCAATTGCGGTCAAACCTAGCGAAATGATTGAATTTAGCCGAGGTGTGAGCGACCTGCGTAGTAGCACAGAGCGTTTATCTGCCAAAATTGCTTTATTAGAACAAGCTAAGAAAGTCGATACAGGACTCAATAACTAACGTGAGAATTCTACGCTTTTATCAGATCAACAAAGTGATGTTACAACACGGGCTAGATGAGCTTATTCCCGGTAAATGGCTACCTTGGTATGCTAAGTTAGGTCGCATTGGTTTTTTTTGGCTTCGCAATAAACACCCCGATAAAACCCAAGGAACCCGTGTCAGGTTAGCTTTGCAAACCTTGGGCCCGGTGTTTATTAAATTTGGTCAAATGTTATCTACTCGCAAAGATTTGCTGCCGCCCGATATCGCAACTGAACTGTCTATTTTGCAAGATCAAGTCGAACCATTTGATCCAGAGTTAGCTAAGCAAATTATCCTTCAATCCTTAGGGTTGGAGAAACTAAGCGACCTGTTTAGTGAATTTGAAACTACACCATTGGCTTCTGCGTCCATTGCTCAAGTGCATGCAGCAAAATTAAAAGACGGTAACCAAGATGTCATTGTTAAAGTTATTCGGCCAAATATTCAACATACCATTCAATCTGATATTGAGCTTATGCGAACAGCAGCAAGCGCCTTACAAAAACTGTTACCGGATGGCAAACGTTTACGCCCAGTTGAAGTAGTCAAGGAATACGAACGCACTATTATTGATGAATTAGACTTAACCCACGAAGTCGCAAATGGCATGCAATTCAAGCGCAACTTTGAAAATTCAACAGCTCTTTATGTACCTACCATTTATAGTGAATACAGTCATAAAAACGTGATGGTAATGGAACGTATTTACGGCACTCCAATTTCTGATATAAAACAACTCGTTGCCCGAAATACTAATATGAAAAGGTTGGCAGAGCGCGGCGTTGAAGTTTTTTTCACACAGGTGTTCCGTGATAGTTTTTTTCATGCAGATATGCATCCTGGCAATATATTTGTGTCTACCGTTAACCCTAACGACCCCCAATATATTACTATAGATTTTGGCATAGTCGGCACCCTAAATAGCGAAGATAAACGTTATTTGGCCGAAAACTTTATCGCCTTTTTCAATCGTAATTATCGAAAAGTTGCCCAATTGCACGTCGACTCTGGATGGGTTCCTTCGGATACTGATATAGATGATTTTGAAGCATCCATTCGCAAGGTTTGCGAACCCATCTTTCAAAAGCCCTTAGCAGAAATTGAATTTAGTAACGTGTTGTTGCAACTGTTTAACACCGCCAGACGTTTTAATATGGTAATACAACCACAACTAGTTCTACTCCAGAAAACCTTGCTTTACATTGAAGGCTTAGGTCGCCAGTTGTACCCACAACTTGATTTGTGGAAAACTGCAAAACCATTTTTAGAGAATTGGATGAAAGAACAAATTGGCCTGAAAGCCATGTATCAAAAGATTTCGACTAACCTACCTTATTGGTCTGAGAAATTACCCGAAATACCCGACTTAGTGTATGACACGTTGAAACAAGTTAAAACCTTGCCTGAGCTACAAAAGCTTCAGTTCGAAGCGCAACAAGAACAACTTAGACAGCAACATACCAGCACTTTACTGATGATAATGGGCACAACCTTTATTATCATTGGAGCAATTTTACCTATATATCAAGATAATTGGTGGCCCAGTGGCTGCTTCGATTTATTAGGTCTAGGTTGCTGGTTCTTTGCCTTTAGAAAAAAACGCAGTTAATGCAGCCTGAATTTGTTTAACGAGGAATACCCTGGCTCCGTTTTTTATTTAACCAAAGACAGAAATGTTGTGGTCGCCAGTGAGCTTTTTTACTTGCCAAAGAAACCTTCTATTCGAAGAGCCATACCATAAGAAGCAGAAAATTGTTCATCCCGTCGCCACAATATAAATGGCTCAATTTCGTAAAACAACCACTCACGCAGAGTGTTTTTACGCCATCTCAGGCTGACCAAATATTCTTCTAAGCGATAATTTGGCCGACTTAGCCCTTCAATATAATAGCCTGCTATCAAGGCATTTTTTTCATCAAATTGAGTGAGCTTTTGAACGCTATGTTGCCAAAGCCAATCGCTGGTTCGGTCTCGGAAATAAAAATGATTATTCCACCTAAATATCGAATGGTCAGTGGCGTTGTAACCTAACTGCCAAGAAAAATCAGCCCCCAACCCGTCATCACTGTACATATAAGCAGACGTTTCCCAGCGTAAAATAGTTTTATTAGTCAAAATGTGCGAGTTGCGATAACGACTTTTTGCAAAAGCCTGCAAGCGACGGCCTACTCCGATTCGATGAGATAACCCACTCTCAGGGCTACTTCGCCAGCGCAGTGCAAGACTAAAACGATTCTGCTCTACAAAGTCATTAATGCCTGACGCTTGGATGTCGTTATCGGGTCGGTCATCATCATAATCAGATAACACCAGATCGGCACGATTTTTTAAATTGGGTAATTTCACTCTTATTTTAAAACGCGTCTCAAACTCGTTTACGCTGCGACTTCTTGGCTCCCACCCCAATCTAATTCGCGCTTCGCCATAAGCTTGTTCATGCTTTTCAAATTCTTCTAATGCAAAAAAGTCATCAAACCATAAAGCACTGGAGTTGACTGAAGAGGCAATACTCTGGTGCATGGAGTCTAACCATGGATATTCTGGTTGTATCTCTTGAGCATTAAGGTTTGTTAGAAAACCGATGCTGACAAGGAATAAAAAAACTTTTTTCACACTTCTTCTCTCGACGCAAATATCTGTAAATAGGTATTTGATAGGCAAACGTATGACATTTACATACCTTAGATTAACGCAATTAGTGGTTTAAAAGTCAAACAACCTAGATTTGGCTATCAAATCCAGTGACCTTTCTAATAAGCTACGTATAATGAATCGTATATAGTCTTTAGGAGTATTTTATGTTTGGCATTAGCCCTATGCAGTTGGTGATTATTTTAGTTATCGTAGTATTGCTTTTTGGCACTAAAAAACTACGCGGTTTAGGGGGCGATTTAGGCTCTGCGAGGAAAGGTTTTAAGAAAGCCATGAGCGATGATGATAAGGAAAAAGATGCCGATGCTGATTTCGTTGCTAAAGAGAAAGTCGAAGATAAAACGACTGAGAATGCTGAGAATGTGGAAAATACCAAAAGTACGGTCCAGCAAACCAAGAGCGAACACAAAGAGAATAATTAATGTTTGATATTGGTTTTTTCGAACTCTTAATTATTGCTGTAGTAGGCTTAGTGGTGTTGGGTCCTGAAAGATTACCCGGTGCCATTCGCTCGACTATGAAAACCGTGCGCAGTATTAAAGGCATGGCCAGCGGTTTTCGCCAAGAAGTCGAACAGCAGTTCAAAATTCATGAATTACATGAAAATTTAAAAAAAGCCGAGCAACAAGACCTAAAAAATCTGTCTCCGGAGCTACAAAAATCTGTTGACGAACTTCGCGATGCAGCCAAGTCTGTTCAAAAACCCTATTCAAAAGAGTAACTAACATGGCTGAACCGAATAGCTTAATTGCTCATTTAATTGAGCTCAGAGGCCGTGTATTAAAAGCAGTTGTTAGTGTGTTTGTGGTATTTTTGTGCTTGGTTTATTTTGCACAAGACTTATACCACTGGCTAGCCACTCCATTATTAGACACCTTGCCAGAAAACGCACAAATGATTGCCACCGATGTGGCCTCCCCCTTCTTTGCCCCTTTTAAACTGACGATGGTGTTGTCATTTTTTATTGCTATTCCAGTGGTGCTTTACCAAATTTGGGGATTTGTGGCGCCGGGTTTATATAGGAACGAGAAACGTTTAGTGGCGCCACTATTATTCTCGAGTACATTATTGTTTTATTTGGGCATGGCTTTTGCCTACTACGTAGTCTTTCCTTTAGCATTTTCGTTCTTCACTAGCGTGGCGCCTGAAGGCGTGGTGATCAACACTGATATCAGCAGTTACTTGAACTTTGTGCTTAAAATTTTCTTTGCTTTTGGGCTGGCTTTTGAAATACCTGTGGCAGTAGTGTTAATGTGTTGGACCGGTGTAACCACACCAGATAAGTTAAGAGCAAAACGCCCTTATGTGATCGTTGGCGTGTTTGTAGTTGGCATGCTGCTGACACCACCCGACATTATATCGCAAACGCTCCTTGCCATACCGATGTGGATTTTATATGAGTTTGGTATTGTAATTGGCGGTATTTATACTCGGAAAAAAGAAGAACAAGAGCCACAGGATGAATTATGAAATACCTAAGTAAATGTGCACTATTACTCATTTTTGTTAGCCAGATTAGCTTCGCCAATTCACTATTAGATGAATTAGCAATCTGCGCTAAAAATACCGATAGCTTGCAACGTTTAGTCTGTTACGACAAATTGGCAAAGGACACTAAAAGTCATCCGCCTAAGCAAGCCCAAGTTACTTTAAAAGACAGCATCGTAAAGAAATTCGACAGTAAGGTTCAAGTAGCACCAAAAGTTCAGCCAGAGAAAATATTAGCAGTATCAGAACGTCCAAAAAAACCGACCGTTGTCGATCCACAATCATTAGGTGTTATTGCTAACTCTATCAAACAACAGCAAGCATCATTTGGGAAAGAAGCAGTAAAACGTCCAGAAGATATAATCAAACAGCTCAAAGTAAAAGTAATCAAAATACAAAAAGCACCTTACGGCGAACTGATCATTA